>NZ_AP027081.1:2205000-2520000 GCF_030295425.1 Mesoterricola sediminis | reverse complement strand
CCGCTTGGATGAGTTGAGGATAGGGGTGAAAGGCCAATCAAATTCCGTGATAGCTCGTTCTCCCCGAAATAGCTTTAGGGCTAGCGTCGGATGTTTCGTCGTGCAGGTAGAGACCTGAATGGACTAGGGGGCTTACCAGCTTACTGAATCCAACCAATCTTCGAATGGCACGCCGTGAAGTCCGGCAGTCAGACTGCGGGTGATAAGATCCGTAGTCGAGAGGGAAAGAACCCAGATCGCCAGCTAAGGTCCCAAAATACATGCTAAGTGGAAAAGGATGTGGATGTGCTTAGACAGCCAGGAGGTTAGCTTAGAAGCAGCTATCCTTTAAAGAAAGCGTAATAGCTCACTGGTCAAGCGGGTCTGTGCCGACAATTCAACGGGGCTCAAGCATGTTACCGAAGCTGCGAACTATGTGGTAGGGGAGCATTCCCTACGTCTGCGAAGGTTGACCGCAAGGACAGCTGGAGACATGGGAAGAGACTCTGTCGGCATAAGTAGCGTAAAGACGGGTGAGAACCCCGTCCGCCGTAAGACTAAGGATTCCAACGCAAGGTCAATCCGCGTTGGGTTAGTCGGTCCCTAAGCCGAGGCCGAAAGGCGTAGGCGATGGAAAGCTGGTTAATATTCCAGCACCATGTTTGGGTCGTTTGTACGATGCAGGGACGCAGGAAGGTAGGGACGCAGCGCTATGGAATGTGCTGCGAAACCGGTCAAGGGTGTCCGCCAGGGAAGTCCGGCGGGCACGAGCCCAAGGCCGGTGACGAAAAGTCCTGATCCTACACTGCCGAGAAAAGCTGCTAAGGAGATCCAAGTGTGACCGTACCGCAAACCGACACAGGTAGTCGAGGAGAGAATCCTCAGGCGTTTGAGAGAACTCTGCTGAAGGAACTCGGCAAATTAACCCCGTAACTTCGGGAGAAGGGGTACCACGGTAGGGTTCATAGCCCGAGGTGGTGGCACATAAATGTTCCAGGCGACTGTTTAACAAAAACACAGGTCTCTGCAAACTCCAAAGAGGAGGTATAGGGGCTGACGCCTGCCCGGTGCCGGAAGGTCAAGAGGAGCGGTTAGCGCAAGCGAAGCTGCGAATTTAAGCCCCGGTGAACGGCGGCCGTAACTATAACGGTCCTAAGGTAGCGAAATTCCTTGTCGGGTAAGTTCCGACCTGCACGAATGGCGTAACGATCTGGAAACTGTCTCCAGCAGAGACTCAGCGAACTTGTAGCACCGGTGAAGATGCCGGTTACCCGCACTTAGACGGAAAGACCCCGTGCACCTTTACTACATCTTGACATTGAGGTTGGCATTGTGCTGTGCAGGATAGGAAGGAGACTTTGAAACTGGCTCGTCAGGGTCGGTGGAGTCGTCGTTGAGATACTTCCCTGCGCAATGCTGATCTCTAACTCGCGCCCGTGATCCGGGTGGAAGACAGTGTCAGGCGGGTAGTTTGACTGGGGCGGTCGCCTCCTAAAGAGTAACGGAGGCGTGCAAAGGTTCCCTCAGGCTGTTTGGAAATCAGCCGCAGAGCGCAATGGTATAAGGGAGCTTAACTGCGAGACACACACGTCGAGCAGATGCGAAAGCAGGTCATAGTGATCCGGTGGTTCCGCATGGAAGGGCCATCGCTCAACGGATAAAAGGTACGCCGGGGATAACAGGCTGATCTTGCCCAAGAGTTCATATCGACGGCAAGGTTTGGCACCTCGATGTCGACTCATCGCATCCTGGGGCTGAAGCAGGTCCCAAGGGTTCGGCTGTTCGCCGATCAATAGCGGTACGTGAGTTGGGTTCAGAACGTCGCGAGACAGTTCGGTCCCTATCTAGTGTGGGCGTAGGAGATTTGAGAGGACCTGTCCTTAGTACGAGAGGACCGGGATGGACTGACCTCTGGTGTTCCAGTTGTGTTTCCAAATGCAATGCTGGGTAGCTATGTCGGGAAGTGAGAAGCGCTGAAAGCATCTAAGCGCGAAACACCCCTCAAGATGAGATCTCCCCACGAGACCCGTCGTAGACCACGACGTTGATAGGTCGCATGTGTAAGCACGGCAACGTGTTCAGCTGAGCGATACTAATTGGTCCATCGGCTTGACTTTTCATCAATCAATTGCATCCGTCATTACCACGAGGCTTGACTCTTTGCTCAACCTCGCCTAACCCTTCGATTCATTCTCACCCTTCGTCGTGGCTTTACCCTGGAGGTCACACCCGTTCCCATCCCGAACACGGCAGTTAAGCTCCAGAGGGCCGATGATACTTCCTCGGACAGAGGTGGAAAAGTAGGTCGCCGCGACGTTAAATCCCCAAGCCCCCGCTCATTGCGGGGGCTTTTTTTTTGCCCTCCGGAGGGGCCTGGACGCGCCCAGCCCCTGGCACCTGGCGCTCCCCTCGGTTACGATGGAAGGGTGGGCCAGGACGTCGCTGCGGCAACGCAGAGGAAAGTCCGGACTCCGCAGGGCAGTGGGCCAGGCAACACCTGGGCGGGGCGACCCGACGGACAGTGCAACAGAGAGCAGACCGCCGATGGCCTTCGGGCACAGGCAAGGGTGAAAGGGTGGGGTAAGAGCCCACCGACGTTCCTGGCAACAGGGCGGGCTAGGTAAACCCCCCACGGAGCAAGACCAAATAGGCTGGCGGGCGCCGCAAGGCGTGAGGATCGGCCCGATCGAGCCAGCGGGTAGGTCGCTAGAGGTGGACCGTGAGGTCCATCCCAGAGGAATGACGTCCCTTCGACAGAATCCGGCTTACCGGCCCACCGGGCCCCCGAAAGGGGGCCCGCGCTATTGTTTGACGGCCCGGTAGATCCAGCGCTCCGCCCAGGGATTCCAGGGGGCGCCCTGCCAGGATCCGAAGGCTTCCTCCACCTCCAGGCCGGCCGCGGCCAGGGCCGCCCGGGCCTCCGCGTCGGTGGGGATCCAGATGTCGTGCTGGAAGCGCTGGTCCCCCATGATCCGGTCCGTGAGGAAGCGGCGTCCGTCCTGGGACAGGCGCACCCGCTCCCGGTACTGGCCCTCCACCTCGTACCAGTCGCCGTCCAGGGTGGCCAGGGCCCGGAGGAAGAAGCCCCGGCCCGCCAGGTCCAGGAGGAGGACGCCGCCGGGGCGCAGCACCCGGGCGAATTCGGCCAGCTGGCGCTGGTTCTCCGCGTCCGTGGGGAAGTAGCCCCAACTGGTGTAGGCGCAGAAGACCCCGTCCGCGCACCCGGAGCGGAAGGGCAGGGCCCGCAGGTCCAGGCGAGCCAGCGCCCCGGGGTGCTCCGCGGCGTGGCGGGCCAGGTTCAGGGGGCTCAGGTCGCCCCCCACCACCTCGTAGCCCTGGGCCTCCAGGGCCGGCCGGAGGCGGCCCCAGCCGCAGGGCAGGTCCAGGACCCGGCTCCCCGGGGGCAGGGCCAGGAGCGCGGCGAGGCCGGGACCCTCCACCGCCGCCTCGGCGTCCTTGTCCTTGTAGATTTCGAAGTAGAGGGGGTGATCGAAATCACGTTCAAACCATTGCACAGACGGGCTCCGGGGGCACTTGGAAACAGGACGGAGGGATCGGTTTCAAATCCCTTGACGGGGGGTGGTCTGGGAGTACTCTAGGGCAAGATCAGGTCCTTCACAGCCGCAAGTGCACGATCTACCCCACTTTATGGAGGATTCATGGATTTTCTTCGGCCAGACATTCAGGATCGCCTGACGAAGGAGAACTTCGAGTTCAAGAAGCTCCTTGAGGAACACCGGGCCGCCGACGAAAGGCTCAACTACCTCCGCAACAAGATCCGGCTCTCCGCCAAGGAGACCATCGAGGAAGTGGAGCTCAAGAAGGCCAAGCTCCGGGCCAAGGAACGCATTTACCACATCGTCGAAGAGTTCAAGGGCCGGGGTCAGTAACCCTCCCCGGAACCCGCACCCCGAAAGGACCCCGGTAGACCGGGGTCCTTCTCGTTTATGGCTCACCCATGGAACGCGGGCGCGGGCTGGTAGGCCTCGCCCATCCAGTACACCAGATCCAGGGGGTGCTTGACGTCCCACAGGAGGACGCGGTCCTGGGCGCCCGGGTGCAGGTGGCCGAGGTCGGGGCGGTCCAGGCTGAGGGCGGCGTGGAGGGTCATGGCCGTGAAGGCCTCCTCGAAGGTGAGGCGCATCTGGAGGCAGCCCAGGCGCAGCACCAGGAGGGGATCGATGCAGGCGCAGGAGCCCGGGTTGAAGTCGGAGGCCAGGGCGATCCGGCATCCCGCCTGGATCATGGCCCGGGCGGGCGCGTAGTCCTTCATGCCCAGGAAGAGGGTCGTCGCCGGGAGCAGGGTGGGCACCACGCCCGCCGCGGCCATGGCCCGGATGCCGGCCTCCGAGGCGAACATGAGGTGGTCCGCGCTCGCGGCGCCCACCTCCGCGGCGAGCTCGGCGCCGCCCGTGGAGCAGAACTCGTCGGCGTGGATGCGGGGTCTCAGCCCGAGGGCCTTGCCGGATTCCAGCACCCTGCGGCCCTGTTCCGGCGTGAAGACGCCGCGCTCCACGAACACGTCGCAGAAGCGCGCCACGCCGGGATGGCGCCGGACCAGCTCGGGCTGCCAGGCCGAGGCCACGTCCTCGATGTAGGCGTCGGGCCGGCCCAGGTACTCGGCGGGGATGTCGTGGGCGGGCATGAGGGTCACGTCCAGGCTCCAGCCCCGCGCGCGCAGGGCGGCGTAGGCCTCCAGGAGGCGCGACTCGGCCTCGAGCTCGAGCCCGTAGCCGGTCTTCACCTCCAGGTGGACGACGCCCTTGGCGCGGTACTTGGCCAGGCGGGCCTCGCCGAGGGCGACGAGCTCCTCCACCGTCGCGGACCGGGTGGCGCGCACCGTCTCGCGGATGCCGCCGCCGCCCTCGGCGATCTGGGCGTAGGTCTCCCCGTGGAGGCGCCGGTTGAACTCGCGGCTGCGGTCCCCGCCGAAGAGCAGGTGGGTGTGGGGATCCACGAAGCCGGGGGCCGCCCAGCGTCCGCCGCCGTCGACCTCCGGGGCGTCCCGCCACGCCGCGGGAAGCTCCCGCCGGGGGCCGATCCACGCGATCCGTCCGCCCTCCGAGGCGATGGCGGCGTCCTCGATGAAATCCACCGCCCAGGGCCGGGCGGGATCCGGGGTCACGGCCCCGGCGAGACGGGTCAGGATGCGTCGGCTGGTCATGCGATCAAGTATACTGGCCGGGGGAGGCCCCATGGGAAACCTGCGCCGCGCCTTGCTTTCCGTCACACTGGTCCCGGCTTTCGCCCTGGCCCAGACGCCGGCTCCGGCGCCGGCCCCGGCGCTCGCGCCGGGCGAGGGGCTCTCCATCGCGTCCCCGGAGCGCGGCGTGCGCAGCTACGGCGACGCCCTGGCGCCGGGGCCCATGGGGCCGCTCGCGCATCTCCTGTGGGTGCGCCTGGAGGGCGACGCCTGGGCCAGCGCCGCCGGCAGTTTCAAGTGCACGGGCAAGGCGGGGCCCTTCACGTGCTCGGCCCCCAAGGGCCACGGCCGGGTGGACCTGCCGCGGGCGCTCCAGTCGGGCTGCAGCCTCGCGCTCCTGGGGTGGGCGATGATGTCCGCCGATCAGTGGCGCCAGATCTACGGGGAGGGGGCGGCGCGGGTGAGGATGCTGGAGATCTTCGCGCCCTTCGCGGAGAACCGGGTGCCGCCGGGCGAGGACATCCCCCCCCTCGACATGACCTGGTTCGGGGAAGGGGACCGGCTCCGCACGAGCCCGGACGCCTTGGCGCGCTGGCTGGCGGATCCGGCCCAGGAGGAGGTCCTCCGCCTCTACCGGCGGCTCTTCCTCAGCTTCATCGACGAGACCTTCAAGAAGAACGCCTGGTGGTACGACGCCGTGGAGGCGCCCGCGCCGGGCGGCGGCACCCGGGCCTGGGTCGTCGGCGGCAACGGCCTGGTGACGGCCGTCCTGCGCCTGCCCCCGGGCGCCACCGCCGCCCAGGCCAGGGCCCGCTTCATGGCGATCCTCGTGGGCCGCTAGGGTGTGTTCGTAATCTAGGATAGTAATGGCTAATACCCATCCGTGCCGGAGCATGGAGGAGCTGGAATAGTGAGTCTGTGCTGCAGTGCCTGATGGCGCCGCGCATTCGCAGCATCCTATTGGAACGCGGAGGCGCGGAGGATCTCGCTGAGGCTCGCGGAGAAAGGATCAAGCCCACAAGCCCCCTCCACTCGATATCCAGGAAAACCTCCCGCTTCACCTTATGGCCGGCCAGTCTCAGGGAGTGCGCCAGACAGACCTTGTAGGGATCTTCCAGGAGTCCGTGCCCCAGAGCCTTCTGGATCTCGATGGCCTCCCCGATGATGGCCTGGGTGATCTCCTTGTGCGGATGATCCTCCCCGTCGACCTCTCCCCAATGCCTTCCCATCACGCCTCCCGTTGGGACGTGTCATTGGGAGGTGGCAGGTTCCAGGAGCGCTTTCCTCCGCGACCCTCTGCGAGATCCTCCGCGCCTCCGCGTTTCATAGGATCAATGAGGATCCGGAACGCTTGTCACCCTCCGCTCATAGCCTCAGCCAGATCACGATGCAGGCCAAAGCCACCTGGGCTGAGAAACTTCGCGCCGTTTTGTCGAACCTGGTGGCCAGCGCCCTGAACTGTTTGAGCTTGGCGAACCCATGCTCGATGGCATGGCGGGCCTTGTATAGGTGTGAGTCCCAGGTCGCCGGATTCTTGCGCCGGGGATGAGGTGGGATGACGGCTGTCGCACCCATGGCCTCGATCGCCTTCCTTACCGGGTTCCCATCGTAGGCCCGATCTCCGAACCCGTACTCTGCCTGCCAACCGCACAGCAATCCTTCAGCAGACCGGCTTCCATGGGCTTGCCCCGGAGTGACCAGGAAATCCAAAGGATTACCGTGGGCATCGCAGATCAAATGGATCTTGGTCGAGCATCCACCCCGAGATCGTCCGAGCGCCTGGTTCCAGAGCCCCCCCTTTTGCCTGCTGAAGGTTGATGAGCGCGAAGGATGGTGCCATCCAGCATGACCCACTCCAGGTCGGCTTCCTTGCGCAGGAACTCCAGGATCCTTTGCCACACGCCGCGCTTGGTCCAGGCCTCAAATCGCGTGTACACGCTTCTCCAAGGTCCAGATTCCTCCGGCAGGTCCCTCCACGGCGCCCCAGTCCTGTGCCTCCACAGGATCGCCTCCACCATGGGACGGTTGGGGTGACGGGATCGCCCCATCCCTCCACGCTCTGGCGGAAGGAGCGGTTCAAGCTTTGCCCACATGGCATCGGTCAGGAAACTTCTCGGCATCGTTACCCCAGGAAAATTCGTGGTGTACGAGCCTTTACGTATGAGTACAAGTTAACTATTTATCTAATCTATAGATTCCGAACACAGCCTAGCGCTCCAGGATGAAGGTCGCGGGGCCGTCGTTCACCAGTTCCACCTCCATGTGCTCCCGGAAGAAGCCGCGGGCGACGCGGGGGTGCGCCTCCTCCAGGAAGCCCACGAAGGCCTCGAAGAGCTCCCGGGCGGGGGCGGGGGCCATGGCGCCGTCGAAGGAGGGGCGCCGGCCCTTGGCGATGCTGCCGGCGAGGGTGAACTGGGAGACGGCGAGGATCTCCCCGCCGGTCTCCTGGAGGGAGCGGTTCATGTGGCCCTCCCCGTCGTCGAAGACGCGCAGGGAGGCGATCTTGGCGGCCGCCCAACGGCACGCCTCCAGGGTGTCCTCCTTCTGGAGGGCGGCGAAGACCAGGAGGCCCGGCCCGATGGCCACGGTTTGATCGCCGGCCTGGATCCGGGCTCGCTTGACCCTTTGAATGACGGCTCGCATGGATCCTCCCGTCCCAGCCGACCACACTTCGCCGCCCGTCACAAGTTCCCAGGGGGAGGGGGACGTGTCCGCCCCTTCGCCTATACTGGTCCCCAAACCGCGGAGGTCCCCATGTCCCAGAAGCCGGTCCAGGTCGAATTGAACGAAGCTGAATGGCGCCTCGTCCAGGCCATCCGGGCCCTTCCGGAGAGCAGCCTGCGGGGCCGGGTCCACGGGGTGCTGGAGGACCTCCTCTTCTACGTGGCCAATCCCCGGTGCCAGGGCATGGGCGCGGAGGGCTTCCCCTGCGGGGAGCCCGTCACGAGCTGCGAGGCCTGCCACGAGGTGTGGGACCTGCTCGACTCCCTCGCCACCCGCGTGAAGGCCTGAGGGAGCTCCCCCTCGTTTGCCGAGGGGAGCGAGACTCATTATCATGAGGGGGCCGAAGGAAGCCCCCATGCGTCAGCGCGATCCAGCCCCCCGGGAAGCCCAGCCCGCCCCAGCGGTCCCCGGATCCCTCTTCGACTGGATCATGGCCCAGGCCCGGGAGGTCTTCTTCTCCCTGGGGCCGGACGGAACCTTCCAGGCGGTGGGGACGGGAAGCCAGGAGATCTGGGGCCGCCCCCCCCGGGATCTGCTCGGCCGCGCCTTCCTGGACCTGGTGGACCCCGGGGACCGGGACGCGGCTGCGCGGTTCCTGGAGCAGGGCTGGGCGGAGGGTCCCACGGCCTCGCACCGCTGCCGGTTCCTGGGGCCGGACGGGCGTCGGGTCCTCCTGGTGTGGCGGGTGGCCCGGAGCCACGGGGGCCGCCTCACCTACGGGATGGCCCGCCCCTACGTCGACCGCGAGGACGGCGAGGGGGCCGCGGCCAATGCGGTGCGGGAGCTGGAGGTGTTCAAGAACGCCCTGGACGAGCACGCCATCGTCGCCGTCACGGACGCCCGGGGCCGCATCACCTACGTCAACGACAAGTTCTGCGCCATCTCCAAGTACGACCGGGAGGAGCTCCTCGGCAAGGATCACCGCATCATCAACAGCGGGCACCACCCCAAGGCCTTCTTCACGGACCTGTGGGGCACCATCAAGGCCGGCCGGGTGTGGAAGGGCGAGATCCGGAACAAGGCCAAGGACGGGTCCTTCTACTGGGTGGACACGACGATCGTCCCCTACCTGGACCCCCAGGGCGTGCCCTACCAGTACGTGGCCATCCGCGCGGACATCACCCAGCGCAAGGAGGGGGAGGAGGCCATCCGCCAGAGCCAGAAGCTGGAGAGCCTCGGCGTGCTGGCGGGGGGGATCGCCCACGACTTCAACAACCTCCTGACGACCATCATGGGGAACTGCAGCCTCGCGGCCATGACCCTGCCCGCGGAGAGCCCCGCCGCGTCCTTCCTCGAGCAGATCGAGAAGGCCGCGGTCCGGGCCGCGGACCTCACCCGCCAGCTCCTGGCCTACGCGGGGAAGGGGCAGGTGACGGTGGCGCGGGTCAACCTGAACATCCTCGTGCGGGAGATGACGGAGCTGCTGGCGGTGTCCATCTCCAAGAAGGCCGCGATCCGCCTGGACCTGGCCCAGGGCCTCCCGGACGTGTTGGCGGACCCGGCGCAGATGCAGCAGATCGTCATGAACCTCGTCACGAACGCCTCCGAGGCCCTCTCCCACGAGGAGGGAGGCGCCATCACCCTGCGGACCGGGGAGCAGGTCCTGGACGCCACCTACCTCGCGACCCTGGTGCCGTCCATCCCGATCCCGCCGGGCCGCTACGTGGTCATGGAGGTGTCGGACACCGGCTGCGGCATGTCGCGGGAGACGGTGCAGCGGATCTTCGACCCGTTCTTCACGACGAAGTTCACGGGCCGGGGCCTGGGCCTCTCCGCGCTCATGGGCATCCTGCGCACGCACGGGGGCAGCATCAAGGTCTACAGCGAGGTGGGCCACGGCACCTCCATGAAGATCTTCCTGCCCCGCATCACCTCGGAGACCTCCGGACCCGCGGAGGCCGAGGCGGAGCCCCCCCAGGCCCAGGGGGTGCTGCTCGTCGTGGAGGACGAGGCGCCGGCGCGGTCCGTCGCCACGGCGCTGGCGGGGGCCATGGGGCTGCGCGTCCTGGAGGCCTCCGACGGGGCCGAGGGCCTGGCCGTTTTCGCCCGCCACCGGGAGGAGATCGACGTGGTGCTCATGGACCTGACGATGCCCCGCATGGACGGCCGCGAGGCCTTCCGGGCCATGAAGGAGCTGAGGCCCGACGTCCCCATCGTCCTCACGAGCGGCTACAGCGAGCCCTTCGCCGTCAGCGACTTCGCCGACGGCGGCCTCGCCGGGTTCCTCCCCAAGCCCTACAACCGCGCCCAGTTCGAAGCCGTGATCGGCAAGGTGTTCGCCTAGGAGCCAGGCCCAGGAATCGTCCGTGTCCCGGACTTGCGTCAGGGATCGCAGGCGCGGCAATCCGGGACGCGTGCGATTCCCTGGCCACCCTCTAGAAGCTGTATTTCAGGCCGAGCGCCAGGGTGCGGGGGGGGATGACGTGGGTGCCCCCGAAGGTGCTGAGGAAGTTGTAGAGGCCCTTCTCGTCGAAGACGTTCAGGAGGGAGGCGGTGGCCTGGAGGGTCCTGCCGGCGCCCACGGGGAAGGTCCGGCCCAGGTTCACGTTCCAGACGGTGCGGGGGCGGATGCGGTAGACCGGTCCCACGAGCCGGTCGTTCTCCACGCGCACGTAGGGGATGCCGAAGGCGTAGTCGGGGTTGCCCGCCACGTCCCCGGGTTCGCCGGCGACGAGGCCGGAATCGTAGCGGCCCACGGCCTGGGCGAAGAAGCTTCCCTGCTGCCAGCGGAGGCCCAGCTGGACGTTGAGCTTCTCGTCGTGGTCGATCAGGTAGGGCTGGCCGGCGGGGCCGTCGGAGCCCTCGGCGCCGGAGAGGCCGCCCACGGTGGGGGTGCGGAAGACGGTGCGCACGGTGCCGGCGCTGAGGTAGCCGGAGAAGCCGTGGATCTCCGCCAGGTCGAGCCGCAGGTCCATGCCGTGGAAGCGCCCGCGGGCCGCGGCGACGGGGAAGACGATGCCCGTGTTGTAGAACTGGTCGCTGTCGGCGCTGTTCCGGCTGACCTTCCACCAGTAGTCCAGGGTGGCCTTGAGGTGGGCGCCCAGCTGCCGCTCGACGCCGACGAGCCAGCTGTCCTGGATCTCGGGCCTCAGGGCGGGGACGGTGCCGGCGCCGCCGGCGAGGTCCCAGGTGGCCTGGGAGGTGGACATGGCCAGGTTCTCGTTCTCGGGGGTGATGAGGAGGCGGTCGTAGGAGACGCGCACGAGGGTCGAGGAGCCCGGGAAGGAATAGCTCAGGGCGATGCGGGGCTGGAGCTGGTGGGATTCGTCGCCCCGGAAGGTCCAGCTGTCGTAGCGCAGGCCGAGGCCCAGGTTCCAGCCGCCGGTGCGGATCTCGCGCTGCACGTAGCCGGAGGCCAGCACGGGCGCGTGGGACTCGTCGAAGCGGAAGATGGAGCCGCCTCCGGCGGGGGTGTAGGCGTGGAGGGGGTCGCCGGCGGGGGCCATGGCGTCGTCGGTCACGGCGAAGGCGAACCGCTCCCGCAGGGGGAACCGGGTGTACTGGAGCCCGGCCTTGGTGCTGCCGAGGGCGTCCTTGCCCTGCCAGGCGACGGAGGCGCCCAGGTTGTCCAGGGTCCGGTCCTGGGAGGCCCACACGGGGAAGTCCTTCAGGGGGTCGGGGGCCTGGCCGGAGGTGGGATCCAGGCGGGCGCCGGCGCGCCGCGCGAAGACCACGGTCTCCAGGCTGGCGCCTCCGTCCAGGAGGCGGGTCCAGCCCACGCTCAGGTTGGCGTCGGTGGTGCGGGCCCGCTGGTCCTGGCCCAGGGCTTCCTGGCTCGCGAGGTTGGCGACCTCCCGGGAGGTGGACCCGCCCGAGGCGGAGACGCGCAGGGTGTCGTGGTCGGTCAGGAGCCAGTCGAAGCGGGTGGCGACGCGCCCGGTGGTCCCGTGGTTGTGGAAGTTGTCGAAGTTGACGGGGTCCAGGTAGCGGTCGCTGGTGGAGCCCGAGGCGGTGGCGAACCAGCCCATGCGGTCCGTGCTGCCGCGCAGGGCGAACCCGGCCTCGTAGGTGGAGAAGCGGGAGGCGCCCGCGGAGACCTCGCCCTGGAAGCCGCCGGGGGTGCCGAGCCCGGAGCGGGACGTCAGGTTCACGACGGCCCCGGGCTTTCCGCCGTACTCCGCGGAGATGCCGCCGGTGACCACCTCCATGGCGTC
Source organism: Mesoterricola sediminis (assembly GCF_030295425.1). Taxonomy (NCBI): domain Bacteria; kingdom Pseudomonadati; phylum Acidobacteriota; class Holophagae; order Holophagales; family Holophagaceae; genus Mesoterricola; species Mesoterricola sediminis. The sequence continues at coordinate 2,508,000 of NZ_AP027081.1, read as the reverse complement.
GACCTGGCCCGGGTCCAGGCTGTTGGAGAAGGCGGCCTGCATCTGGTCCGTGACGGGGACGCCGTCGATGACGTACATCACCTGGCCGTGGCTGCCCCGGAAGTGGAACCGCCCGTTCTCGTCCTGGATGAAGCCGGGGGTCGCCAGGATCGCGCTCTCCAGGGCCCGGCTGGCCACGGCGGCGGGCTCGCGGGCGATGGTGGCGCGGTCGAAGTCCACGTGCGAGGAAGGGTGGTCCTCGATGAGGTCGGCCTCCTCCTCCACCACCACGACGGCGCCGGCCGCCGCCAGGCGCAGGTCCGTCTCCACCGGCAGGCCCGAACGGATGGAGACGTCCTTGTGGGCGGTGGTGAGCCCGGGGGCCCGGGCCTCCAGGTGGTAGTCGTTGAAGGGCACGTTGCGGAGGGCGAAGCGCCCGGCCTTGTCCGTCACCGCCGTCTGGCGGTGGCCGGTGATGCGGTGCTCCAGGGCCACCACGGCCCCGGGGACCGGGTGGCCCTGCTCGTCGCGCACGGTGCCGGTCACGAGGCCGCTGCCCGAGGTGGCGGCCGCCATGAGGGCCGGTCCGGCGACCAGGGTGTAGAGAAGTGCTTTCATGCGTGCCTCGGGAATCAAAGGTCGGACGCGCGGTCCTCCGAGAGAATAGAATTCATTTCCGTTTGAATCAAGCCTTATTGAAAATCTTTTCTATTTGAAACCCTCAAATCCGGGCCGGGGCGCGCCGGCGTTGGATCCGGGCGGGGCTGCCGCTATGCTGGGCCAAGGCGGAACGATGATCCACACTGCACCCGGAACCCTGTCGGGGCGCCTCCGCGCCCCCGCATCCAAGAGCCACCTCCAGCGCCTGCTCCTGGCGGCCAGCTTGGCGGAAGGCACGTGCGTGATCCGGAATCCGGGGGAATCCGCGGACGGGCAGGCCTGTCTGGCGGTGATCCAGGGGCTGGGGGCGCGGGTGGCGCGGGGGGCGGACCGGGTGGAGGTGACCGGGGGCGCCGGTCCCGCCGCGGAAGTCCTCGACTGCGGCGAATCGGGCTTCTGCCTCAGGGCCGCCGCCGCGGTGGCGGCCCTGGCGCCCCGGGCGTCCACGCTCCAGGCGCGGGGGTCGCTGCGGCTCCGGCCCATGGACATGGTGCTGGACCCCCTCCGGCAGCTGGGGGCCGCCTGCGACGCGGCGGGAGGCCTGCCGCCGGTGCGGGTGCGGGGGCCGCTCCTGGGCGGCGACGTGACCGTGGACGGCCGCGCCAGCTCCCAGTTCCTCAGCGGGCTCCTGCTGGCCCTGCCCCGGGCCCCGCGGGACAGCCGCGTGATCGTGGAGGGCCTGCGCAGCGCCCCCTACGTCCGCATGACCCTGGGCGTGCTGGAGGCCTTCGGGGCGCGGGTCCGGGCGTCGGAGGACCTGGCCGTCCTGGAGGTGCCCGGAGGGCAGACGTTCCGCCCCGTGGACCTGGCGGTGGAGGGGGACTGGTCCGGCGCGGCGTTCCTGCTGGTGGCCGGGGCCGTGGCGGGGGACGTCGCGGTGGAGGGGCTGGACCCGCGCTCCGCCCAGGCGGATCGCGCCGTCGTGGCGGCGCTGGAGGCCGCGGGGGCGCGCCTGGCCTGGGAGGACGGCGCGCTCCGGGCGCGGCGCTCGGACCTGGCGGGCTTCACCTTCGACGCCACCGACTGCCCCGATCTCTTCCCGCCCCTGGCGGCGCTGGCCTGCCATGCCCGGGGCCGCACGCGCCTGAAGGGGGCCTCCCGCCTCCGGGCGAAGGAGAGCGACCGCGCCGAGGCCCTCGTCACCGAGCTTTCGGCCCTGGGGGCCCGGATCGCCGTGACGGGGGACTGGATGGAGATCGACGGCGGGCCCCTCGCGGGGGGGCGCGTCGATCCCCGCAACGATCACCGCATCGCCATGGCTGGCGCCGTGGCCGGCCTGGTGAGCCGCGAGGGCGTGGCCCTGGACGGCGAGCACTGCGTGGACAAGTCGTACCCCGGCTTCTTCCGCGACCTGGAATCCCTGCGAGGTGAGCCTTGAACGGTTTCGGACGCCTGTTCCGCCTGTCCATCCTCGGCGAAAGCCACGGACCCTGCGTGGGCGTCCTCCTGGACGGGGTTCCCGCCGGGCTGCCCCTGGCGCCCCCGGCCTTCGAGGCCGACATGGCCCGGCGCCGGGGCGGAGGGGCGCCCGGCACCACGCCCCGCCGGGAGGACGACACGGCCCTCCTGCAGACCGGGGTCCACGAGGGCCGCACGACGGGCGCGCCCCTCCTGATCCTCTTCGAGAACCGGAACACGGATTCCTCGGCCTACGCGGCCCTGCGCCACACTCCCCGGCCCGGGCACGCTGACTGGGTGGCCATGCGGAAATTCGGGGGCTTCAACGACCTCCGGGGCAGCGGCCACTTCTCGGGCCGGCTCACGGCGGGGCTGGTGGCCGCGGGCGTCGTGGCCAAGCAGCTGCTGGCGCCGGTGCGGGTCGAGGCCCGGCTGACGGAGGCCGGAGGCAAGGCCGACGTGGAGCGGGCCGTGGCCGAGGCCATGGCCGCGGGCGATTCCGTGGGCGGCCTCGTGGAATGCCGCGTGCAGGGCCTGCCGGCGGGGCTGGGCGAGCCGTTCTTCGACAGCGTGGAGAGCCTCCTGGCCCACGCCGCCTTCGCCATCCCGGCCGTGAAGGGGATCGAGTTCGGCGATGGGTTCCAGGTGGCCCGCTTGCGCGGCAGTCAGGTCAACGACCCCATCGCGGACATGGCGGGCCGCACGGCCACCAACCACGCCGGGGGCATCAACGGCGGCATCACCAACGGGAACGAGCTGGTCTTCCGGGTGGCGGTGAAGCCGACCTCCAGCATCAAGGCCCCCCAGACCACCCTGGATCTGCGCACCCAGGCGCCCGCGGAGCTGAAGGTGGGCGGCCGCCACGACGCCTGCATCGCCCTGCGGGTCCCCGTGGTCCTGGAGGCCGTCACGGCCGCCGTCCTCGCGGACCTGATGCTCCAGGAGGGCCGGATCCCACGGATCTGGCCGGCCTGACCGGAGGGGATCCCGGCGGGTCCCCCCTTCCTGTCCACCCGGGGGCTTGCAAAAGTCCGCGCCCATCCGTAGACTGACCCATCGCTTGGAGAAGGCGTGGTCCTTTCCCTCAACAGCCTGACCTGGAACTGGAGCTGGTGGCCCCAGGGGTCGGGCGTTGGCATGGGCAGGCTCATCAGCTAGAGCGAAGGAACCCAGATCCAACTTCCCCGGCCCGCCCCATGGCGGGCCTTTTCGCGTTCACCCGAGGACCCCATGCATCCCACGCCCACCTCCGCGCCCCCCCTGGTGATGGCCTTCCCGGCCGACCTCACCACGCCCGTCCGGGCCTTCCTGGCCCTGACGGAGCCGGGGCAGGACGCCTACCTCCTGGAATCCGTCACCGGCGGGGAGTCCCAGGCCCGCTTCAGCTTCATCGGCCTGGACGCCGTGGAGGTCTTCGAGGCGGGGACCACGGCGGCCCTGGTGCGGGACGGCCGCAGGACGGAGCTGCCCTCGCCCCCCCTGGAGGCCCTGGCGGCCTGGGCCGCCTCCCTGCGGGCCGAGACCCCGGAGGTGCCGGTGCCCTTCCTGGGCGGGGCCGTGGGGTGGGCGGACTTCAGCGCCTTCGCCCTCGCCGAGCCGGCCCTCGCCGGCGCCTTCCCCGGGGCCCGGGCGCCCCGCCTGCGCTTCGGCCGCTTCGCCTCGGGCCTCGTGCTGGACCACCTGAAGCAGCAGGGCTACCTCTACCACTTCCCGGAGGCCGGGCACGGCGAGGCGCGGCTGCGGGACCTGGCGGCCCGCCTCGAGGGGGCCCTGCCGGAGCGCCCCGGGCCCCCGGTCTTCACCCCCACGCGCCGGCCGGACCGGGCCCACTTCGGCCGGGGCTTCGCGGCGGTCCAGGAGGCCATCCTGGCCGGGGACGCCTACCAGGTGGTGCTCTCCGAGCCCTTCGAGGGGACCTTCGCGGGGGACCCCTTCGAGGTCTACCGCCGCCTGCGCCGCCTCAACCCCAGCCCCTACCACTTCTTCGTGAGCCTCGGGGGCAGGCAGCTCGTGGGGGCCTCGCCCGAGATGCTGGTGCGGGTGGAGGGCAGGGGCGTGGCCACCGTCCCCATCGCCGGCACCCGGCGGCGCACGGGGGACGCGGCCGAGGACGACCGGCTCGCGGAGGAGCTCAAGGCCGATCCCAAGGAGCGGGCGGAGCACGCCATGCTGGTGGACCTCAGCCGCAACGACCTGGGCCGCGTGTGCGAGCACGGGTCGGTGACCGTGCCCGTGCGGGAGCAGGTGGAGCGGTTCAGCCACGTGATGCACATGATCAGCGAGGTCCACGGCAGGCTCCGGACGGGCCTGCGCCCCCTGGACGCGCTCTGGAGCGCCTTCCCCGCCGGCACCCTCAGCGGCGCCCCCAAGATCAGCGCCACCCGGATCCTCTCGGCGCTGGAGGGGGAGGACCGGGGGGCGTACGGCGGCGGCGTGGGCATCCTGGACCGCACCGGGAACCTGGAGATCGCCATCACCATCCGCAGCCTGGAGATCCATGCCGGCAGGGCGCGCTTCCGCGCCGGGGCCGGCATCGTGGCCGACTCGGCGGAGGCCTCCGAATGGGAGGAGATCCACGCCAAGGCCGGCGTCCTGCTCGAAGCCCTGGGAGCCTCCCGATGATCCTCTTCATCGACAACTACGATTCCTTCACCTTCAACCTGGTGTCCATGATGGGCGCCCTGGAGCCGGACCTGGCCGTGGTCCGCAACGACGCCATCGACGTGGCCGGGGCCCTGGCGATGGCGCCCTCGGGCCTCGTCCTCTCCCCGGGCCCCGGGCACCCCCGCGAGGCGGGGGCCTGCCTGGACCTGGTGCGGGCCTTCGCGCCGCGGATCCCGGTGCTGGGGGTCTGCCTGGGCCACCAGGTGATCACCGAGGCCTTCGGCGGCCGGGTGGGCCGCGCGGGCCGCCCCATGCACGGCAAGGTCTCGCTCATGGTCCACGACGGGACCGGGCTCCTGGCTGGGCTGCCGGATCCCCTGGAGGTGGGCCGCTACCACTCCCTCGCCGCGGAGGCCGCGTCCCTGCCGGACTGCCTCGCGGTGCAGGGCCGCACCGGCGACGGGGAGATCATGGCCCTCCGCCACCGCGACTACGACTGCCACGGGGTCCAGTTCCACCCCGAATCCGTCCTGACCCCCGAGGGCGGCCGCATCCTGGCCGCCTTCACCGCGCGCTGCCGCCAGGCCGCGCCGACCGAGGTGCCCCGATGCTCGTGAAGCTCGCCGATCCCGCCGTCTCCCTGGAGGCCTCCCTTCCCGGCGCCCGCCGCCTGGACCTGCCCTTCGGATCCTTCCTGGCCCTCCTGGGCCCGGACCACCCCTCCCTGGAGGCCGTGCAGGCCCTGCCGGGCGTGGCCTGGGCCCGGGCGACCGGCTCCAAGCCCCTCCTCGCCGCCCGGGAGACTTTCCCCGGCGGGAGCCGGGTGGCCCTGGGCGGGCGGGAGGTGGGAGGCGGCACCCTGGCCCTCATGGGCGGCCCCTGCTCCGTGGAGGACCGGGAGCAGATCCTCACCACCGCGCGGTTCATCGCGGCCTGCGGCGCCACGGGCCTGCGGGGCGGGGCCTACAAGCCCCGCACCTCGCCCTACGCCTTCCAGGGCCTGGGCCACGCGGGGGTGGAGCTGCTCCGCGAGGCGGGGGACGCCTCGGGCCTGCCGGTCATCACCGAGGTCATGGAGCCCGGCGACGTGGAGGCCATGGCCCCCCTCGTGGACTGCTTCCAGATCGGGGCCCGCAACATGTCCAGCGCGCCCCTGCTGCGCGCGGTGGGCAGGGCGGGGAAGCCCGTCCTCCTGAAGCGCGGGCCCTCGGCCACGCTCCTGGAGTTCGTGCTGGCCGCGGAATACGTGCTGCTCGAGGGCAACCCGCACGTGATCCTCTGCGAGCGGGGCATCCGGACCTTCGAGACGGCCACCCGCAACACCCTGGACCTGAACGCGGTGCCCGTCCTCAAGGAGCTCGCCCACCTGCCCGTGGTGGTGGACCCCTCCCACGGCACGGGCCGCCGGGACGCGGTGATCCCCATGGCCCGGGCCGCCGTGGCCGCGGGGGCGGACGGGATCATCGTGGAGGTCCACCCGGATCCCTCGAAGGCCCTGTCGGACGGGGACCAGAGCCTGCACCTCCACGAGTTCCAGCGCCTCGCCGAGGAGCTGGGTCCCGTGGCCCGCGCCGTGGGGCGGCGCTTCGACCTGCCGCGCTCGGGCGCGGACGGGGTGCCCTACATCCGCCGCGCCGTGGGCTGGGGCTCCGCGAACTGACGACCACCCGGAAAGGAACCTGGAATGAACCCTGCACTCGAGATCAAGGATGACCTGACGCTGGAAGGCGCCCGCGCCTTCATGGAGGCCTGCCTGGACCCGGCCTCGGACCCCGGGGAGGTGGGCCGGGCCCTGCTGGCCCTTAACGCCCGCCCCTTCCGGGGCGAGGAGCTGACGGCCTTCGCCCAGGTCCTGCGGGCCCGGGCGGTGCCCTTCCGGGCGGCGCGGCCGGCCCTGGACACCTGCGGCACGGGCGGCGACGCCCGCCAGGGGGTCCACACCGCCAACCTGTCGACCCTGTCGGCCCTGGCCCTGGCGCGCATGGGGGTGGACGTGGTGAAGCACGGGAGCCGCTCGGCCTCGAGCCTCTGCGGCTCCGCGGACCTGCTGGAGGCCCTGGGCCTGGACCTGGCCCGGCCCGTCGAGGCCGCGGAGGCCGACCTGGCCCGCACCGGCTTCGCTTTCCTCTTCGCGCCGCGCTTCCACCCCGTCCTGGCGCGCATGGTGCCCATCCGCCGGGCCCTGGGGGTGCCGACGGTGTTCAACATGCTGGGGCCCCTCCTGAACCCGGCGCGTCCGCCCTACCAGGTGCTGGGCGTGGCCCAGGAGGCCTGGATCCTGCCGGTGGCCGAGGCCCTGGCGGCCCTGGGCCTCGCGCGGGCCTTCGTCGTGCACGGCAAGGACGCCGGCGGCGCCGGCATGGACGAGGCGTCCCTGGAGGGGCCCACCCGGGTCCAGGCCGTGCGGGACGGGCGCGTGGCGGAAGCCGCCGTCTTCCTCCCCGGCGACGCGGGGATCCGCCCGGGCCTCGCCCCGGCGGCGGCGGATTCGCTGGAGGCCTGCGTGGCCCTGGCCCGGGGCCTCGCCGGCGGGGCCTCCGATCCCGCCTATTCCGCGCGCGTGGCCGAGGAGGTGGCCCTCCAGGCCGCCCTGGGCCTCGCCCTGGTGCGCGATGCGGGCCTGGGGACCCTGCCGGACCTGGTGGCCGAGGGCCGGGAGGCCCTCCGCGCGGGCCTCGACCTCCCCTCCCTCCTGTCCCTGGCGGCCTAGATGGGCGCGGGGCTGGGCATCCTGTCGGATATCGTGGCGGCGGAGCGCCGGCGCCTGGGGGCGGAGCCGGAGGGGCCGGGCCCCTTCGAGCGGGCCCTGCGCGGGGCGGCGCTTCCGGTCATCGCGGAATTCAAGCGCGCCTCCCCCTCCCTGGGTCCCTTCGCGGCGGACGCCGATCCCGCGGAGCGCCTGGGGGCCTACGTCCGGGGCGGCGCGGCCTGCTTCTCGGTGCTGGCCGAACCCGCCCGGTTCGGGGGCCGGCCCGGGGACTTCGAGGTGGCGCGGCGCTTCGGGCGCCCCATCCTCTACAAGGGGTTCGTCTGCACCCCGGGCCACCTCCGGGAGGCGCTCGTCCTCGGGGCGCAGGCGGTGCTCCTCATCGCCCGGGTGCTGGGCGACGAACTGCCCGCCTACGCCTTCGCGGCGCGGGCCCTGGGCCTGGAGCCCCTGGCGGAGATCCACGCCGCGGACGAGATCCCCGCGGTCCAGGCCTCCGGGGCCCGCCTCGTGGGCTGGAATGTGCGGGACCTCTCCGACTTCTCGGAGGGCCCGGCCGATCCGGGGCCCCTGCGGGCCGCCTTCCCGGAAGCGGTGCTCATCCGCGAATCGGGCCTGAAGGACGCCGCCGCCATCCGCGCCGCCCTGGCCTCGGGCTGGGACGCGGTGCTGGCCGGCGAGGCCCTCATGCGCGCCCCGGACCCGGCGGCGCTCCTGGCGGAGGCGCGGCCATGATGGCGAAGGTGTGCGGGCTCACCGCGCCGGAGGACGTGGCGGCGACCCTGGCGGCCGGCGCGGACCTCGTGGGGTTCCTCAGCCATCCGGCGAGCCCCCGCCACTGCCCGGATCCGGCCCTGCCGCGCCTGGCCGGGGACCGGGCCGTGCTGGTGGCGGTGGCGGAGGGGCCCGAACCCCTCCTCCGGTGGGCGGAGGCCTGCGGGGCGGGGTGGGTCCAGCCCTACCTGCCGTCCCGGGCGGGCCTGACGGCCCTCCGGAGGGCGGGCCTGCGGATCCTGCTGCCCTGGCCCGACGAGCCGGACCAGGAACCCGCCGAAGCCGATCTCTACCTGTGGGAGACGGGCCCGAAGGCCACCGGCCTCCCCGGGGGCTCGGGGGTCGTCCACGGCCTCGCCCACCCGCCCCCCGGCCCCTTCATTTTGGCGGGGGGCCTGCGCGGCGACCTGCTCGCCGACCGCTTTGCCGCCCTTCCCGGACACCCCCGCTGCGCGGGCTTCGACGCCGCGAGCCGGCTGGAGCGCGCGCCGGGACGCAAGGACCCGGACCTGGTGGCCGCCTTCGTGCGCGCCGCCCATGCCCTGGAGCGACCATGACCGCCACCGCCTTCCTCCATTCCGGCCGCTACGGCGCCCACGGCCTGGGGGGCTGCTACGCCCCCGAGACCCTCATGCAGCCCCTCCTGGACCTGGAGGCCGCCTTCGTGGCGGCCCTGGAGGACCCGGACTTCCAGCGCGAGCTCCAGGCCGAGCTGCGGACCTTCGTGGGCCGGCCCACGCCGCTGACCCCCGCGCCGCGCCTCGCCCGGGAGCTGGGGATCGCGGAGGTGTGGCTCAAGCGGGAGGACCTGGCCCACACCGGCGCCCACAAGATCAACAACGCCCTCGCCCAGGCCCTCCTGGCCCGGCGCATGGGCCGGGAGGAGGTCATCGCCGAGACGGGCGCGGGCCAGCACGGCGTGGCCTGCGCCGCTGCCTGCGCGCGGCTCGGCCTGCGCTGCACCGTCTACATGGGCGAGGTGGACATGGCCCGCCAGGCGCCCAACGTGGCCCGCATGCGGCTCTTCGGGGCGGAGGTGGCCCCGGTGTCGGCCGGCTCGCGCACCCTCAAGGAGGCGGTGAACGAGGCCCTTCGCGCCTGGGCGGGGAACTGCCACCGCGCCCACTACATCCTGGGATCCGCCCTCGGGCCCCATCCCTTCCCGCTGCTGGTGCGCACCTTCCAGAGCGTCATCGGCCGCGAGGCGCGGGCCCAGGTGCTGGAGGCCGCGGGGCGCCTGCCCGAGGCCGTCGTGGCCTGCGCGGGCGGCGGCAGCAACGGCCTCGGCCTGATGGTGCCCTTCCTGGACGACGCCGTCCGCCTCGTGGCCGCCGAGGCCGGCGGGCACGGGACGGACCCGGGGCAGCACGCGGCCCGGGTCGGGCCGGGGCGCATCGGGGTGCTCCACGGCTGCCGCAGCCTCCTCCTCCAGGACGAGGCGGGCTGGACGTCGGACACCGCCAGCATCAGCGCGGGGCTGGACTACCCCTCCCTCGGCCCGGAACTGGCCGCCCTGTGCCTGGACGGGCGCGTGGAGGCCCTCCGGGCCACCGACGCCGAGGCCCTGGAGGGGGCGCGGCGGCTCTGCCGGACCGAGGGCATCCTGCCCGCCCTGGAATCGAGCCACGGCCTCGCCGTCCTGGGGCGCCTCGGCGCCCGCAGCGTCCTGCTGGGCCTCTCGGGCCGGGGCGACAAGGACCTCTCCACCTACCAAGCCGCGCTGGGAGCCTGACATGGAACCGATCCTGCCCTTCCTCACCGCCGGGGACCCGGACCTGGACCGCCTGGGGACCCACCTGGCCGGGCTGCGGGCCCTGGGCGTGGGCACCGTGGAGGTGGGCCTGCCCCACTCCGATCCCGTGGCCGACGGTCCCGTGCTCCAGGCCGCGGCGGGCCGCGCCCTGGCCGCGGGCGCAACGCCGCGGCGCGTGCTGGAGGCCCTCGCCGGGGTCCCCGGGCCCGACGTGGTGCTCTTCACGTACTTCAATCCCCTGCTGCAGCTGGGGGCGGACCTGATCCCCCTCCTGGCCCCCACCCCGGTGAAGAGCCTGCTCGTGGTGGACCTGCCCCCCGGGGAGGAGCCGGCGTGGGAGGCCGTCCTGCGCCGCGCGGGCTACCCCCTCGTGCCCCTCCTGGCCCCCACCACCGGCCCGGACCGGGCCCGGCGGCTCCTGGAGGCCCGGCCCGATCCCGGCGCGGGTCCCTTCGCCCAGCGCTTCGCCTACGTCGTGGCCCGCCTGGGCGTGACCGGGGCGGGGGGCGCCGTGGACCTGGCCCCCGTGGCGGCGCGCCTGCGCGAGCTCCGGGCCCTCACGGACCGCCCCCTGGCGGTGGGCTTCGGCCTGGACGACCCCGGGAGCCTGGAGGCCGTGCGCGCCCTGGGGGCCACCCCCGTCGTCGGCTCCGCCCTGGTGGCGGCCCTCCACCGGGGCGGGGACCTGGCCGGCTTCCTGGAACCGCGGCTCCCGTAGGCTCCCCGATCCGCCCGCCATGACGGAGAATGGGGGAGGATGCCCCGCATCCCCCCTGTCCTCCGGAGGTGCCGTGATCTTCGTGATCGCCTCGGCCAAGAAACTCGATTTCGCGCGGCAGCTCCCCGCCGTGGAGGGCACGGCGCCGGCGCGGCTCAAGGAGGCCGCGGGGCTGGCGCGGATCCTGAAGGGCCTGGATATGGCGGCCCTGGCGGACCTCATGGGCATGAGCGGGGAGCTCGCGGCCCTCACGGCGGGGCGGTTCGCGGCCTGGAAGCCGGCCCACGCGGCGCCGGAGGCGCGGCCCGCGGTCCTGGCCTACAGCGGGGACGCCTACCAGGGCCTCGACGCCTGGAGCCTGGCGCCGGCGGACCTGGCCTGGGCCCAGGACCGGCTCCGCATCGTCTCGGGCCTCTACGGCCTCCTGCGGCCCCTGGACCTCATCCGCCCCTACCGCCTGGAGATGGGGACGCGCCTGGCGAACCCGGACGGGGCGGACCTGGTCGCGGCCTGGCGGCCCCGGGTGACGCGGGACCTGGCCCGGGACCTGCGGGCCGCCGGCGGCCCCCTGGTGAACCTGGCCTCGGGGGAGGCCTTCGCGGCCGTCGACGCCTCGGGGCTGGGCCGGGTGGTGACGCCGGTCTTCGAGGACCTGCAGCGTGGGACGTACCGGGTGGTGAGCTTCCACGCGAAGCGGGCCCGGGGCCGCATGGTCCGCTTCGCCATCCGGGGGCGGATCGAACGGGCCGAGGATCTCCAGGCCTTCGGGGAGGACGGCTACCGCTTCGAACCCCGGGCCTCCGACGGGGACCGGTGGGTCTTCCGGCGCTGACTCAGAGGAGCGCGCCGGCCGCGCCCTGGCCGGTTTCGCGGCCGTTCACGTAGACGGCGGCGATGCCCGCGGGGGGGGTGCGGGGGTCGGCGTAGGTGGCGTTGTCGCGCAGGGCGTCCGGATCGAAGAGGACGAGGTCCGCGGCGAAGCCGGGCGCCAGGCGCCCGCGGTCCCGCAGGCCGAAGACCTCGGCGGGGAGGGCGGTGATGCGCCGGACGGCCTCCTCCAGGGTCAGGCGGGGGCGGTCCAGGGCCATGCGCCGCAGGTAGCGGGGGAAGGTCCCCCAGAGGCGGGGGTGGGGATGGGTGTCGTGGGGCAGGCCGTCGGAGCCCACCATGCAGCGGGGGTGGAGGAGGATGCGGTCCACGTCCTCGGCCAGCATGTGGAAGTAGACGCCGCCGCCGGGCTGGAGCCGGTCCAGGGCCTCGAGGGGCCCGACGCCCCAGTCCGCGGCCACCGCCGCCAGGGTGCGGCCCGCGGCCTCGGGGTGGGGGCGGGACCAGGCCACGAGGACCTCCCGGCTCTGGGCGGCGAAGGCCGGGTCCAGGACGGTGGAGCCGGCCTCGTAGGGGTAGGCGTCCAGGGCGAAGGGCACGTCCGCGCCCTCCTCGGCGTAGAGGTCCAGCAGCTCCCGGCTGCGGCCGCCGTTGGCCCGGCCCGCGGCCTTCTGATGGCTGAGGACGAGGGGGGCTTCCGCGGCGCGGGCGATGGCGAAGGCCTCCCGGGTGGCCTCGGCGACGCCGTCGAACTCGTCCCGCACGTGGACGCAGAGGCGCCCGCCCCGGGCGGCGGAGGCCCGGGCCAGGGCCGCGGTCTCGGCGGCGGTGGCCCCCAGGTTGGGGGGGTAGGCGAGCCCGGTGCTGAAGCCCCGGGCGCCGGCGTCCATGGCCTCCTCGACGCGGCGGACCATGGTCCGGAGCTCGCCGGGGGCCGCGGGCCCGCCGATGGCGGCGACGGCCCCCACCCGCAGGGTGCCGTGGCCCACCAGGGGCACGACGTTCACGGGGAGCGGGGCCGCCCGGAGGGCGTCGAGGAAGGCCGCGAAGGTGCCGAAGCGGTAGTCGCCGGCCCCGCCCAGGAGGTCCAGGGGCGCGGGCGGGTCCTCCCGGGGCAGGAGGGGGGCCAGGCTGATGCCGCAGTTGCCGGTGACGACGGTGGTGACGCCCTGGGCCAGCTTGGGCCGGATATCGGCCTCCTGGAACACGGCCCGGTCGTCGTGGGTGTGGACGTCGATGAAGCCGGGCGCCGCGGCGAGGCCCCGGGCCTCGACGACGGTGCCGGCCCCGGCCCCGGCGAGGTCCCCCAGGGCGGCGATGCGCCCGTCCCGGATCCCCACGTCCCCGGTCCAGGCGGGGGCGCCGGTTCCGTCCAGGATCCGGGCGTTCCGGATCAGGGTTTGGAAGGCGGGGGCGGACTCCAGCATCACCCCTCAAGGATAACTGGTGCATGCCGATGAGACAGCGTATCATTGAGTTCTTCCGAGAGGCGCTGCAAGGCATCCCCATGTCCCAGGCTCGGAAGCCGGCTCGTCCGGTCACCACCAACGGCGCTTACCTCACAACCTCTGCCGGGTTTTGCGGGTAAGGCGCCGTGGTGCTCCCCGCCAGGTTCCCGGCCGTCGTCCAAGGAGCCCACCATGACCACCGTCGCCACCGACTTCCAGGTCGCCGACCTGTCCCTCGCCGCCTGGGGACGCCGGGAGATCGCCATCGCCGAGACGGAGATGCCCGGCCTCATGGCCATCCGGGAGGAGTACGCCGGCGCCAGGCCCCTCGCGGGCGCCCGCATCGCCGGGTCCCTCCACATGACCATCCAGACCGCGGTGCTCATCGAGACCCTCAAGGCCCTCGGGGCCGAGGTCCGCTGGGCCTCGTGCAACATCTTCAGCACCCAGGACCACGCGGCCGCGGCCATCGCCGACGGCGGGACGCCGGTGTTCGCGTACAAGGGCGAGAGCCTGGACGACTACTGGGCCTTCACCCACCGGATCTTCGACTTCCCCCAGGGGTCGGCCAACATGATCCTGGACGACGGCGGGGACGCCACCCTCCTGCTCCACCTGGGCGCCCGCGCCGAGCAGGACCCCTCGATCCTGGACAACCCCTCCAACGAGGAGGAGACGGCGCTCTTCGGGGCCATCCGCCGCCGCCTGGCCCAGGACCACGGCTGGTACGCGCGGCAGCTGGCCGCGGTGAAGGGCGTGACGGAGGAGACCACGACGGGCGTGCACCGCCTCTACCAGATGGCGGAGCGCGGCGAGCTCAAGTTCCCGGCCATCAACGTCAACGACTCCGTCACCAAGAGCAAGTTCGACAACCTCTACGGCTGCCGCGAGTCCCTGGTGGACGGCATCAAGCGCGCCACGGACGTGATGATCGCCGGCAAGGTCGCCGTGATCTGCGGCTACGGGGACGTGGGCAAAGGCTGCGCCCAGGCCATGCGCGCCCTCTCCGCGCAGGTGTGGGTGACCGAGATCGATCCCATCTGCGCGCTGCAGGCCGCGATGGAGGGCTACCGGGTCGTGACCATGGAGTGGGCGGCGGACAAGGCCGACATCTTCGTCACCGCCACGGGCAACTACCACGTGATCGGCCACGACCACATGGCGGCCATGAAGGACCAGGCCATCGTCTGCAACATCGGCCACTTCGACAGCGAGATCGACGTGGCGAGCCTCGAGGGCTACCGGTGGGAGGAGATCAAGCCCCAGGTGGACCACATCGTCTTCCCCGACGGCAAGCGCATCATCCTGCTGGCCAAGGGCCGCCTGGTGAACCTGGGCTGCGGCACGGGCCACCCCTCGTACGTGATGAGCTCCAGCTTCGCCAACCAGACCCTGGCGCAGATCGAGCTGTGGACGAAGCAGGGCGAGTACCCCATCGGCGTCTACACCCTGCCCAAGAAGCTCGACGAGCACGTGGCCCGGCTCCAGCTCAGGAAGCTCAACGCCCAGCTCACGGAGCTCACCGAGGCCCAGGCGAAGTACATCAGCGTCCCCGTGGAAGGGCCCTTCAAGCCCGACCACTACCGGTACTAGGACCGGGTGCTGGTCGACGCCCACTGCCACCTCCAGGATCCGCGGCTGGCCGCGGACCTGGAGGGGGTGCTGGCCCGGGCCCGGGCCGCGGGGGTGGGCGCCTTCGTGGTCTGCGGGACGCGGGAGGCCGACTGGGGGGCCGTGCTGGACCTCGCCCGGACCCGGGCCGGGGTCATTCCCTTCGCGGGGCTGCACCCCTGGCATGTGGCGGAGGCCTCGCCCGGCTGGGAACCGGCCCTCGTGGCGGCCTTCCATGCGGGCGCCGGGGCAGGGGAGGCGGGCCTGGATTTCTCGGAGGGCCGGCCGGACCGGGACCTGCAGGAGGCCGTGCTGGCCGCCCAGGTGCGGCTGGCGGCGGCCCATGGCCTGCCCCTCGCCCTCCACGCCGTAAAGGCCGCCGACCGGCTCGCCGCCGTGCTCCGGCGGGTGGGCCTGGGCCGGGCCGGGGGCTACGTGCACGCCTTCTCGGGGGCGCCGGAGGTGGCGCGGACCTACCTGGACCTGGGCCTCCACCTGTCCTTCGGGGGGGCGATCACCCGCCCCGGCGCGACCCGGGCCCAGGCCGCCCTGGCCTTCGTTCCGCGGGACCGCTACCTGCTGGAAACGGACGCGCCGGACCTGGCCCCCGCGGGGGTGACCGGGCCCAACGAACCGGCCCACCTGGCGCTGATCGCCGCCGCCGCCGGGCGGATCCGGGGCGAGGACGCGGGGGCCCGGGCAGCAGACAACGCACGCACGCTTCTGGGAAGGTGGTTGGCATGAGATGGTTCGCCCGCACGGAACAACTGCTGGGGGAGGCGGCGTATGCCCGATTGGCCTCCAGCCGGGTCGCGGTCTTCGGCCTGGGCGGCGTGGGCTCGTACGCGGTGGAGGCCCTGGCCCGGGCCGGCGTGGGGGAGCTGCGCCTGGTGGACTACGGCGTGGTGGACGAGAGCAACATCAACCGCCAGCTCTTCGCCCTCCACAGCACGGTGGGGCAGCGGAAGGTGGACCTGGCGGCCGCCCGGGTGCGGGACATCCAGCCGGAATGCAGGGTGGATGTGCGGCCGGGCTTCGTGAACGCGGAGACCGTCGAGGGGTTCCTGGATCCGGCGCCGGACCTGGTCATCGACGCCATCGACAGCCTCAACTCCAAGGTGACCCTGCTGGAGACCGTCTGGCGCCGGGGCCTGCCCCTGGTCAGCAGCATGGGGGCGGGGGGCCGCCTGGACATGGGGGCCCTGCGGGTGGGGGACCTGGCCGAGACCACCATCTGTCCCCTGGCCCGGATGGTGCGCCTGCGCCTGCGCCGGCGGGGGGTGACCGGCGGCATCCCCTGCGTCTATTCGGTGGAACCGGCGCGCAACACCACGCCCTACCAGGCCCAGGACCGGGGCGAGCACTTCGGCACCGGCCGGGTGCGGACCCCCATCGGCACGGTGTCCTACATGCCGGCGGCCTTCGGGCTGCGGGTGGCCCAGGAGGCCATCGCGCGCCTGCTCGCTGTGGCTCCGGAAGGGGAAACGCAAAAACAAGTGGAAATGGCCTGAGAAGTTAAGCATCATAGGCGCACCTTTTTCCCTTGAACGGAACCCGACGGGGCGCCCCATGACCGATGCACAGGCTCCATCCAGCCCTGCCGGCCCGGCCGAGGATCCGCTCCGGCTGGTCTGCCTCGTGGCGTCCGCGGGCGGCCTGGATCCCCTGAAGCTGATCACCGCCTGCCTGGGGCCGGGGTTGGCGGGGGTGGTGCTGATCCTCCAGCACTTCCCCGAGGACCAGGCGAGCCACTTGCCGGATCTCCTCACCGCCTCCTGCGCGCTGCCCGTTCGGGTGGGATTGCCGGGCACGGTCCTGGCGGCGGGCACCCTGTATGTGCTGGGCGGGGGCATGGAAGTGGAGGCGGTTCCGGGCGGGCTCTGCCTCCGGCGCGACCAGGCCATCCCCACCCAGGACCTGCCGGGGGACCATCTGCTCCGCTCCGCCGCCGCCGCCGTGGGCCGCCGCGCCGCGGGCATCCTGCTTTCGGGCACGGGGCGGGACGGCACGGAGGGCCTCCGGGCCATCCGGGACGCGGGGGGCATGACCCTCGTCCAGGCCCCCGCCAGCGCCGCCTATGACGGCATGGCGCGGAGCGCCATGGAGGCGGGGGTGGCGGGCCGGGTGCTGCCGCCGGAGGAACTGGCGGTCGCCATCCAGGAGTTCTGTCAGGGCGCGCGGCCGGGGGCCCCTGGCCGTTCCGGAGGCCTCCCGGAGATTTGCGACACCCTGACGCGCCTCACGGGGCACGACTTCCATGGCTACAAGCAGGGGACCCTCCTCCGTCGGATCCAGCGCCGCATGCGCGCCTGCCAGTGCCGCTCCCTGGGGGAGTACGCCCTGGCCCTGGAGGGGAACGCCCAGGAGGGGGCCGCCCTTCTGGCTGACCTGCTCATTGGCGTCACGGAGTTCTTCCGGGATCCCCTGGCCTTCGAGGCCCTGGGCCGGGCCCTGGGGGCGGCCCAGGCGGCCGGCGGTCCGCAGCCCCGGGACATCCGAGCCTGGGTGCCCGGGTGCGCGACCGGGGAGGAGGCCTATTCCATCGCCATGGTCCTCTCCGAGACCCTGGGCGACCTGCGGCCCCTGAAGGTCTTCGCCACCGATATCGATGTCCAGGCGCTCATGCGGGCCAAGCAGGGGCAGTACCGGGCCGAGGACCTGCGGGGCGTTTCGGCCGGGCGCCTGACCCGGTTCTTCGAGGCGGAGCTGGACGGCCTGCGCATCCGGAAGGAGCTGCGGGCCTGCTGTCTGTTCTCCTTCCACAACCTCCTGCAGGACCCGCCCTTTTCGGACCTGGACCTGATCAGCTGCCGGAACCTGTTCATCTACCTCCGGCCGGAGGTGCAGGAGCGCCTCGTGCCCTTCCTCCACTTCGCCCTCCGTCCGGGAGGCCTCCTGTTCCTGGGGCCATCGGACGGCACCGGCGCCCTGGGGGAGCTCTTCGAGCCCCTGGACGGCTCCCATCGCATCTTCCGGCGGCGGGACGCGGTGCGGCGGCCGGCCCTGGTGGGCCTGCAGCGGTCGCTGGGGGAGCCGGGAAGCGGGGCCTATGTGCGTTCCCCCGCCCCCGCGATGCCCGTGGGATCCGTGGGACTCTTCGAACGGTTGCTGCTGGAGGAGTTCGTGCCGCCGAGCGCCATCGTCAACGCGGCGGGGGACGTGCTCTACGGGGCCGGCGGCATCGGTCGCCACCTGGCGCCGGCCCTGGGGACGCCCACGGGGAACCTGGTGCGCGGCGCGGGCGGTGCGCTGGGGACGACCCTGAAGGCCCTGCTGGTCCGGGCCGCCGCCGAACCGGGGGGCACGGCCCAGGCCGTCGTCCGGGACGAGGCGGGGACCGCCCCCGGCCTCATCCGGGTGCTCGTGCGGGCCCTTCCGGGCATGGGCCGGGCTTCCGGCACCTTCGCGGTGATCCTTCGCCCGGAGGGCCCCGCCCAGGATCCGGTTCCTTCCGGCGACACGGGCCAGCTGGACGCGCCCCTGCTGGAGCAGCTGGATTCCGAGCTCCGGGCCACCCGGGCGGAGCTCCAGATGACGGTGGAGGACCTGGAATCGGCCAACGAGGAGCTGCGCAGCTCCAACGAGGAGCTCCAGACCTCCCAGGAGGAGCTCCAGTCCGTCAACGAGGAGCTGGTCGTCATCAACCGGGAGCTCCAGACGAAGGTCCAGGAACTGCAGGAGGCCAATGCGGACCTCCAAAACCTCTTCGCGGCCACGGACATCGCGACGCTCTTCCTGGACGGGGAGCTGCGCCTGGCCCGCTTCACCCCCGCGGCCACAGCCCTTTTCGGGCTCCAGCCGACCGACGCGGGGCGGCCCATCCAGGATCTGGCCCCGCGCTTCACGGGCCTGGACCTGCCCGCCGAGGCCCGGCAGGTCCTGGCCGACACCGCGCCCCGGAACCGCCAGGTGCGCAGCCTGGATGGGGACCGCCACTACCTCGCCCGCCTCCTGCCCTACCGCAACCTCCTGCAGCAGGTGGAGGGGGTGGTGGCCACCTTCGTGGATTACACGGAAATCCACCGGTTCCAGGCGGCCCTGGCGGACCGGGAGGAGCGCCTGACGCGGGTCCAGGCGGGGGCCCAGGCCTGCACCTGGGAGATGGACCTGGGGACGGGCCGACTCTACTGGTCGCCCGAGTTCTACCGGCTGCTCGGCCTGGATCCCGCCCTGGAGCCCTCCCTGGACACGTGGCGGACGGCGGTCCATCCCGAGGACGTGGCCCGGGTGCTTTCGACCCTGGGGGACCTCCAGGTCAGCGACCGGGTCTACGAGAACGAATACCGTGTCCTGCTGCCGGACGGGCGCTGCCGGTGGGTCCTGTCCCGGGGTGCCGTCCAGCCGGGTCCCGGCCCGGGACGGATGGCCGGTCTGTCCCTGGACATCACGGCCCGCAAGGATGCCGAAGTCCGGCTGGCCGTGAGCGAGGCGCGCCTCAACTCGGCCCTGCACCGGAGCCACACCGGCGCCTGGGCCTTCGACCCCACGACGGGCGAAGCCTACCGGAGTCCCGAACACGCCCGGATCTTCGGGTACGAGGGGCTGGAGGACCCCTGGACCTTCGCGATCTTCCTGGACCACATCCATCCCGACGACCGGGTTCGGGTCCGGGAAGCCATCCAGGCTGCCATGGCGGCGGGCCGGGACTGGGACCTGGAATGCCGGATCCGCCGCCGGGATGGGTTCCCGCGCTGGATCCGCGTGGCGGGCGGGCCAGACCCCGGGGAGGGCGGCGCCGTGGCGCGCATGGCGGGGGTCATCCAGGACATCTCGGACCGCAAGGAGGCCGAGGAGGCGCGGCTCAAGTCCGAGCGGCAGTTCGCGGCCGCCTTCCACGGCAGCCCCGACGCCATCGCCATCACCCACGCGGAGACGGAGGTGTACCAACTGGTCAACGAAAGTTTTTCCAGGATGCTGGGCTACACCCCGGACCAGGTCATCGGCCGCTCCGCCAAGGATCTGCACGTGTGGCTGGACCTGGAGGACCGGAGCCGCTGGATCGCCACCCTCCAGCGGGAGGGGCAGGTCCGCAGCCTGGAGTCCCGCTTCCGGAAGGCGGACGGGCAGATCCTCGTGGCGGAGATCTCCTCCCGGCCGTTCCAGATGGACGAGGGGTCGTTCATCCTCACCCTCATCCGCGACCTGACCCAGGTCAAGGCGGACCAGGAGGCCCGGCGCACCCTGGAGGCCGAGGTGGCCCAGATCCAGAAACTGGAGAGCCTGGGACGCCTGGCCGGCGGAGTCGCCCACGACATGAACAACGTCCTGGGCGCCATCTTCGCGGTGAGCCAGACCCTGCGGGCCCGCTACGGCGGGGACCCCACCCTCGACGCCGCCCTGGTGACCCTGGAGCGGGCCGCGGGGCGGGGCCGGGACCTGGTGAAAGGCCTCGTCGGGTTCAGCCGGAAGGGCACCGGCGCCTTCCTCCCCCTCGACCTCAACGACATGGTGGCCATGGAGCGGGACATCCTGGACCACACCCTCCTCCAGAAGCACCAGGTGGAGACGGACCTGCAGCCGAATCTTCCCCTGGTCCAGGGCGATGCCGGCACCCTGGGCAGCGCCCTCATGAACCTGTGCGTCAATGCGGTGGACGCCATGCCCGCCGGCGGCACCCTGCGGATCCGCACCCGGGTGCTGCCGGGCGGCTTCGTCCAGTTGGACGTGGAGGACACGGGCGAAGGCATGCCGCCGGAGGTGCTGGAGAAGGCCATGGAGCCCTTCTTCACGACCAAGCCCCAGGGCAAGGGGACCGGCCTGGGGCTGGCCCAGGTGTTCACGGCGGTGCGCGCCCACGGCGGCCAGGTCTCCCTGCGCAGCGAGGTGGGCCGGGGCACCTGCGTGACCCTCGTGCTGCCGTCCACCACGAGCGGGGCCCTGCCGGCGCCGGAGACGGCCCAGGCGGAGACGGGCGCGGGGCGCGAGATCCTGCTGGTGGACGATGACGAGCTGGTGCGGTCGGCGCTGCCCCTCATGCTGGAACTGCTCGGCCACCGGGTCCGGTGCGCGGGGGGCGGTCCGGAGGCCCTGGCCATGCTACGGGAAGGCTGGCGGCCTGCGGTGGTCCTGCTGGACATGAACATGCCGGGCATGGGCGGCCTGGAAGTCCTCCAGGGCATCCGCGAACTGGACCGCCGGCTGCCGGTGATCCTCACCACCGGCTACACCGACGAGGACGTCACCGCGGCCATGGCCGCCGACCCGCGCCTGCTGCTGAGCCTCAAGCCCCTCACCATCGAAGGTTTCCAGCGCCAGCTCCGGACCGTGGACCAGCTCCCCGATTAGGGCAGGAGTTCCTTCACCGGCGCGCCGTCCGGGGTCTCGGCCCACCGGATGTTGAGCCAGGTGGCCACGGTGGGGGCGATGTTCCACAGGGGCGTCGGCGGCAGGGGGGTGGTCCGGCCGGTGCCCAGGGCCACCAGCCAGGTGTTCATGGGCGGGTTGGGGGTGAAGTAGCCGTGGGCGCCGTGCCGGCCGTGGATCTCGCTGGCCACCCGCCTGGGCTCGGTCTCGCCGGCGATCCAGGCGCCCAGAGGGGCTTCCACCAGCAGGGCGCCGACGCGGGGGTTGGCGGCCAGGTGGAAGGCGGCCGGGATCTCGGCGTGGGTCCAGGTCTTGAGGCCCGCGGCCCCCAGGCGCTCCACCGCGCCGGGATCCAGGGCGCCCTCGGGATAGACGTAGGCGCCGCCGCCGTGGGCGGCCACCTGGGCGGGGCCGCCCAGGAGGGGCCGGATGTCGATGCGCTGGCCCATGGGCACCATGCCGTGGTCGGCCAGGAGCAGCACGCGGATGCCCGGGTAGCGGCGGGAGAGCTTGGCGACCCAGGGGGCCACCTCCCGGTCCAGCTTGGCCAGCTTGCGGGCGGTGCGGGTGCTCTGGGGGCCGGTCTCGTGGCCTTCCGTGTCCGTGCCGGACAGGTAGGCCATCACCAGGCGGGCGCCCTCCGCGAGGGCCTGGTCGGCGAAGGCCAGGGCGGCCTTATCCGGAACGCCTTCCTTGAAGGTCTCGAACCGCCACGGGGCGACGCCGTTCCAGGGGCCGTCGGCGCAGGGCCAATGGTAGACCGCAGTGCGCACGCCGCTTCGGGTGGCCGCCACCCACAGGGGTTCACGCTGGAGCCACTCGGCCTTGGCCGAATGGGTGACCAGCCCCTTCTGGGGGTCGACAAAGTGGTTGCCGACGATGCCGTGGTGTTCCGGGTAGCAGCCGGTGGCCAGGGTGGCGTGGCCGTTGAACGTGGTGGCCGGGGCCGGCGGAATGCCTTCGCCCCGCTGGCCGGTCTTCGCCAGCTTGTGGAAGCGGGGCATCGTGTGGGCCGTGAACTGCAGGGCCCCCAGGCCATCGAAGCTCAGGACGACGACGGGGCCCTCCGCGGAGAGGGCGAGGGTGGAGCAGAAGAGCAGGGTCGTGAGCGGGCGCATTCCCCAGTATAGCCCCGCCCCGGGGATTTACGAGGGGTTCATGGGTTCAAAAGTTGGGAAATCAGGTACCTGGAGACTTCAAGCCTAGGGTGTGTTCGTAATCTAGGATAGTAATGGCTAATGCCCATCCGTGCCGGAGCATGGAGGAGCTGGAATAGTGAGTCTGTGCTGCAGTGCCTGATGGCGCCGCGCATTCGCAGCATCCTATTGGAACGCGGAGGCGCGGAGGATCTCGCTGAGGCTCGCGGAGAAAGGATCAAGCCCCCTCCACTCGATATCCAGGAAAACCTCCCGCTTCACCTTATGGCCGGCCAGTCTCAGGGAGTGCGCCAGACAGACCTTGTAGGGATCTTCCAGGAGTCCGTGCCCCAGAGCCTTCTGGATCTCGATGGCCTCCCCGATGATGGCCTGGGTGATCTCCTTGTGCGGATGATCCTCCCCGTCGACCTCTCCCCAATGCCTTCCCATCACGCCTCCCGTTGGGACGTGTCATTGGGAGGTGGCAGGTTCCAGGAGCGCTTTCCTCCGCGACCCTCTGCGAGATCCTCCGCGCCTCCGCGTTTCATAGGATCAATGAGGATCCGGAACGCTTGTCACCCTCCGCTCATAGCCTCAGCCAGATCACGATGCAGGCCAAAGCCACCTGGGCTGAGAAACTTCGCGCCGTTTTGTCGAACCTGGTGGCCAGCGCCCTGAACTGTTTGAGCTTGGCGAACCCATGCTCGATGGCATGGCGGGCCTTGTATAGGTGTGAGACCCAGGCCGCCGGATTCTTGCGCCGGGGATGAGGTGGGATGACGGCTGTCGCACCCATGGCCTCGATCGCCTTCCTTACCGGGTTCCCATCGTAGGCCCGATCTCCGAACACGTACTCTGCCTGCCAACCGCACAGCAATCCTTCAGCAGACCGGCTTTCATGGGCTTGCCCCGGAGTGACCAGGAAATCCAAAGGATTACCGTGGGCATCGCAGATCAAATGGATCTTGGTCGAGCATCCACCCCGAGATCGTCCGAGCGCCTGGTTCCAGAGCCCCCCCTTTTGCCTGCTGAAGGTTGATGAGCGCGAATGATGGTGCCATCCGGCATGACCCACTCCAGGTCGGCTTCCTTGCGCAGGAACTCCAGGATCCTTTGCCACACGCCGCGCTTGGTCCAGGCCTCAAATCGCGTGTACACGCTTGTCCAAGGTCCAAATTCCTCCGGCAGGTCCCTCCACGGCGCCCCAGTCCTGTGCCTCCACAGGATCGCCTCCACCATGGGACGGTTGGGGTGACGGGATCGCCCCATCCCTCCACGCTCTGGCGGAAGGAGCGGTTCAAGCTTTGCCCACATGGCATCGGTCAGGAAACGTCTCGGCATCGTTACCCCAGGAAAATTCGTGGTGTACGAGCCTTTACGTATGAGTACAAGTTAACTATTTACCTAATCTATAGATTCCGAACACAGCCTAGCCGCCCGCCGCGGGCAGGACCTGCTGTGCGACCCAACGGGCGACGGTGAGGCTGAGGCCGTTGCCCAGGAGCTTGTAGCGGGCCTCCAAAGGGACGGAGGCGGGGAAGCGGAGCGGGGAGGTCCAGCCCAGGAGACGGGCGACTTCCGGCACCGAGAAGCGCCGGACCCCCCGGGGGGTCACCAGGTACGAGCCGCCGCCCACGAAGCGCCGGTAATAGCCGCCGATGAAACAGGCCGAGCGGGTGTCCCAGGGCCGCACGAGGTCCAGGCCGGGGCCATGCCGGTCCAGGACCTCGGCCGGCAGGTACAGGGACGGATCCTCCTCCGCGTCCAGGTAGGGCGCCAGGGGACCCGGGGGGATGGCCGGGGGGAGGGCGTCGGGGAGGGGATCCAGGGAGGCGGCCAGGAAGGCCCGGGGCCGCTGGTTGGGGATGCCGAAGCGGGTGGGGCACAGGGTGTAGGCCCGGTGGTGGAGGCCGGCCCCCTCGAGCCGGGCCGTCAGGAGGGCGTGGGCCTCCGAGCCCCAGAACCCCTCCACGGATTCGAGGAGGAGCCGGCGGGGCGGCGCCTCCCGCAGCAGGTCCACGAGGTGGAGGAAGGCCCGGGACCGGGGGTCCGCCAGGTCCCGGTGGTGGCCCATGCGGCAGAAGGGTTGGCAGGGCGGGCTCATGACCCAGGTGTCCGCGCCCAGGGCCGCCAGCTCCGCCCGGGGCAGGGAGGCCAATTCCCGCGCCCGGGGGCGGTGCCCGTGATTCACAGCATAGGTGTCCAGGGCGTGGGGACTGATATCATAAGCCATCCGGATGGTTACACCTTCGCCCAGGGCGGCTCTCCAGCCGCCCACCCCGGCAAAGAACTCCACCACCTGGATCGACACCCCAACCTCCTGGGACCATGGTACCGGGACAAGGACCCCGAATCGCAGGACCGATAGGATTTCTTGAAGGTCCCTATGCAGAAATACAAAGACGTCCTCCCCGGTGAATGCATGCCCCAATTGGCAGAGAAACTCGCGATCCTGAACCGCGCCCTGCGCCGCCTCATCGGCGCGGGGACCCTGCCGGAGCTGGAAGAGCGCATCCTCGACGTGGTGGAGGAGGTCTTCGGCCGGGACACGGCCGCCCTCCTGGAGGTGGCGCCCGGGGGCCGGACCCTCCGCATCACCGCCTCCCGCGGCTACGACCCGGCGGCGGTGGCCGCCTACCAGGGCCGGGTGGGCGAGGGGATCGCCGGCATGGCCGCCCTCGGGGAGCCCCGGCTGGTGGAGGATGTGCGCCGGGAGGCCGGGTACATCCCGGCGGTGGCCGGGGCCGTGTCGGAGATGGCCGTTCCCCTGGTGGTGGAGGGCCGGGTGACGGGCGTGCTGGACATCGAGAGCCGGTTCGAGGCCTTCGACGCGGGCGACATGGCGCTCTTCACGGCCTTCGCGGAGCACGCCGCCTGGGCCCTGCGCCACCTGGACGCGACGCTCCGGAGCCAGGAGCGCGCCCGGCGGATGGAACTCCTGCACCGGGCCCGCCTCGCCCTCAACGAATCCGAGGGCGGCGACGGGCTGCTGGACCGGATCCTGGACCTGGCCAAGGACGCGCTGGGCTTCGACAGCGTCGCCATCCTCCTCGAGGAGCGCCGCACCCTCGTGGTCCGGCGGGCCCGCGGCCGCGAGGACGCGGAGGGCCTGCGGCTGGCGCCGGGGCAGGGCATCGCGGGCGCGGTCTTCATGGCGGGCCGGGGCGAGATCGTGGCCGACGTGGACGCCGATCCCCGCCACATCGACGCGGGCGGCGCCGGAGAGCGCTGCGAGATGGCCGTGCCCATGCTCCTGGACGGGGCCGTCATCGGCGTCCTGGACGCGGTGAGCGCGACGCCGGGCGCCTTCGGGGACCTCGATCTGGAGATCTTCACCGCCTTCGCGGCCCAGGTGGCCAGCGCGCTCCGGCAGGCCCGGCACGTGGACCGGATCCGCGCCCAGGCCCGCAGGCTCCGGGAGATCCAGCGGGCCGGCCACGCCCTCAACGCGCGGCGGGACCTGGAGGACCGCCTGGACGAGATCCTCAGCGCCGCCGTGGAGGCCCTGGGCCTGGAGCGGGTGGCGCTCCTGATGGTTGACACCATCACCCGCGACCTCGTGGTCCATTCCGCGGTCGGCTACGGCGACATCATCGGCAAGCGGATCCCGGTCGGGGAGGGCGTCACGGGCAAGGTCGCGGAGACGGGCGTGCCCGCCTGGGTCGAGGACGTCCGGGAGCACCCGGGCTACCTGGAAGGGGTCACCGGCGGCCGCACCGAGATGGCGGTGCCCCTGCGGGTCTTCGGGGAGCTCATCGGCGTGCTGGACACGGAAAGCCCGGATCCCTACGCCTTCGGGCCGGAGGACCTGGAGCTCCTGGGCGCCTTCGGGGACCAGGTGGCCGTGGCCCTCCACAACGCGCGGCTCATCCAGGGCCTGGAGGACGCCAACGCGCGGATGGTCGAGAACATGGAGGAGATGGGCCGCCTGAACTGGGAGCTGGAGAGCTACGCCAAGGCCATCCAGGAGGCGAACCATCACCTGGGCATCCAGGTGCGGCAGCTCACGGCCATCCACGAGGCGGGCCAGGCCATCACGTCGAGCCTGGACCTGAACCGCACCCTGGAGGTCATCCTCCGGACCACCGGCGGCATCGTCAACGCCTCGGCGGGGGCCATCAAGCTCATCGACGAGGAGACCAAGGAATTCAAGGTGAAGGCCGCTTCGGGCAAGGTGGTGGACCCCGGCGCGCCCTTCCAGAAGCTGGACCTGCCCCTCCGGATCGGCGACAAGACCATCGGCGTCTTCGAGCTCTTCCGGTCCGCCGGGGACGAGATGGACGAGACCGAGCGCAAGATGCTGGAGACCCTGGCGAGCCAGGCCAGCATCGCCATCGAGAACGCCCGCCTCTTCGAGGACACGCAGCGGACGTACTACGAGACCTTGCGCAGCCTGGCGAAGGCCATCGAGGCGCGGGACGACTACACCCGCGGCCATTCCGAGCGGGTGGCGGAACTCAGCCTGGCCACGGCCCGGGGGCTGGGCCTGCCCGACGCCGAGTGCAGCGTCATCTTCAATTCCGCCCTCCTCCACGACATCGGGAAGATCGGCGTGCGCGACGCGGTGCTGCTGAGCGAGAACCCGCTCACCCCCGCGGAGATGGAGATCATCCGCAAGCACCCGACCTACAGCAACACGATCCTGGGGCCCCTGAAGTTCCTGGGCCAGGTGGCTGAGTACGTGAAGTACCACCACGAGAGCTGGGACGGCACCGGCTATCCGAAGGGCCTCAAGGGGGAGGAGATCCCCTACTACAGCCGCATCATCACCGTGGCCGACGCCTACGACGCCATGACCTCCACCCGGCCCTACCGCAAGGCGAAGACCCACGAGGAGGCCCTGGCCGAGCTCCGGCGCATGTCAGGGAAACAGTTCGACCCGAAGATCGTGGACGCCTTCGCCCGGGTGATGTCGGTCGGGCGGGACTGAGCCGGGGCGCGATGAACGCGGATGGCCCTGATCCTGGATGCTGCAATGTATAGGGCTCGACTCGAACAGGCATCCCGGCTGAGGCCAGGGTGAAGGTTGGATCAGGGCCATCCCCGTTCATCCTGCCCATCTGCGTTCATCCCCGTTTCCGCAGGGCCAGCCATGGGTCGGGCAGGTGCACGCCTGACCTGCACGCGCCGACCCACGCCTTTCCTGGCCCTGCGGAAACGGGGATGAACGCAGATGGGCAGGATGAACGGGGATTTGGCTTCAGCAGGCTGCTTCATTCGAAAGCCAGGACTCGGCTGAAGGGCTCCCACCAGGGGGGAGATGGGGACAGGCGGAGGACAGATCTGTCTCGACAACACTAGGAAAATCGGATCTTACGAACGGTGCAACTTCCCTTTCAGGTCCTCGACTCCTGGATCCGGGTTCAGGAGATGTGCGCCCAGGCCAGCAGGGGGTCCAGGCCCTTCAGGGGGCCCTGGTGGCCGAAGGCGAGGGCGTCCACCTGCGCGCCCGCGGCCTTGAGCCGGGCGGCCAGGGCCCTGAGGGAGGCCTGGCCCCGCTTGCGGTCCGTCGAGACGAAGGGAGGCGGGCCGCCGATCCGGCCGTTGTACTGGCCCGCCGCGGCGTCGCCCAGGAAGAGCACCCCGAAGGCGAGGAAGGCGCCGCTCTCCGGGGTGTGGCCGGGGACGGCGAAGGCCTGGACGGGGTTCCCGCCCAGGGTGACGGTCTCGCCATCGCCCAGGCGGCGGGCGGTGGAACCCGCCGGCGCCGGGGCCCCGGGGACGTCCATGCGGTAGCGGACCGCGCGGGGAAAGGCGGGGAGGCCCCCGGCGTGGTCCCCGTGGACGTGGGTCAGGAAGACGGCCACCACGTCGGCCTCGGAGGCCCCGAGGCGCGCGAGGGCCCCGCGGACGGCCCGGGCCTGGGGGTCCATGCCCGCGTCCACCAGGGCGACCTTCCCGTCGTCCAGGCGCAGCAGGTAGGCGGCCACGGGCATGGGGCTCGTGGGGTCCACGGCGACGAGGACCCGCCCGCCGGCGAGGGTCTGGCCGTCCACGAGGGGGGACATCCCTTTGCGGGCCAGCCAGGCCCCCCCGACGACCAGGGCGACGAGGACCAGGAGGGTGATCAGGGCGAACGTCAGGACGCGTTTCATGGAAGGCCCCAGGGAGGGGAGGCCGCCGGCGAAGGGTTCAGGCGCGCAGCCAGCGGCGGCTGAGGAGGTAGGCCAGGACGCCGGCCGCGAGGCCGAAGGGCACGTCCAGGACGTAATGGGCGTGGAGGTAGATGACGGCGGGCAGCATCAGGGCCGTCACCGTGGCCAGGAAGGGGAAGAGGAAGGGCACCTCCCGCCGCGCCCAGAGGGTGAAGAGGGTGGCCACGGCGATGTGGCTGCTGGGGAAGGCGCCGCCCCGGATCTCGCCGCCGCCGGTGAAGAAGAAGAGGGCGTGGTTGGAGATCCAGCCGTCGTAGAGGCGCGGGCCCAGGTGGGGCGGGAACCAGAAGTGGGGGCCCACCGTCGGCACGAGCCAGAAGAAGGCGTAGCAGAGGAGGAAGGTGCCCGTGGCCGAGGCCAGGATCCGCTCCGCGGTGCGGTAGCCGCGGGTCAGGAGGGCGCCGAAACCCACGATGGGGCTGAAGAAGTAGTAGGCCAGGTAGGCGAAGCACAGCAGTTCGGAAAGGGCCCGGCTGGGGACGGCCGCCCGGAAGGCGTACGAGGGCTGGCACCCGAACAGGGCCTGGTCGGCGCGGACCAGCAGGTCGTCCAGGGGGGCGTGCCACAGCAGGGGCCAGATCGTCTCGATCTGGTGGTAGAAGAACCAGTAGGCGATGGGCGCCGAGAAGAGGCGGAGCACGAGGGGGAGGGCGCGCCGCGTGGTCCGGGTGAGCCAGGCCAGGAGCAGGCAGCCGCCGGCGGCGGCGGCGCTCACCCCCAGTTCGCGCAGGCAGGCGGGGTTTCCCCGCAGGGCGCCCCAGGCGAGGAAGGGCAGGGTGACCAGGGCGTAGCCCACGATCCAGCGCTCCATGGGGCGCCAGACGCCGAGGGGCCCGTCCAGGCCGAAGGGGCGCTCAGAGCCAGCCGTGGTCACGGTACCACCGGACGGTGTGGGCCAGGGCGGTGTCCAGGGGGGTGGGCGGGACCCAGCCCAGGAGGGTCCGGGCCGGCTCTCCGCTGGCGACCCAGCCGGGGGCGAGCATTTCCACGACCTTCTGGGGGCTGAAGATCCCCGCCTCGCCGCGGATCCGGTCCACCAGGAAGGCGGCTTGTCCCGCCAGCCAGAGGAGGGCCGGGGGGAGGGGCAGGACGCGGCCCTTCCGCCCGAGGGCGGCGGCGATGTGGCGGCCCAGGTCCGTCCAGGTGACGGGCCGGGGATTGACGAGGGGCAGCACCGTGCCCGACGGCAGGGGGGCCCCGGCGGCGGCCAGGATGCCTTCGGCCAGGTCCGGCGCATAGATGATCGAATAATGGCGCTCCCGGTCGCCGGGCACCGGCAGCAGGCCGCGCTGGGCGATGCGGAAGTAGGTGAACACGTCCCGGTCGCCCGGGCCGAAGACCACGGGGGGGCGCACGATGACGCTGGGCAGGCCCGAGGCCAGGACGGCCCTTTCGCCTTCGAGCTTGCTGGCGCCGTACCAGGTGAGGGGCGCCTCGGGCGCCTCCCCGGGCCGGGGGCTGGGGCCGCCGGGGCTGGGGCCCGCGGCGGCCAGGGAGGAGACCAGCACAAACCGCCCCAGGTCCGGGGGGCAGGCGTCCAGGAGCCGGCGGGTCCCGTCCCGGTTGACCCGGAGCAGGTCGGCGGGGCCGAAGCCCTTGAGGGCGCCCGCCAGGTGGAAGACCTGCTGGACGCCGGCGGCGGCCTCCCGGAGGCCGGTGCCGTCGGCGAGGTCGCCGGGGACCACCCGCAGGCCGAGGCGGGCGACCCGGCCCAGGTCGGCGCCGGGCCGCGCCAGGAGGCGCACGGTGTGGCCCTGGGCGGCGAGCCGCTCGCACAGGTGGGAGCCGATGAAGCCGTGGCCGCCGGTGACCAGGATCTCCATGCCTAGCTCCGGCAGGGCCTGTCGTAGACCCGGTAGGTCTTGGTCCGCTTCGCCTTCAGCTGCTCGAGGGGGCTGATGAGGGCGTGGTTGTCCTCCAGGATCCAGCCCAGCTCGGAGCCCTGGTACTGGGTCGGCATGGCGTTCTGGACCGTGTGGTGGATCAGCAGGAGGTCCAGCCCCCGGTTCCGGTGCTCGGGCAGGACGCCCATGATCATGGTCCGGAGGTTCCGGCAGCCCTGGACCTTGAGCTTCCACAGGATCTTCAGGAGACCCGTCGGCAGGAGGCGGCCCTTGGCGAGCTTCAGGGCCTCGTTGGCGTCGGGCACGCTGACGATGAACCCGGCAGGCTCGCCCGCGACTTCGCCGACGAAGGCGAAGCGGGGATCGACGAGGGGCTTGAGCTCGGTGGCGATGAAGGCCAGTTCCCGGTCCGTCCAGGGCACGAAGCCCCAGTTGCGCGACCAGGCCTTGTTGTAGGTGTCCCGCACGAAGTCGAGCTCCTGCCGCCAGCGCTTCATGTCGATGGGACGGATCCGGAGGGCGCCCTCCCGCTCCAGCCTGGCGGCGATGCGCCCCAGGCGGGGCCCCGCGTCCTTGCGGGCCAGGTAGTAGGCGTAGACGTCCTTGGCCTTCGCGCAGCCGGCGTTCTCGAGGAGCGGGCCGTAGTAGGCGGGGTTGTAGGGCATCATGATGGCGTTGTCCTCGCCGAACCCGTCGATGAGGACGCCCAGGATGTCGTTGGTGGTGAGATTCACGGGACCCCGGGCCACGGTGAACCCGCGCTCCCCGAGCCAGGCGCAGGCCGCGTCCAGGAGGGCCTGGGCCGTCCCCGGGTCGTCCTCGCACTCGAACAGGCCGAAGAACCCCACGTGGGTCTCGTCGGGGTGGAACTGGCCGTACCGCGCGTTGGCCACGGCGGCCACCGTGCCCACGACGCGCCCGTCCCGCTCGGCGAGGAAGGGCTGGACGGAGGCGTACTCGTACAGCGGGTTCTTGAGCGGGTTCATGAAGTCCCGGCGCTCCATGAGGAGCGGGGGGACCCAGTGGGGCTGGTCCCGGTGGAGCCGGTAGGGGAACCGGATGAAGGCATCGATGTCCGCCGGGCCCGCGGCGGGCCTGACCTGGACGGCCGAACTCACGCGCCGAGCTCGATGAGGCCGAAGTGGCGCCCGGCCTTCCGGAAGACCTCCAGGGCCCAGGCGAGCTGTTCCCGGGTGTGGCCGGCGGTGACCGAGATGCGGATGAGGCTGCGACCGGGAGGCACGCCGGGAGGCACGACGGGGTTCACGAAGATCCCCTCCTCCTGGAGGAAGTGCCACATCTTCAGGCAGGTCTCGAACTCGCCCACCAGGATGGGGATGACCGGCGTCTCGCTGTCGCCCGTGTCGAAGCCGAGCTCGTCGAAGCCCTGCTTGAGGAAGCGGGTGTTCTCCCAGAGGCGCTCGATGCGCCAGGACTCCTCCTCCATGACCTCCAGGGCCGCGAGCACCGCGGCGACGCTGGCGGGGGAGGCGGAGGCGGAGAACATGTAGGGGCGGGCCATGTGCATCAGGTAGTTGATGGTCCGCTCCGTGCCCGCGATGAAGCCGCCGATGGCCGCGAGGGACTTGGAGAAGGTGCCCATGATGAGGTCCACCTCGTCCGTGAGGCCGAAGTGGGCCGCGGTCCCGCGGCCCTGGGGGCCGAGGACGCCGATGCCGTGGGCGTCGTCCACCATCACCTGGGCGCCGTAGCGGGCCGCGAGCTCCGTGATGCCGGGAAGGTTGCAGATGTCACCTTCCATCGAGAAGACGCCGTCCGTGACGATGAGCTTGCCGGCGCCCTCGGGGAGGCGGGAGAGCTTCTCCTCCAGGTCGGCCATGTTGTTGTGGTCGTAGCGGAGCAGCTGGCCGTGGCTGAGCTGGCACCCGTCCATGATGCAGGCGTGGATGTACTTGTCCCCGATGATGTACTCGCCCTTGTGGACCAGGCTGGAGATCACGCCGGTGTTGGTCTGGAACCCGGTGGGGAAGACGAGGGCGGCCTCCTTGCCCACGAGGTCGGCGAGCTTGCGCTCCAGCTCCACGTGGATGGGCAGGGTGCCGTTCAGGAAGCGGCTGCCGGCGCAGCCCGTGCCGTACTGGCGGACCGCCTCGGCGGCCCGTTCCTTGATGCGGGGGTGGGTCGTGAGCTCCAGGTAGGAATTGGAGCCGAGCATCAGCATCTTGCGGCCATTCACCTGCACTTCGGTGTCCTGCCCCGTCTCGATGATCCGGTGGTAGGGGTAGAGCCCGCCGGCCTTGAGTTCGTCCGGAATCCGGAAGGCCGTGCACTTGTCCAGGATACTGGGCCGGACATTGGCGTCCGGCTGGCCTAGGGCCATCCCGGATCCATGGGGCTTGGAAGTCATCATCCCACCTCGAATTTTCATCAAGTTAACACAGAAGTTACACGGGGTCCAAGCGTGCCCTAAACCGTTCATCCCCAAACACGGGCCGGACCCCCGGCGCGGAGGCCGGGCAGGGCGGGGTCGGTGCGGGACGGGCGGGGTGGGCGCGGGGCAGGAGGTCTCCGTTATGCAATCTGCCCTTCATGGACCCGTGGATCGTTGAAAGGTTTAACTCGGGACTTTCCGCTTGCGAAGGGAGCACGCTGGCTCATTCTGATATAAGAGGTTAATCAATTGAGCTGGATTGAAGATCGCTTCCGTTCCGCCCTCCTGTTCACCCTGGGGGCCCTGGCGCCCCTGGCGGGCATGGCCCTTCTCCTGGGTGTCGGTTCGGCCCTCCTGGTTCGGGTCCCGGGATGGCTCCGGCTCATCGCTTGGCCTGTGGGCGTGAGCTTCCTGGTCCTTGGGTCGACCGCCCTGGCCGCCTGCGTCGCCACCTTCCGCCGGCCCCCGGGGCGCGGGATCACGGAGGAGGAGGCCCCCGGCCTCTTCGCCGTCCTGGCCCAGGCCCGGCAGGCCTGGCAAGGGCCGCGGCAGCCCCGGGTCCTCCTGGCTCCGGACGCCTACACCGCGGAACTGACCGGGGTGCCCGCCGGCGGCATTTTCGGATGGTGCCGCTACCACTGGCACGTGGGGGTCTTCCCCATGCTGGCCCTCAGCCTGCGGGAATTCCAGGCACTGGTGGCCTGGGAGACCATCTTCTGGTCCGATCTCAACGGCTGGCTCAACCTCCAGATCAAGCGCCTGGCCTCGTTCTGGTACCGCGTGCTGCGCCGGGAGACGGACCGGGCCCAGGCCGGGGGCTGGCAGCCCTGGGCCTTCGTCGTCGTCCGTTGGTTCTCGCGGCGGGCCCTGCTCGCCTTCCAGCCCTTCCTCGCCCAGTCCTTCGTCCAGGCGGACCGGACCGTCGCCGATGCGCACGGCGCCGCCACCTGGGGCCGGGCCCTTTGCAGGCTCGCCATCCTCCAGCCCCTGGTCAAGCGCCGGGTCTTCGACCGGTGGGATCTGCGGCTGGAAACGGGGGAGGGCCTGCCGGAGGACCTCCACCTGGACGCCCTGGAACGGCTCCGCCGGCTGCCCGAAGGGGCGGGCCGTCTCCTCGAGCTGGCCCTGGACGGGTACCAGCGGGAATCGCCTCCGCTCCTGCGCCTGAGGCTCCAGGTCCTGGGGGTGGAACCCCAGGCGCCCCTGCCGCCGGCGTCGCCGGCCTTCCTCGAGCTGCTGGCGGGCACGGCGCTGGCGCAGGAGGTGGAGGCGGCTTGGCGGGCGCGCATCGCCGAGGCCCTCGCCCTCCAGGAACAGGAACGGGCCGCGGCCGCCGACCGCTTCGCGGCGCGAACCGCGCACCTGCGCGGCACCTTCCCGGATCACCCCGATGCGCCCGCGTACCTGTGCGAAGCCTTCGACCATGCGCCCTGGCACGAATTCGATCACCTGCTGGGCATGTACCGGGCCTCCCGGCCCCTGGACGGACTGGGTCCCTTCCTGGCCGCCCGCAGGGCCCTCCAGCGCGGCCGGGATCACCATGCGGCCGTGGAGGCCGAGGAGGTGCTCCGCCTGGACCCCCTCCTCGCGCCGGCCTGCCACGAACTGCTGGCCCACCAGCTCCGGAAGCGGGGCGACGAGGACGGTGCGGACCGGGAGGCCGACCGTGGGCTCCGGGCCGCCCTGCTGGTGGAGCGCATCCGGC
The DNA here is from genome assembly GCF_030295425.1 of Mesoterricola sediminis. Taxonomy (NCBI): domain Bacteria; kingdom Pseudomonadati; phylum Acidobacteriota; class Holophagae; order Holophagales; family Holophagaceae; genus Mesoterricola; species Mesoterricola sediminis. The sequence goes on along the minus strand of NZ_AP027081.1, from coordinate 2,473,985 downwards.
GCGAGCGGGAGGGCGCCTCCCTGGGGGATCCCCTGGAACCCCATCCCTTCGCGCCGCCGGAGTTGCGGGAGATCCTGCGGGTGTGCCAGGCCGATCCCCGCGTCGGCGAGGCCCACCTGGTGTGCAAGGCCGTGTACTACGCCACCGAACGCCCCGTCCTGCTGCTCGTGGTGCGGATGCGGGGCGCCTGGCTGGACCCCCTGGGCCGCCGGCGGCGGGCCTTCCAGTGCCACCTGCAGGCGGTCTGCCCCTTCCCGCCGGAGGCCACCGGCTTCGTGCAGGTGGTGGGCTGGGCCGATTTCCTCCGCTTCGAGGGGAAGCTGCGCAAGGCCGAAGGACTCATCTTCCGCCGGTGAGGGGAGGGTGCGAAGCCAACCCGCGCAACGCGGCCATCTGGAAAAAAGGAACCTGGAATCGCTGTGGATCCGCTGCGAACGCGGAGGGGGCCGGGCCTTCTGGACGGGGGATTGTTTACATGAATGTTCCAGCCGCTCGCTAAGCTAAGGAGTCGGAGCATGGCATGGAACACACCCCCTCGTACCGGTTCAGGCGCTTCCTGAACTGGTTCCCCCTTGGCTTGACCTACGCAACCATGTACATGGGCCGGTACAACTTCAATGTCGTCAAGAACGACATCGGGGCCTGGTACCACCTCGACAAGGCCCAGATGGGCATCATCGCCACCGCCGGCTTCTGGACGTACGGCCTGGCCGTCGCCATCAACGGGCCCTTGGCCGATCGCATCGGGGGCCGGAAGGCCATCCTCATGGGCGCCGTGGGCGCGGCCCTCGTCAACCTGGCGGTGGGTTTCCTCTTCCTGAACGGCTGGACGGCCCGCCTCCTCGTATCCATGAGCCTCCTCTGGAGCCTCAACATGTACTTCCAGAGCTTCGGCGCCCTGTCCGTGGTCAAGGTGAACAGCACCTGGTTCCACGTGCGGGAGCGCGGGGTGTTCGGCGGCATCTTCGGGGTGATGATCAGCTCCGGGTACTTCCTGGCGACGACGGTGGGAGCCTGGCTCCTGGCGCGGTTCAGCAGCTGGACCGTGATCTGGTTCGTGCCCGTGGGCGCCATGGGCCTCATGGCCTTCGTGGACTACCTGCTGGTGCGGAACCGGCCCAGCCACGCCGGGCACCCGGACTTCGACACCGGCGACGGCAGCGGCGCCCATCTGGCCGAGGACAAGCCCCTCCCCATGAAGGAGCTGCTGGGCAAGGTGATCGGCAACCCGGTCATCGTGGCCCTCATCTTCGCCGAGTTCTGCACGGGCTTCGTGCGCCAGGGCGTGATGCTCTACTTCACGGAGTACCTGGACGAGGTGTACCACCTCTCCAAGCGGGCCACCCTCTTCGGGGCCACCGGGGTCTCCTTCATGCTGGGCGGCATCTTCGGCGGCCTCCTCTGCGGCTGGATGAGCGACAAGCTCTTCCAGAGCCGCCGGCCCCCCGTCGCGTTCATCTTCTACCTGGTGCAGGTCGTCATGCTCTGCCTGCTCGGGATGGCCCTGGGCCGCGGGACCCACGGCGGCCAGATCTGGGCCATCGTCCTGCTGGGCCTGGCGGCCATGTTCATCTTCGGCGTCCACGGCATGCTCAGCGGCACCGCCTCCATGGACTTCGGCGGCCGCAAGGCCGCGGCCACCGTGGCGGGGGCCCTGGACGGCATCCAGTACATCGGCTCCGGCCTGACCGGCTTCGGCCTGGGCTGGGTGCTGCGCACCTGGGGCTGGGACGGCTCCGCCGCGCCGGGCCACGCGCCGGCCCACGCCTGGGTGTGGGCGGGCTGCATCATCCCTTTCAGCCTCATCGGCGCGGCCATCATGACCACCATCTGGCGGGCCCGCCCCCAGTCCGGCGCCGCCCACTGACGGGGCCGGGGCCCGCGCGCCGCGCGGACCGTTGAGTTCGCCAAGTCCGCAAGGTCCTGGCGCTCCGGGCCAGGGCGGGTATGCTGGTTGGGACGCCCATGGACTCAGTCTCTTTCGAAGCCCCCGCCCCGAGGCCGCTCGCGCTGCCCCTGGCGGCCGTGGCCCTGCTCGCGGGCGGCGGCGCGGCGGCGGCCGCGGCCCTTCCGCGGGTGGGGGGCATCCGGATCGCGGCCGCGCTGGTCCTCGGCGTCGCCCTCGCGGGGGCCGCCGCGTCCCTGGACCGGGCCCGGCGCAGCGCGGCCGAGGCCGCGGGCTGGCGCTGGACCGCCGCCTCGTGCCTGGGCATGGCCCTCCAGGGCGTCCTCGTCCTCCTCATCCCCAGCCTGGGCTGGGCGGCGGAGCACAAGCAGCCCCTCTGGTTCTCGGTGACGGCCTTCTACCAGGTCTGCGGCGCGCTGGCCCTCGCCACCTGGCCGTGGCGGCGGAGGACCCTCGGCCGGGCCCTCCAGAGCGGGCTCGGCGCCTCCATCTTCTGCAGCTCCATCCTGGTCATCCTCTGGTCGGCCGTGGATTGGGCCGCGCTCGCGGGGCAAGCCCCCTTCGCGCGGACCGTGTTCCTGACCACGAGCCTGCGCATCTGCCTCTTCGGGGGCATCTCCCTCTACCTGCTCTCGGACCGGCCCGCGCGCTGGCGGGGGCCCCTGGGCTGGTACATCCTGCACGCGGTGGGGGGCGGCGGCTTCGCGGCGGTCCTCTACGCCCACCGGTTCCAGGGCCAGGCCTGGGCCCAGGGGCCGCTGGTCTTCGTGACGGTGGCCAGCGCCTCCATGGCCTTCCTGTCGGCCTGGTCCAACGTCCCGGTGGAGCCTCCGCCGACGCCGCGGGAGCGGCCCGCCCTGGCCTGGAACCAGCTGCCGTACGCGGCCTTCGTGCTGGCCTGCGTCCAGGTGCTCGCGCACCACCTGCGGCACCCCGCCGATTCGGGGATCCAGGCCCTGGCCCTGGCGGGGATCCTCGTGCCCCTCCTCTGGCGCCAGGTTCTCCTGGACAGGGACCTGGCCGCGGCCCTCACGGACCTGGAGGCCCGGGTGGAGGCCCGGACCCTGGACCTGGAGGCGGCCAAGGCGCGGCTCGTGGAGGAGGTCGGCGAGCGGTCCCGGGCGGAGGCGGCCCAGGAGCGCCACGCGGCGCACCTCCGGACCCTGCTCAACACCATCCCGGACCTGGTCTGGCACAAGGACGCCCTGGGCCGCTACCGGGGCTGCAACCTGAGGTTCGAGGACCTCGTCGGGCGTCCCGAGGGCGACATCCTGGGCTGCACGGACGAGGCGCTCCTGCCCGCCGGCACCGCCGAGGCCTTCCGGGCCAACGATCTCCAGGCCGTGGTGGCGCGCGGTCCCGTGACCGCCGAGGAGACCCTGACCTTCCCCGACGGCCGGGTGGTGACCCTGGAGACGGTGCGGACGCCCATCATGGGCCCCGGCGGCGAACTCCTCGGCGTCCTGGGGGTGGGGCGCGACATCGGGCAGCGGCTGCGCCTGGAGGCGGAGCGGCGCCGCCTCGAGCGGCAGGTCGCGGGGAGCCAGCGCCTCGAAAGCCTGGGCGGCCTGGCGGGCGGGATCGCCCACGACATGAACAACGTCCTGGGCGCCATCCTCATGATGGCGAGCGCCCACGAGGAGCAGCTCCCCGAGGACAGCCGGGACCGGAAGGCCTTCGGCACCATCGCCCTGGCCGCGGAACGGGGCGGGCAGATGGTCAAGAGCCTCCTCAACTTCGCCCGCCAGGCCCCCATGGAGCGGACCGAGCTGGACCTCAACACGGTGCTGAAGGAAGTGGCCCAGCTCCTGGAGCGGACCACCCTCGCGCGGGTCCGCCTGGACCTGCGCCTCGAGCCGGGCCTGGCGCCGATCCTGGGCGACGCGGGCACCCTGTCCCACGCCGTCATGAACCTGTGCGTGAACGCCGTGGACGCCATGGGCGGGGAGGGGACCCTCCGGCTGGAGACCGCGAGCCTGCCCGGGGGCGGGGTCGAGGCCCGGGTCACGGACACCGGCTGCGGCATGGACGCCGACGTCCTCAGCCGGGCCATGGACCCCTTCTTCACCACCAAGGAGGTGGGGCGGGGCACCGGCCTGGGCCTCTCCATGGTCTACGGGGTCATGCGCGCCCACCAGGGCGAGGTGGAGATCCGGAGCGAGCCCGGCCACGGCACCTGCGTCACCCTGCGCTTTCCCCCGCCGGAGGCGGCGGCCGCGGCGGCCGCGGAACCGCCGGCCGCGGCCTGGCGCCCCCTGTCGCTCCTGGTGGTGGACGACGACGAGCTCGTGCGGCGCGGCCTGGAGGAGCTCCTGGAAGGCCTCGGCCATGCCTGCGTCTGCACCTCCCGGGGCGAGGAGGCCCTGGCGCGCCTGGAGGCGGGGGGCGCCTGGGATGCCGTCCTGCTGGACCTCAACATGCCCGGCCTGGGCGGCCCGGCCACCCTCGCGCGCATGCGCCAGGCGCGGCCCGGCCTCCCCATCGTCCTGATCACGGGCAAGGCGGACCGCATCGCCCGGGAGCTCGTCGGGGAGCACCCCGGCGTGGTCCTGCTCCCCAAGCCCTTCAACGGCCCCGTCCTCCAGCGGGCCCTGGCCGCCGCCGCGGGCTGACGCCTGCGCCGAACGGGGATCCGCCGCCCCTGCCCGAACCTCCGGATCCACCCGGAGCGGCCGGACATCCGCTCCGCAACGCAAAGGCGCCTCGGAAACCCGAGGCGCCTTCCTGGACCGGGACCGGGCCGCTCCCGGCTCAGATCTCCTTTTCCCGCTTCAGCTCGGCGGCTCGGCGCTTCTCGGCCCGGGCCAGGAAGAAGACGGCCACGAGCACGAAGCCCAGGCTGATCCAGTTCTGGAGGCTGGGGAACCGGCTCCCGAAGAACCAGTGGCCCAGGAGGGTGGCGGCAGTGCCGGCGACCAGGCTGGTCAGGCGATTGATGAGGCCCGTGAAGGTGGCCGTCCGTCCCTTGAACATGAAGATGAAGACGGAGAAGAAGGCCACCAGGCCGAAGGAGATGCCGGAGAGGGAGGCCCAGAGCCAGCCGGGGGCCGGGGTCTGGATGGAGCCGATGAAATCGGACACCTGGCGCACGTCCGCCCAGGAGGGGAAGACCTTGGGGCCGTGGAAGACCGCCAGGGCCATGAGCACCATGGCGACGGACGCCGCGATCTGCTCCACGGCGAAGAAGGCCCGGTTGTCCAGGGGCGCGCCCTTGGGCCGGGTGTTCTTGTAGTAGTTCATGATGTAGATGCGGATGGCGTACGACGTGATGTAGCTGGAGAAGATCACGACCGCGGCCCGGTTCCGCAGGAAGGCGAAGCCCCCCGTGTGCGGCCCGAAGAGCTCGATGCAGGCCGCCAGCACCGCGAAGACCACCGCGGCGTTCTCCTCCCAGTAGATCCGCCGCTGGAGGATGCCCTGGGCGATCTGGATGCCGTCCACGGCCCGGCCGATGACGATGACGGAGGCGCGCATGATCACCATGGCGACCATCACGGAGATGGGCAGGGTGTACATCAGCGTCGTGGTCGGGATCACCACCGCCGTGCAGATGCCGCTGGGGATGATGTAGAGGAGCTCCGAGGGGACCTCCACGCCCCCGACCCGGATGGGGCGCACGGACTTCATGCGCCACCAGCCCAGGACGACGGCCGGGATCAGGCAGGTCAGGTTCGCCCCCAGGGTGTTGTAGCCCAGGAAGGCGATGTCGTTCATGCGGGGGGTGCCCAGGGGGGTCACGGGGGACCCCGTGAAGGCCTTCACCACCAGGCCGGTGACGATATAGAGGAGGAAGTACCCCGTGCAGAGCTGCAGGAGGCGTTCGGTGCTGCCTTCGGCTGTCTTCCACATGGGACTAGCGTCCGAACTGGCGGAAGGTCTCCTTCAGGCCCCCGTGGATGGCGGCCACGTCCTCGGCCTTCCAGGCTTCCCGGGGGGCCCGGACGAAGGTCGTCAGGTCCTTGCGGTTGTCGAAACGGGCGGCGGGGATGTGCCAGGTGCGGGTGACGTAGCGGCCGCCCTCCTCCACGATGCGGTCGACGCGGATGGTGCCGGGCCGGTCGCTCTGCTCGAGCAGGTAGGCCATGTCGTCGCAGCCGTACTGGCCCAGCATCACCTCCATGGGGACGCTGTGGTTCAGGATGCTGCCCTGGCCGTCGGGAAGGCCACGCTCGATGTTCTTCTGGCGGCTCTGCCAGGGCTCGACCCAGATGTACATGAGGCTGGAGCGGTCCAGGATTTCGGGGCTGAGGTGCTGGAAGGCGGCGGCGTAGCCGTGGGGGGGGCAGAGGGGGAAGGCCGAGCCATTGGCGCCGCCGCGGGCGGCCTCGATGACGATGGTCTTGCCTTCGGTCCCGAGGGCGTTCTGGCGGTTCAGGGCGTCGAGCTCGGCGCGGCACTCCTGCTCCAGGGCCTCGCCGATGGCCTTGCGCACCCGCCAGGGGATGTCGCCGAGGGTCTCCAGCATGCCGGCCTTGACCCGGGCCGCGTCCATGCGGTCGAAGAGGAGCTGGGCGGCGCTGGCGGCCTCCACGTGGGCGCCCTTGCGCAGGTTGGCGTAATCCTCGTTGAGCAGCTCGATGAGCATCGCCCAGGTCCAGTCGTCCTGGAAGGGACGGTTGGGGCCCCAGTAGAACTTGTAGCCGTAGCCGCGGGCCAGGAGCTCGTCGTCGATGCGGTGCATCAGGTGCACGTACGGGTAGTCGTCGAGCTGGAGGGTGGGGCCCATGCCGAAGTCTTCGCGGCACTGTTCGGGGGTGAGGCTGCCCAGGTACCGGCGCATCTCGGACTTGCCCGAGGCCGGGAGGGAGAAGAGAAGGAGGGTGTCCAGGAACGTGGCGGTCATTCGGTGTCCTATGTACGAAATACGCGGCCCCATGGCCGCGGCAAGGGATGAACGGGTATAGACTTCATCATGGCACAAAGCGCGGACATTGAAACTCTTTGCTTGGGGCTGAGCAAAAATTTTCAGTCCCTCCTGGAGGAGCCCCTGGGGCCCCTGGACCGGGTGGATGCGGTCCTCGTGAGCGTCCCGTTCGTGGAGCCCTTCGGCACCAGCGTGGCCTCCTGGGCGGTGAAGGAGGCCCTCCTCCTGCGCCTGGAGCAGGACGGGGCGGTCGGCTGGGGCGAGTGCGTCGCCGATCCCGACCCCTACTACGCGGGCGAGACGACGGTCACCGCCCGGCACCTCATCCAGGCCTTCCTCCTGCCCGAGGCCCGGCCCGGGCGCACCCTGGGGGAGCTGCTGCTGAGCTGGCGGCGCGTGCGGGGCAACGAGATGGCCAAGGCCACGGTCGAGAACGCTTTCCTCGATCTCATCGCCCGCCGCAAGGGCCTGCCCCTCCACGCCCTGCTGGGCCAGCCGGCGCGGCCCATCCCGTCGGGCATCAGCATCGGCCTCCGGCCCACCCTCCCGGACCTCCTGGCCAAGGTGGAAGAGGCGGTCGAGCAGGGGTACCACCGGGTCAAGCTGAAGATCCAGCGGGGGCAGGACGTGGCCTGGGTGGCCGCCGTGCGCGAGCGGTTCCCCGACCTCCCCCTCATGGCGGACGCCAACGGCGACTACAGCCTGGCGGACGCGGACCACCTCGCCGAGCTGGACGCCTTCGCCCTGACCATGATCGAACAGCCCCTGGGCTACCACGACATCGTGCAGCACGCTCGCCTGCAACCCCGCCTGAAGACCCCCCTGTGCCTGGACGAGTCCATCCACAGCCTGGACGACGCGGAAGCGGCCCTGCACCTGGACGCCTGCCGCATCCTCAACATCAAGCAGGGGCGGGTCGGCGGCCTGGTTGAATCGGCCCGCATCGCCGCCCTCTGCGCGGCGCGGGGCGTGCCCGTGTGGTCGGGCGGCATGGACGAGACCGGCCTGGGCCGGGCCCTCAACCTCCACCTCCAGACCCTGCCCGGCTTCACCCTGCCCGGCGACACCTCCGAGACGCGCCGCTATTTCCGCGAGGACATCGCCGATCCCCCCGTCGTGCTGGGCCCCGGCGGCTGGATCGCGCTGCCCGGGGGCCCGGGCACCGGCGTCACCCTCGATCCCGCGCGCCTGGAACGCTACACCCTGGGGCGGGAACGCCTCCAGCCGCCCGTCTCCTGACCCGCTGAAAGGCCCGGGCCGCCCCTACCTCTTTCCATGAGGGTGGGCTCTGCCATACTGTCGGATGGACCAGCGATCCGAAATCAGTGTTGACAGAGGACATGCCGTGAAGAATCTCCGAACGTTCCTTGGAAGCTGGGCGGTTGGCCTGGCCTTGGTCGCCCAGACCCCGCTCGCGCCGCCGCGCCTGGACACCGCCACGCCCACGCCCGTCAACGCCACCGTTCCGGACGATCCGGAGCTGGCCAAGGTGCTGGCGCCCTATTCCGATGAGATCCACAAGTCCTTCGGGCGGGTCATCGCGCACCTGCCCGAGGAGATCGGCCGCCCCCGGGACCGCAAGGCCGTCGGCCTCTTCCCCCTGGGCTACTTCCTGGCCGACATCATGCGGGAGGGCGCCGCCAAGGCCTCCGGCCGCGAAATCCGCTTCGGCTTCACCAACTCCGGCGGCCTCCGCCGGAACCTGCCCGCGGGCGACCTGCGCGTCCAGGACATCTACGAGGTGATGCCCTTCGAGAACGAGCTCGTCATCGCCGAATACACGGGCCAGGAGATCATGCAGATCGTCAAGGAGGGCATCAAGCGCCGCGGCGGCGAGCCCTGCTCGGGCATCCTGGCCTCCGTGACCGGCGACCCGAAGCATCCGGACGTGAAGATCACCTGGAGCGACGGCACCGCCATCGATCCCGCCGCGACCTACCTGGCGGCGACCACCGACTACCTGCTGGCCAACGGCGACGGCGTCCCGACCCTCAAGAACGGCCGCAACGTCCAGCTCACCGGCGTGCCCCTGCGCCAGCTCATCATCGACACCTGCGAGGCGAAGGGGAAGGCCGGGAAGGACGTCGTGGCCCCCCGGGTCAACCGCTACACCCTCTCCGCCGAGGTCGTCGAGGCCATCCGCTCCCAGTCCCTGAATCTCTAGAGGCCCCATGGAACGCCGCACCTTCATCCAGGCCCTCGGGGCCGCCACCGCCACCGCCGCCGCGGGCCTGCCGCTCCGCGCGCAGGACGCCTCCGCCACCGGCCGCGTCACCCTCCTCCACACCAACGACACCCACTCCCGCATCGAGCCCTACGGCCCCGGCAGCGAGAAGAACCTGGAGGGCCGGGGCGGCATGGCCCGCCGGGCCACCCTGGTGAGGCAGGTCCGCCGCACCACCCCCAACGTCCTCCTGCTGGACGCGGGGGACGTGTTCCAGGGCACCCCCTTCTTCAACCAGTACAAGGGCCACCTCGACTACAAGCTCATGAGCCTCTGCGGGTACGACGCCGGGACCCTGGGCAACCACGACTTCGACAACGGCGTCGAGGGCCTGGTGGCGGCCATGGAGGACGCCAAGTTCGACTTCGTGAACTGCAACTTCGACGCCAAGGGCGCCCCCAAGCTGGCTGCGCGCCTGAAGCCCTGGATCATCAAGGAGTTCCCCGGCGTGAAGGTGGGCATCACCGGCTGCTGCATCGACTTCAAGGGCCTGGTCTCCGCCAAGAACCACGCCGGCGTCGACTGGCGGGAGCCCGCTGAGGCCCTGAAGCCCGTGGTGGCCCACCTCCGCGAGAAGGAGCGGGTCGACCTGGTGGTGGTCCTCAGCCACCTGGGCTTCGACGTCAAGTCGGCCAGCATCGACGACAAGCGCCTCGCCGTCGCGGTGCCCGGCATCGATGTGATCATCGGCGGCCACACCCACACCTTCATGGACGCCCCCCTGAAGATCCAGAACGCCGCCGGCGAGACGGAGATCTTCCAGGTGGGCCACAGCGGCGTGAACCTCGGCCGCATGGACTACGCGGTCCGGAAGGGCGTCAAGGTCGCCTCCAGCGGCATGGCCCTGCAAGTCCTGGCCTGATCGGCGCAGGACCCGGGAAGACGGATCGATGGATGCGGCAGCATGCATCGATCCGTCTTCCGCTGTACGCGCCTGTCCCGGGGGCGCCGCCGGCCGGAGTGGGCCGGGGCAAAAAGCGAGCGCCCCGGTTGCCCGGGGCGCTCGGTCAGGGCCTGGGGGACCGTCCTACTGGGCGGAGCCGATCAGGGTGGCCTGCATGAGGCCGTTGTTGGTCACGATGAAGAGGTCGCCGTTGCTGTCGGTGGCGACGCCCAGGGGCTGGTAGAGGCTGCCGTTGGACCCGGTGCCGATGGTGCCGGGGGCGGCGCCGATGCGGGCGGCGGCGTTGTTGTTGGCCAGGCCGATGACCGTGGTCACGGCGCCGGTGCCCATGTCGAAGCGGCGGATGGCGTGGTTGCCGCGATCGGAGATCCAGAGGCCCACGAGGGCGCCGTTGGCGTCCCACTGGCCGGCCAGGCCGGTCAGGTAGTTGAACTTGGCCGAGGTGCCGGTGGCGTCCAGGAAGCCGTAGGTGGCCGTGCCGGTGATGCCGGCGAGGGTGGTGGTGGCGTAGGTGCCGGCCGCGATCTTGCGGATCGCGTAGTTGGCGTTGTCGGCCACGTAGATGTTACCGGCCTGGTCGACCACGAGGCCGGCCACGGAGCCGGAGCCGCTGGTGCGGAACCGGGTGGTGGTGAGGGTGGTGCTGTCCACGAAGCCGCTCTGGCTCTGGCTGCCGATGGTCTTGGTGATGGTCGCCTGGCTGAAGGTGCCGTCGGTGCCGCGCTGGACGGTGACCTCGAAGATGGCGCCGCCGTCAACCACGTAGAGCAGGCTGGGATCGGCGGGGCTCACGGCCAGGTTCTGGGGCGCCGTGAGGCCGGTGGCCAGGATCGTGGTCTTGGTGCCGTCGGCGGCGACCTCGGTGATCGTCTTCGCGGTGGCGTCGGCCACGTAGATGCGGCCGTTCTTGTCGGCGGCCACGCCGCGGATGGCGCTGAAGCCGGTGGCGAGCGTGGTGGCCTGGCCGTCACTGATCCGGACCTTGCGCAGGGAGGCGTTGCCGTTGTCGGCCACGTAGGCGTAACCGCCGAAGGCCGCGACGCCCATGGGCGCGCTGAAGCGGGCGGCGGTGCCCGTGTCGTCCACGTTGCCGGGCTGGGTGGCCATGCCGATGGGCGTGGTGACGCCGGAGGCGTTGATCTTGCGGATCGTGCTGTTGTTCACCTCGGACACGTAGAGGTCGGTCCCGATCGCGAGGATGCCCTGGGGGTTGTTGAACTTGGCGGCGGTCAGGGCGCCGTCCACATTGCCGGTGACCGCCACGGGGGCCGTGACGGTGCCCGTGGGCGTGGTGCCGGCGAAGGTGGTGACCACCCCGGTGTTCATGCCGATGGAGGGGACGGTGATCTGGCGGATCACGGCGTTGCTGGAGTCGGCGACCCAGATGACGTCGTTGGCGTCCACGCACATGGAGGCCGCGCCGTAGAAGTAGGCCGAGGCGCCGGTGCCGTCCTGGTAGCCCTGGGCGCCCGCGCCCGCGAGGGTGTAGCAGAGGCCGCTGGGGGTCGCCATCGCGCCGGTGGCGGCGGGGGCGGTCCACTGGATGGCCCGGATGTAGCTGGTGGTCTTGTAGGCCTCGGTGATGTAGATCCAGTTCCCGGCCTTGTTGAAGGCGATGCCTTCGGGGTTGTCGAAGCGGGCGTTGGTGAGGGGCCCGGCCGTGGTCAGGTCGATGTGGCCGTAGCCGGAGGTGCCGGTGGTGGAACCCGCGTAGACCATGAGGCTGTTGTCGCTGAGGCGGAGGACCTTGACGGCGTGCTGGTTGTAGTCGACGAAGACCAGGAAGGCGCCGGTGGGATCCAGGGTCGCCTGGCCGTAGCCGTTGCCCGCGAGGGTGCCGGTGGGGGCGATGGTGGAGGAGGTCCAGACGCCGCCGCTGAGGGCGATCTTGCGGATGGCGGTGTTGCCGAAGTCCAGGACGTAGACGGCGGTGCCGTCGGCGCTGACGGCGATCCCGCGGGGGTTGCTCAGCTGGGAGTTGCCCGTGGTGCCGTCGAGGTTGCCGGCGAAGCCGGGGATGCCGGCGATCGTGGTGACCGCGCCGGTGGTCGCGTCGTAGCGGCGCACGGTGTGGCTGCTGGCGTCGGCGATGAAGATGTTGCCGGCCGCGTCGGCCGCGATCTGGCGGGGGCCGTTGAACTGGGCCAGGGAGGCCGTGGCGCTGTCGCTCATGCCGGGGCCGTTGATGCTGCCGGCCACCGTGTCGAGGCCCATGGCGGGCACGACCACGGACTGGCTGACGTTGGCGGCGCCGTTGACGGCGTTCAGGGTGAAGGTCTGGCGGCGCACCGGGATGACGCTGGTGTTGGTGTTGCCCAGCACGCTCTGGCCGTTGACGGTCAGGGTGTTGGGGGTGCCGGTCAGGACCCAGCTCAGCTTGTCGCTGGCGCCGAACGTGGTGTTGGCCTTCTCGGAGGTGAAGCTCGTGATGGCCAGGGGCGCGGTGTCCAGGGTCACGGTGGCGGGCATCTGGACGGTGCCGCCGGCGACCAGGTTCGCGGTCATGGTGTACGTGGTGGTCGCCGTGGGCGCCACGTTGTAGGTGCCGCTGTGGACGGTCGTGACCACGAAGGGCGTGGTCTGGACGCCCTGGTCGATGGTGAAGCTGGCCACGGAGCTGTCCACGGCCCAGGAGAGGATGGCGCCGCCGTTGGGCCCGATGGTGGAGGGGCTGGCGGTGAGGGAGATGCTGGGCTGGGGCTGGATGCCCAGGAGCAGGTTGGCCGTGGCCGTGCCGCCGCTGTTCGTGGCGGTGATGACGTAGGTCTTGGGGGCGGTGACGGTGGTGGGCTTGCCGGTGATGGCGCCCGTCAGGGCGTTCAGGGTGAGGCCGTCCGGCAGGGCCGGGGCCACGGAGAAGGCCTGCACCGCGTCCCCGGCGAAGGTGGGCGGGGCGATGGTGAGGGGCACGTTCACGTAGCCTTCGACGGGGCTGGCGGCGTAGGTCAGGCCCGAGGGCACGACCGCCAGGACCGGGATCGTGGCCGAACCCGTCGTCGAGACCTTGGCGGCGCTGGTCACCTTGCAGGTGACCGTCATGGAGCCGGCGGCGCCCGCGGTGCCCGCGGAGCCGGAGGTGAAGGTCACCTGGTTGGCCGCGGCGCCGGCGGTGATGGTGCCGTTGGTGATGGACCACTGGTAGGTGGAGCCGGCGACGGCGGGGACGCTGGCGGTGAGGCCGGTGGTGTCGCGGGTCACGGAGGCCGGGGCCGTCACGGGAGCCGTGGGCAGGGCCACGGGGGTCACCTTGGCGGTGGCGGTGGCCGTCTGGCCATTGCCGCTCGTCACGGTGAGGGTGTACGTGGTCGGCGCGGTGACGGCGCCCAGGGTGACCGGGCTGTTGGAGGTCACCTGGATGTTGCCCGGGGAGATGACGGCCGAGCCGTTCGTCGTGGCGAAGGTGGCCCGGGCGTAGACGGTGTCGCCGGTGGTGACGTAGATGTCGTTGGTGGTGTCGGTCTTCTTGGCGTTGGCGTTGCTGGTGACGTAGAAGCCCGAGACGGCCGGGGCGGGGGTGCCCGGCTGGTCCTTGGTGGGATTGGTGCAGCCCAGGGTCGCCAGGGGCAGGGCCAGGGTGAGGCCAGCCGCCAGGGCCAGGGGCAGGCCCTTGAGGGGCGTGGAGATTCGCATGATTCCTCCGGTCATCGCATGGAATGGATTCGTGTCGCGCATGGTCGTCAGGCCCGCCTAGAACCGGGTCTTGAGGGTGAACTGGACCTCGCGGGAGTTCTTGTCCGCGCGGTCGATCTTCCCGAAGTTCGGGCGGTAGCTGTCGGTGGCAGAATCCACGGTCTGCGGGGACGTGGCGTACGTGGTCTGCGAGGTGTACTGGTTGGCCCAGTTGAAGACGTTGAACACGCCGATGATGGCGTCCACGCTGAAGCGCTTGGTGATCCGGAAGCCGCGCTCGATGCGGAGATCGAAGGTCTTGGCGCTGGGCTGGCGGAAGGTGTTGCGGCCGTTGACGGTGTCGATGTACTTGCCGTCGCCGTTGATGTCGTTGTACCAGTAGGCCGTGTAGGGGCGGCCGGTGGTGAAGGACGTCGTGCCGGAGAACTTGATGCCCCAGACCTTGGGGGCCCACCAGGCCAGGACTGCGCGGAAGCGGTGGTCGTTGTCGCTGAGGGTGTAGGAGCTCAGGGGATCGCCGGGGTTCTCGGTGAGGGGACCCGAACTGCCGGTGGAGGTCAGGGTGGCGCGCTCGTTGGAGTTGTTGTCCTCGGCCTTGGAGAAGGTCAGGCTGCCCTGGAAGCCCCAGCCTTCGCTGGACTTCTTGGAGACCTCGAGGACGAGGCTCTTGTAGCGGCCCTCGCCGTCGTACTTGGAGAGGATGACGTCGCCGAAGCCGGAGAGGTCGAGCTGGCGGCCGCGCACGACGGCGGTGTAGGGACGGTCCGAGGTCTTGTTGGACCAGTGGTTCCAGGTGGAGGCGTAGCCGTCGTTGTAGATGGCGCCGCTGAGCGTGGAGGTGCTGCCGTCCGCGTACTGGGCCAGGTTGATGTTCACGGCGTACTGGAGGTTGTAGAACTTCTTGTAGGTGGCCTTCAGGCCCACGGTGTAGCCGTTGCCGAGGTCCTGTTCCACGCCCAGGGACATGGCCCGGGCCTGGGTCATCTTGGCGTTGGGGTCGATGACGGCGACGGTGACCGCGTCCTGGGGCAGGGTGCCCAGTTCGGCGCGGCTGAGGGCCGTGAGGGAGCCGGGCTGGGAGAGGGAACCGCTCCAGCGGCTGGAGGGGGAGAGGATGCCCGTGCCCAGGAAGTAGGGCAGGTAGTTGGAGTTGCTGGAGGACACCGAGTACGACAGCAGGTTGAGGCCGTTGTACATGATGGCGCCGGAGGCGGTCTGGCCGGGGTTGCTGATGCTGAAGTGGCCGTAGCCGCCGCGGATCACGGTGCGGGCGTCCCCGAAGACGTCGAAGCTGAAGCCGAAGCGGGGATCGACGGAGTGGTCGTCAGGCTGGTGATCCAGGCCCTGGAGCTTGGGATTGGGGTTGGGGTTGTCGCTCCAGTGCTCGTTGGTGGCGCGGAAGCCCAGGCTGAGCATCAGGCGCTTGTCCAGGAGGCCGGTGTACTGGGCCTGCATGTAGCCGGCGAAGTAGTCCTCGGTGAAGTCGCTGACGCCGTCGAGGGGGGACCAGCCCTGGGTGTAGGAGACGCCGGTGCCGCTCAGGGTGCCGGCGAACCAGTTGTTGGCGGCGGCGTAGGTCGTGAAGCTCCAGTTGCCGTTCTGGCTGGGCAGGTAGCGGTTCTTCATGTGGATCCGCTGCAGGTCCACGCCGGCCTTGAAGGTCCAGTCGCCCGTCATGTAGGTGACGTTGTCGATGATCTGGGTGGTGAATTCCTTCGTGTTGCGGGGGTCGATGTAGTACTGGCCCGCGTTGATGCTGTAGGAGCCGCCGATCTGGGCGATGCGCACGGGGGCGCAGGTCGTCGAGTTCGGGGTGGTGGGGCGGTCCTCCGTCGCGTACTGGACGCGGAACTCGTTGAGGATGTTGTGGGGCAGGATGGAGTTGACCTCCAGCACCGTGGAGAGGCTGGTGTACTCCATGGTGGACTGGCCCGACCAGGCGACGTCGTAGCGGCGGGTGCCGGGGTAGATGTCGTTCAGGCCCTTGTAGTTCTGGGAGTTGATGCGCAGGGTGGCGCGGTGGGCCTCGTTGATGGTCCAGTCCAGGCGGCCCATGAAGACCAGGTTCTTCTGCTCGTCGGTCCAGGGCCGGCCGGCCTCCTGGGCGAGGGTGGTGCCGGGGGCCGTCGTCAGGAGGGCGCCCATGCCGCCCGTGCCGAAGAACTTGTTGAAGTCGGTGATGGCGTTGCCGGAGGTGGCGGAGGAGTCGACGCCGAAGGCGGGGACGCTGCCCTCGCGGAGGCGGGTGCCTTCCACGTTGATGAAGAAGTGCAGCTTGTCCTTGATGATCGGGCCGCCGAAGTTGAAGCCGCCCTGGGCCTGCTGGTAGTCGCGGGTGCGGGCCTCGAGGGAATTGATGCTGTTCTTGGGATCCCAGGGCACGGGCTTGACGCGCGCCACCATGGAATTGGGCTTGAACATGACGAAGGCCATGCCGCCGAACTCGTTGGTGCCGGACTTGGTGACGGCGTTCACCACGGCGCCCACCGCGTCGCCGTACTGGGCGTCGAAGGAGTTGGTGATGACCTGGAGCTCCTTGATGGAGTCCGCGCCGAAGGTGAAGGGGATGCGGGTGCCGCCGCGCTGCTCGGAGTTGAACTTGGAGTTGTAGCTTGCGCCGTCGATCTGGAGGTTGTTCTGGATGCCGCGGGCGCCTTCGACGGTGGTCCGGTAGCCCTCGGAGTTGGTGGCCGCGCCCGGGGTCAGCTGGACGAGGTCGGTGAAGTTGCGGCTGACCAGGGGCACCGCGTCGATGATCTCCTGGTTGATGGCCGTCTGGGTGTTGATCTGGGCCGTGTCGACGTTGCTGGTGACGCCGACGACCTCGACCACGGCGGAGGCCTCGGCGGAATCCAGGCTGAAGTTCTGGGTCGCCGTCTGGCCCAGGCCCACCCGGACGTTGCTGTCCTTGGCGGTCTTGAGGCCGGGGGAGGTGACGATCAGCTCGTACGACCCCACCGGGAGGAAGGGGAACTGGTAGTCGCCGCGACCATCGGTGCTGATGGTGCGGGTGAAACCGGTATCCAGGTTGCGGATGGAGACCGAGGCGCCCTGGACAGCGGAGCCCTTCTTGGACTTCACGTTGCCCCGGAGCGCGCCGGAGGTGGTACTGGTCTGGGCGGTGGCCACCACTGCGCAGGCCAGGGAGGAAAGCAGGATCAAGCAGGGCTTCCTTGTGGACATCTGGACTCCTTGGCGAACTTAAACGACTCCGGGACCCGTCGGGGAACCCGGCGTGGAATGTGGATCGGTTGGTGTGTCAAAGACGATAACACACTCGTTTTTCGAAGGTTGAAAGGATCGAAATATTTTTTCCTCGGATGGTAACAAATATTCAATATGAGCTTTTCGGGCTCATTTCGCGTCCAGTCGCAGGGGCCGCCCATCCACGGGCTCCAGGGGGGCGATGCCCAGCTCCTGGGCCACGGTGGGCGCCAGGTCGATGATCCGCACGGGCTCGGTACGGATGCCCGGCCGCCAGGGGCCATAGAAGAGGAGGGGGACCCGCCGGTCCGGATCCTGGGGGGAGCCGTGCTCGGCCAGGTGGCCGGGATCGTGGATCACATACGGCGCCTTGAAGGCCAGGAGGAGATCCCCGGACCGCGTGGGCACGAAGCTGAGGGCGATGCGGGCCTTCAGGGAACGGTCGGCCGGCGCCTGGGCGGGATCGGGCCGCTCCAGGGCCAGCTCATCGGCGGTGAAGGCCCCTTCCACCTCGGGCAGGGACCGGGCGAGGCGGACGGCCTCCTGGAGGACCTCCGCCCGGGCCCGCCCGGACTGGGCGAGGGCGAGGGGATCGAGGTAGAGCTGCTGGCCCGAGGAGGGCAGGAACCAGGGCCGGGCGCCGCCCAGGCGCCGCTGGAGTTCCTGGTTGAAGGTCCGGGCCCAGGCGTCCGCGTGGAAGCGCTGCGCCGGGACGCCCCGGGCCGCCATGCGCTCCGGGAAGTCCCGGCCGCCGTGGTCGGCGGTGAGGATCACCCAGGCGTCGGGCACGTCCTCGCGCAGGGCCTCCAGGAAGATGCCAAGCGAACGATCGAGCCTGACCAGCTGGTCCTCCATTTCCGGGCCGGCGTTGCCGAACCGGTGGCCGATGTAGTCGGTGGCCGAAAGGCTGACGGCGAGGAGATCGGTTCCGGGGCCCCGGCCGAGGCGCTCCTCCCGGAGCAGCACCCGCGCGGTCCCCAGGATGGCCTCGTCGAAATAGGGGGAGGCGCGGAAGCGGTCCCAGAAGGCGGGGTCCAGGGGCGCCTCGGCGGCGCGGAGGACGCGGGGCAGGCCCAGGTCCACGCGCTTGCCGGCCACGGTCCAGGTCTCGGAGGGCAGGGCGGGGCGGCCCGGGGCCGGCTCCCAGACCAGGGGCCTGGCCTGGAGGCCCGCCATCAGGCCGGCGTTGTGGGTCTGGAGCCAGGCCGGGAGCTGCTGGGCGTAGGCCCGCGACGTGGTGAAGCCGGTGCCCGCCACGAACCAGTAGACGCCCCGGGCCCGGTGCCCGGCCATGAGCACCGCGGCCCGGTCCTTGCCGGCGACGGCGAAGCTGCGGCTGTCCTCGAGGGACGCGGCCATCCACTCTCCGAGGGTGGTCCCGGCCAGGGAGGCCGGGCTGGCCCCGGGGCCCTTGCCCTCCACGAGGGGGGCCCCGTCGTCGCGGACGCAGTAGGTGGCCTTGCCCTGGCTCCGGTCCAGCCAGGTGTTCTCCGTGATGCCGGTGTGCATGGGGTGGCGGCCCGTGAGGATGACGGAATGGCCCGGGCCGGTCTCCGTGTAGCCGTGGTCCTGCCAGGCGTTGGTGAACACGGTCCCTTCGCGCCAGAGACGGCCCAGGCCCCCGGGGAGGTCGCGGGACCTGCGCGAGGCGAGTTCGGCGGAGAACTGGTCGACGGAGATCACGACCACGAGCGGCGGCCGGGGCGGCGCGGCGTGCAGGGCGAGGGCGAGCAGGGCGCCCAGGATCGGAGCGGTGCGCATGGTGTCTCCAGGGACTTTCGCGGGCGGAGCCCACTTTTCAACTATGCCGGGGCGCGCGGCCGTCGCGCGAGTAAAACCGGCGTGACGCGGCTCCGGGAGGTATCCTGGATCCATGCACGCATCAGCGGATCCTTCCTACCAGCCCCTACGCAGCCGTGGCGTCTTCTGCAACAGGACCCTGAATTTCAGGTCCCTCCACGCCATCGGGTACGACATGGACTACACCCTGGTCACCTACCGGGTGGAGGCTTTCGAGCGCCAGGTGTACGAGTACGCCCGGGAGCGGTTCCTGGAGCAGGGCTGGCCCGTGGGGGATCTCCGGTTCGAGCGGGACATGGTGGCCCGGGGCCTCGTCATCGACACCCAGCTCGGGAACGTCGTCAAGGCCAACCGGTTCGGCCTGGTGCGCCGGGCCCAGCACGGCACGGAGGCGCTGCCGTTCCAGGACCAGCGGGTGGTCTACGCGGCCACCCAGGTGGACCTCTCCGAGGCCCGGTGGGTCTTCCTGAACACCCTCTTCTCCCTTTCGGAGGGCTGCCTCTACGCCCAGCTCGTGGACCTCCTGGACCAGAGGCTCCTGCCCGGCGTCCTGGGCTACCGCGACCTGTACGAGCGGGTCCGGGAGGCGGTGGACGCCCAGCACCTGGAGGGGCGCCTCAAGGCGGAGATCGCCCGCGATCCCGAGCAGTGCGTGATCCTGGACCCCGAGACGGCCCTGACCCTCCAGGACCAGCGCCACGCCGGCAAGAAGCTCCTGCTGATCACCAACTCCGACTGGACCTTCACGTCGGCCATGATGGCCTATTCCTTCGACCGGTTCCTGGAGCCGGGCACGACGTGGCGCGACCTCTTCGACCTGGTGATCGTGGGGGCCCGCAAGCCGGAGTTCTTCACGTCCCGCGCGCCGTTCTTCCAGGTGGTCACGGAGGACGGCCTGCTCCGGCCCGTGAACGGCCCCCTGCAGCCGGGGGTGGCCTACATGGGCGGCAGCGCCGCCCAGGTGGAGAAGGACCTGGGGATCAGCGGCGACGAGATCCTCTACGTGGGCGACCACATGTTCGGGGACGTCCACGTCAGCAAGGCCACCCTCCGCTGGCGGACCGCCCTGGTCCTCCGGGAGCTGGAGGAGGAGGTGGAGGCCCTCGAGGCCTTCGCGGGCGCCGAGCGCGTCATCAAGGAGAAGATGGAGGAGAAGGAGCGCCTCGAGGCCCAGTTCAGCCGGACCCGGCTGGCCCTCCAGCGCCTGCGGGCCGGGTACGGCCCCCGGGGGCCGGAGACGGTCCACGAGCTGGAGGCCCGGATGCAGGAGCTCCGCGGGCGGCTGCTCCCGCTGGACGCCGAGATCGCCCCCATGGCCAGGGCGGCCGCGGAGCTCACCAACGGCCGCTGGGGCCTCCTCACCCGCGCGGGCAACGACAAGAGCCACCTGGCCAGGCAGGTGGAGCGGTACGCCGACGTCTATACGAGCCGCGTGTCGAACTTCCTGCATGCGACGCCGTTCGTGTACCTGCGCAGCCCGCGGGGAAGCCTGCCCCACGACCCCACCAGCCCGGGCGCCGCCGCCGCGCCGGAAGGGGGCACCGAAGGATGATCCGCCAGTCGGGCATCAGTCGATCCTGAAGGCGATGCGCACGATCCTGGGGTCCGCCGCGTTCACGAGGGTGGAGCGGTCGTTGACGTCGTCGTAGGCGAAGCCGTAGGCCTTGCCGCCGATCCCCTCGGCATGCCAGAAGGCGGCGTAGCTGTTGGCGGGGGAGGCGTCGTAGTCGTCGCCGTCCTCGCGCCAGTTCAGGGGGCGCTCCAGGGTGTGGCGGTTGATCATGGCGCCGAGGAGGGCCCCGAGGACCCGCTCCGTCGCGTTGCCTTCCGTGAGGGGGCCGTCGCAGCGCCAGGCCTCCCGCGTGGTGGGCATGCGGCGGATCACGTAGGCGCAGGGATCCCCCTCCCGGCGGAAGACGAGGCGCCCCAGCTCATCCACGCGGCCGGTGAAAGTGCCTTCGTCGGGGGTCAGCACCAGGGGCTCCCGGCGGTACCGGTCCCACATGTCCCGGATGTACCGGTCCAGGTACGTGGTCAGGGGACCCTTCGTCACGTGGCCCGGGGCCATGATCCGGAGGCCCCGGTCCTCCAGGTCCGCGAAGGCGGCGGGCAGCTTCTCCCGCCAGGCGTCCAGGATGTCGCTGCGCCGGCGGGCGAGGCCGACGGGTCCCGCCGTGGCGCCGGAGCCCTCCACCACCTCCAGGGTGATGGGCAGGCCGAACTGGTCCACGCACGTGGTGTTGCCGTGGAAGCCGCTGCCGTCGAGGGCGAATTCCATCCAGTCGAATGTGGTGTCGGCGTTGGGGTCGGAGGGGTTGGTCACGTCGGGCTGGACGAGGCCGCCCGTGGCCTCATCCACCCGGAGCCACAGGGGCTGGCCGACGCTGAGGTAGAGGCGGGCGCCCCGCAGTTCCCGGGCCCGGTCCACGTCGAAGCTCCGGAGCCGGGCCAGGGGGATGGAGTAGGGGGCCCAGAGGGCGCCGCCCCTGGGGATGGTGTTGTCGGCGGCCCCGCAGGGCACGAAGCGCCCCGAGGGCGCCAGGCGCAGGAAGCGCCCCTGTTCGTCCACGGCCGTGACCGTCACGAAGATGGGGGTCGACGCGGCCTCGCCCCGGCTCCGGTTCAGGAGGACGAACCGGGCCGGCGGCGCCGGGGCGGCCTTCACCGGGGAGGGCTTCGCGAGGGGGGCCGCCGCCGCGGGGGCCAGCAGGGCCAGGCTCAGGCAGAGGCCGCGGAGGCGGGCTTCGGCCCCGCCTCCAGAGAGGGATGTGCGCATGTAGGCTCCGTGACGCGGGCGGGCCCCGTCCAGGAGCCCCGCCCACGGGGACCAAGGTGCTGCCCAGGCGGAGGGCTGGCAAGCCCGCCGGGGGCAACTGTGACCATTGACCCGGCCGCCCGCCGTGGGGCTTCAGGCCTCGTGCTTGCCGTGGAGCAGGGCCACCACGGCCTCGTTCAGCTCCCGGCGGAGCTCGTTGCGCTCCTGGGCGCGGGTGATGTAGCGGACCCGCACCTGGACGCCCTCGGGGGCCGGGACGACGCTGATGCCCGGCTCCAGCTTCAGGCGGTTGGAGGCGGCGCCCCGGTGGGAGAGCTCCCACTCCTTGAAGGCGAGGGCGGCGTTGGGGGCGGTGCGGGCCTCCACGAGGGCGCGGATGGCCTCGACGAAGGGATAGGGATCCCGGCCCGCGGGGGCGGTGACGTTGAGCTCGTCCCACATCCACTGGCCGGCGGAGGAGAAGTTGAAGAAGTGGCCCTCGAGGGCGAAGCTGTTCACGAAGCTCACCACGCGCCCCGTGGGGTGGCCCGCGTCGTTCCAGTTGCCGGTCTCCAGGAGCAGGGTGCGCATGAGGCCGATCTCGATGACCTCGCCGCCCACGCCCTTGATCTCGACCCAGTCGCCCACGTGGATGCCCTTGGGGCCCACCAGGATGAACCAGCCGAAGAAGCTGATGATGAAGTCCTTCAGGGCCACGGTGAGGCCGGCGCCGGCCAGGCCGAAGAGCGTGGTGAGCTGGCTGGGCGTGCCCAGGACGATGAAGGCGATGGCCACGAGGCCGATCACCACGGCCCCGAACTTCACCACCTTGAGGTTCCGGCTCACCCGCTTGCGCCCGGCCACCATGGCCGAGAACACGGCCTCGAAAATCCGATCGGCGAACCAAACGAGCACGACCACGGCCAGAATCCAGCCCAGCAGGCGGATGATGAGGTGGAGGGTGGCGCGCGCCTGGTCGCCCACGAGGGTCCGCCAGTCCCGGTACGTGTCCGCCAGCTGGCGCTGGTCCTGGATGCGCTTGCCCAGCTCGGCCAGGGAGCGCTGGTCCTCGGTGAAGTGCTTGAGGGTGAGGAGGGTCGCCCGGGCCGTCTCCCGGGAGGTGCCGGCCGCCAGGGTGGCTTCCTTGGCGCCCCGGGCGAAGCCCTTGGCCTGGGCTTTGATGGACTCCCGGTCCTCCTGCTCCTGGGCCACGGTCTGGGCCAGGTCCTTCTGACGGGCCGAGAGCTCCTCGGCCTTGGCGAGGGCCTCCTCCCGGGCGGCGGCCAGCAGGTCGGCCTTCCGCCGCAGGGCGGACCACCGGCTCAGGTGGTGGAGCAGGCTCCCCGGCTGGAAGCGGGCGCCCGCGTCCGCGCCTTCTTCCGCGGGTTCCTTTTCGACTTCGGCAAAGCTGGCCTTCAGGCGGCGGATGCGGGCGCTGGGGTCCGCGCCCAGCTTCTCCAGGGCGTCCGCGGTGGCCTCCAGCTCGTCCTTGTCCAGCTCGAGCTGGGCCTTGGCCACGTCCAGCTGGTCCTCCACGTCGTCCCGCTGGTCCAGGCCGGCGCCGGCCAGGGCCTTGGTGAGGCGGGCCACGACGCGCTGGCCTTCGGCGACGGCGGCCTCCTGGGTGTCCTTGCGGCCCTGGAGGTCCCGGATCTCCGGGGTGGAGGGAACGGGCAAGTTCGCGGCCCGGCGAAGGGCGTCCGCGAAGGCCAGGTCCACTTCGTGGTCGGCGATGCGCTGGGCGTCGTGGGCGAGGGGCTTCTCCTCGGGGGTGGCCACCAGCAGGGTCAGCCGGCGCGCCGTCTTCACGGGCCGCTGGTCGACCGAGCCTTCCTCCCGGACGGCGGGGGCCGCTTTCCGGGCGGGTTTGGGCGCGCTCCCGGCCTCCTGGGTGAGGTGCAGGCCGACGCCCACGGAGGCGGCCAGCAGCACGAAGAGGGAAACGGGAAGCAGGTGGCGGAGGTTCATGGGCGGTCCGGAAGACCCCCCATGATAGCCCGGCGGGGCCTATCCGGGCTGACGGGCGGAGACGGTCCGGTTCGAGGTGAGCCAGAAGTGGGCGAGGGTCTGGACGGTCTCCACGAAGTCGGGGAAGTCCACGGGCTTGACCACGTAGGCGTTGGCGCCGGCCTCCTGGCAGGCCAGGATGTCCTTCTCGTGGTGCGAGGACGTGAAGACGACCACCGGCAGGGATCGCTGGGCGGCGTCGGCCCGGAGGGCCCGGATCACGTCGACGCCGTCCATGCCGGGCATCTTGAGGTCCAGGAGGAGCAGGGCCGGCTCGCCGCCCTCCCGCTCACGCCAGGGGCCCCGGCGGTACAGGTAGGCGAGGACCCCCTCGCCGTCCTTGACCACGTCGGCGCGGACAGCGAGGCCGCCCTGGGCCAGGGCGAGCTGGACCAGCTCCACGTCCCGGGGGTCGTCGTCGGCGAGAAGCATCCGGTGCGAGGCGCGGGCGGACATCAGGCCTCCGGGCGGCAGGGGAGGGTGAAGTAGAAGGTGGCGCCGGCCCCTTCCTCCCCGGTGGCCCACACGCGCCCCCCGTGGCGGAGGATGATCCGGCGCACGTTGGCGAGGCCGATGCCGGTGCCCTCGAAGCGGGAGGCGGGGTGGAGGCGCTGGAACACGCCGAAGAGCCGCTGGGCGTTGCGGGGATTGAACCCGGCGCCGTTGTCGGCGACGAAGAGGATGGTCTCCCGGTCCCGGCTCTCGCAGCCGATGCGCACCGCGGGATCCGGCCGCTCCCGGGTGAACTTGATGGCGTTGGACACCAGGTTGGCGAGGACGCTGCGGATGAGCACCGGGTCGGCCTCGACCACGGGGAGGTTGGTGATGTCCCAGGCGATCTTGCGGTCCCCGGCCTCCAGTTCGAGGGCGCGGACCACCTCGGGCACCATCAGGGCCAGGTCCACGCGCTGCTTCTGGATGGGCACCCGCCCCGACTGGCTGAAGACGAGGAGGGCGTCGATGAGGCTGCCCATGTGCCGCCCGGAGGCCGTGATGGTCTCCAGGAAGTGGGCGGCGCGGCTTTCCGGGGGCGCGTGCATCTCCTTCCGGAGGAGTTCCGTGAAGCCGATGATGTGGCGGAGCGGGGCCCGGAGGTCGTGGGAGACGGTGTAGGAGAAGGCGTCGAGCTCGTCGATGGCCGCCTGCATCTCCACGCGGCGGAATTCCAGGTCGGCGTTGGCGTCGTGGAGGGAGAGCTCCATGCGCTTGTGGGTGAGGGCCGACACGAAGATGGAGGCCAGGGTCTCCATGCGCTCCAGCTCCTCGTCGGCGTAGGGGTCCCGCTTGTTGGCCAGCCCGATGAACCCGAGGATGGTGTGGCCCTGGACGAGGGGGGTCCCCAGCTGGCGTTCGAGGGGGAAGGGATGGCCGGGGAGGGTGTCCGGGGCCGTCCGGTGCAGGCTGCGCCGCTCCCGCACCACGTCGGCCCAGAAGCCCGTGAGGGGGATGTCGGCCATGCGGGCCAGCACCTCGGCCTGGGCCCGCGCCCCGGTGGGCATGAGGTCGTGGATGACCGCCAGGGCCTGGAGGTTGCCCAGGGGGTTGATGATCCCCACGAAGCCCACGGGGCTGCCGGTCAAGCGGCAGGCCGCGTCCAGGAAGGTCGAGGCCAGCTCGGCTTCGGTCGGGGCGTCCAGGGCGCTTCGGAAGAGCCCGCTGATGGTGCCCTGCATGCGCTCCTGGGCGCTGAGCCGGGCCTGGGCGGCCCGGGGTTCGGTGATATCCCGGAAAAAGACGGCGATCTGGCCGGGGACCGGGCTGTGGGCCCGGATCCGGAAGGGCCGGCCCGCCCGCGGGCAGTAGGCTTCCGTTTCCGTGGCGGCCCGGGTCAGGCCCACGGCGGCGTGGACGACCCCCCACAGGGGGGAGGCGCTGGCCACCTCCGAGGCCAGACGGCCCATCACCTGGGCCCGGCGGAGGCCCGTCAGGCGCTCGAAAGCCAGGTTCACCTCCAGGAACCGGGTGTCCACCGCCGCGCCCCGATCGTCCAGGACCAGCTCCTGCAGGGCGAACCCCTCGTCCATGCCCTGGAGCAGGGCCAGGAGGGCCACTCCGTCCTGGTGGGCGGCCTGGAGGGCGTCCTCATCCGTGACGCGGGGGCCTTCGGGGGGCTGCATGGAAGGATCTTATTAATATTTTGTTAATTTGTCATCCTTCCGGGCCGCCGCGCAAGGGGGAACCTGGCCCTCAGGCCTCCGAGAGGCGGGCAGGCAGCTCCGCCAGGCGCTCGATGGCCAGATCCCAGGCCTCGGCGCGGGGATCCCCAAAACCGAACCGGCAAAGGCACCGGCGGAGACCGGCTCGCCGGCCGGCCTCCAGGTCCGTGCAGTGGTCGCCCACCATCCAGGACCGGGCGGGGTCCGCGTCCAGGGCCGCCAGGGCCTGGACGAGGGGGCGGGGGTCCGGCTTGAGGGCGGGGGCGTCCCCGCCGGCCACGACGGCCCCGAAGCGCGCGGCGACGCCCAGGCCCTCCAGGATGGGCAGGGTGAACGCGCGGGGCTTGTTGGTCACCACCCCCAGGCGGAAGCCCGCCGCCTCCAGGGCCGCGAGGGCCTCCGCCGCCCCGGGGTAGAGGCGGGTGCGGTCCAGCAGGTGCGCCGCGTAGTGGCCGTGGTTGAGGGCCAGGGCCTCCTCGAGGCGCTCCGGGCACTCCGGCAGGGCCCGGGTGAGGAGGGCCCGCACCCCGTCGCCCACATAGCCCGCCACAATGGCGGGGTCCAGGGGCGGCAGGCCCAGGTCCCGGCGGGTGAGGTTCACGCCCAGGGCGAGGTCCTCCCGGGAGTCGACGAGGGTTCCATCCAGATCGAAGAGCACGGCGCGCATCCGTCCATCTTAGGACCCTGGCCGCGCAATTGAAGGCCCCTAGCCTTTGCCCAGCCAGCGCGGGAGGGCCAGGGACAGCGCCGGGGCGTAGGTGATCAGGAGGAGGCCTCCGCCGAGGATGACCAGGAAGGGGAGGACATGGCGGTAGAGCCGGGGCAGGGGCGTCCCGAAGCGGCTGGAGGCCAGGAAGAGGTTCAGGCCCGCCGGAGGCAGCAGGAAGCCCAGTTCCAGGTTGGCCAGGAAGATCACCCCCAGGTGGACGGGGTGGATGCCGAAGGTGGCCCCCAGGGGCGCCACGATGGGGGCGAGGACGACGATGGCGCTGTAGATCTCCAGGACGCTGCCCAGGACCAGGAGGAGGACATTGAGGGCCAGGAGGAAGAGCAGGCGGGAGTGCACGTGGGCCTGGGTCCAGGCCAGGAGGGCGTCGGGGACCTGGGCGTCCACGAGCCAGGCGGTGAGGCCCATGGCCACGCTCAGGAGCATCAGGACGGCGCCCATGAGGGCGGAGGCCTTGAGGAGGACCCCGGGCAGCTGCCGGATGGGGTGGATGTCCCGGGCCAGGAAGCACTCGGCGGCGATGGCATAGGCCAGGGCGCAGGCGGCCGTCTCGAGCATGGTGGTGCGGCCGCTTGTGAAGAGGCCCAGGATCAGGACCGGCAGCAGGAGCTCCCATTTGGCCGCCCAGGTGGCGGCCAGGGCCTCCCGGAGGTGGAAGGGGGTGGGGGGCCGGATCCGCCGGCCCGCCAGGATGCCGTACGCGGCGGTGAGGGCGAGGAGGAGGAGCCCCGGCGCGAGGCCGGCCAGGAAGAGCCGGTCCGCCGACACCGCCTGGTCCCGGCCGCTGGCCACGAGGGCGTAGAGGATGACCGGCAGGCTCGGGGGCAGGAGCAGGCCCAGGGAGCCGGAGGCGGTCACCAGCCCCAGGGAGAAGCCCTCCCCGTAGCCGTCCTCCCGGAGCATGGGGTAGAGGAGCCCGCCCAGGGCGACGATGGTCACGCCCGAGCCCCCGGTGAAGGTGGTGAAGACCGCGCAGACGGCGGCGGCCATGACCGCCATGCCCCCCGGCAGGAAGCCCACCCAGGCCCGGAAGCACCGGACCAGGCGCGCCGAGGCGCCGCTCTCCGCCAGCACGTAGCCCGCGCCCGCCAGGAGCGGGATGGCCGGCAGGGTGGGGGAGGCCACGAGCCGGTACACCTCCGCGGGGACGGCGGCCACCGGGGCGCCCTGGGCGAAGAAGAGGGCGAGGGCGACCCCCGCCATGGCCACGAAGATCGGGGTGCCCGCCAGCAGGGAGAGGGCGGCGAGGCCGGCGAGGACGTACGCCACCGCAGCCTGGCCGGAGGTCATTAGGGCTGGGGCGAAGGCCAGGGGGATGGCCAGGAGCCCCGCCAGACGCCCCCGCCAGCCACGGGCGGCGTGCCAGGCGAAGACCAAGGCCATGGCCGCCAGGGCCAGGGGCATCATCAGGTCCAGGGTCCAGGCGGGGAGGCCGATCTCCAGGATGCGGCCCTCGGCCCGGTTGGCCTGGACCACCTGCCAGGCGGCCCAGGCCAGCACGGCCGCCACGCCCGCGGAGAGGGCCGAGGCCAACCAGCGGGCGGCCCGTCCCGGCAGACCGTCCCCGATCCAGGCGGCGGTGGACAGGGTGAGGTGTTGCCGGGCGGCCGCGGCGGCGAGGCCACCCGCGAAGGTGAGCCAGAGGGTGAGGACCTGGACGAGTTCCGCGCTGCCGGGCAGGTGGAAGCCCCCGGCCCGTCCCAGGGCGTCCGCGAGGGGCAGCCCCATCAGGAGGGCGAAGCTGGCGACGAGCACCGTCCCCACCGCCCGGCGGAAGAGGTCCGGGAGACCGCTCACCGGCGCCGTTCCTTCCGGAGGGCGTCCCGGGCCGCGAGGGCCTCGTCGTAGGCCGGGGCCGGCACGTAGTCGCCCCGGATCCGGTCGTGGGCCCCCCGGAGCATGGCCTCCCACTGCCCGCGGGCGGCGGCGTCCACGGGGACCACCTTGAGCCCGGCCCGCTTCAGGGCCTCCAGGTCCGAGGCCTCGCTGGCGGCCATGTCGCGCCGCAGGCGCTCCGCGGCCTCCTGCGCGGCCTTGAGGAGGGCGGGCCGGACGTCGGCGGGGATGCGGTCCCAGGCCTCCCGGCGCACCACGGTGGCGGCCAGAATCATGGCCCAGCGGAGGTCCGTCATGTGGGGCGCCTTCTCGTGGTACCGCATGAGGAGCACCACCTGGGGCGACGTGAGGAAGGCGTCCAGGAGCCCTGTCTGGAGCCCCGTGGTCAGCTCGGGGGCCGGCGCCGGCACCGCGTTGAAGCCCGCCGATTTCCAGATCTCCAGGGTGTGGGCGTCGCCCTGCCACTGGAAGAGCTTCTGGCGCCTCAGGTCCTGGGGCGAGGCCACCGGGTGGCGGGAGAAGAACCGCACCCAGCCGCCGTCGGCCCAGTTGAGGATGACGAAGCCCTTGGCCGCGAAGGCCCGCTCCAGGCCGGGCCGCATGCGGTCCAGGACGCCGTAGACCTCGCCGGGGCCGTCGAAGGCCAGGGGGATGCTGAGGGCGTAGACGGAGCGGTCGATCTCCGCCAGGCCGGGGGAGGCCAGGACGGCGCCCTGGAGCTGCCCCAGGCGCATCTTCCGGATCACGTCGCCGTCGTCCCCCATGCGGCCGCCAGGGTAGAAGGTGACCTTCACCCGGCCCCCGGAGGCCCGCTCCCAGGTGTCCCCCATCTCCTTGAGGATGCGGAACCAGCTGGAGTTCTGGGGCACGAGGGTCGCGATCTTGAGGGGCACGGGCTGGGCGCCCAGGGCCAGGGCGAGGCAGAGGAACCCGAGGGCGGATCGGATCATGGGGGCGTCTCCGGGGCGTCGAGGAAGAGGTCGTTCATCCGGGTCAAGAGCCAGCGGGCCCGTTTCTGGGCCACGAGGATCGCCACGCGGCGGGCGGGGTCCCGGTCCGGGTCCACGGCCAGGGCCTCCCGCAGGTGGCCTTCGAAGGCGCGCCGGTCCTGGGCCTCCAGGTCGAGGGATTCGGCCAGGGCCACGTGGGTGGCGGCGTCGAGGCCGCCGGAAAGGCGGAGCGCCTCCTGGAAGGAACGCCGGGCGTTTGCCGCCGAACCGCCGGCCTGCAGGTGCGCGGCCTCCCAGGCGCCCCGGAAGGCGTGGAGGGCGCCCCCGTTCCAGGTGGGGTCCAGGGCCAGGGCCCGGTCCAGGAGCCCCTCGATGCGCGCCTGGTCGCTGGCGAGGGCCGCGTCCGACACATCCAGGCTGAAGGCCGAGGCCCAGGCGGCGGCGGTCCAGTAGAGCAGCGGTACCTGGGCCCGCGCGGCCCGGGCCAGGGTCCGGTCCGGATCCGTGGCCAGGCCGGCGGAAAACCCGGGCAGGGCCACGTCCAGGCCGCGCAGGCCGTAGGCCCGGGCGCGCAGGTGGAGAGCCTTGGCCCGCCGGCGCAGGTGGGCC
Source organism: Mesoterricola sediminis (assembly GCF_030295425.1). Classification (NCBI taxonomy): domain Bacteria; kingdom Pseudomonadati; phylum Acidobacteriota; class Holophagae; order Holophagales; family Holophagaceae; genus Mesoterricola; species Mesoterricola sediminis. Next base: position 2,444,413 of record NZ_AP027081.1, on the reverse strand, counting down.
GCCCGGGCCGGATCCCCCGCCTCCGCGTAGTCCGCCTCGTCCTGGACGAAGGCGCGGGCGTACTGGGCGAAGCCCGAGGCCGCCGCCAGCAGCAGGCCCGGGTGCCGGGGCCGGGCGTCCAGGAGGGACTCCACGGTCTTGAGGGCGAAGGGGGTGGCGTCCCGGACGAGGTCCGGATCCGGATCCGACGCGAAGGTGCCGCCCCCCTGGGCCAGCGCGTCCCCGACGCGGTCCAGGGCGGCCTTCCGGAGGGAACAGCCGGTGCCGAGCAGGAGGCTGAGGATGCACACCATGGAGCGGGGGGGCATGGCATCACCTGGGGGCCCCCAGCATGACGCCAAGGGGTCCTCCTGCCAAGCTGGCATTGCGGGCCTCGGAAAATTCCGGGACCGAAGCCGGGGGGGAGGTCCCTGCCGGGGCCTCCCCCCCCGGCGGACTACTTGGTCAGCTTGGCTTCTTCGATGATCACCTCATAGGTGTAGCCCGCGCCGAAGTCCTTGGCGAGGCGCACCACGCCCTTGGCGGTGACGAGGTCGCCGACCTTGCAGGTGTCCTGGGTGGTCACGGTGATGTCGTTGTCCTTGGCCGCGGCGGAGCCGCTGCCGTCGCGCAGGTGGAGCCAGTTGCGGCCCATGATGCCCTCGTTGTACTTGACCACCTTGCCGCGGACGGTGACGGTCTTCTCCTTGAGGCCGGCCTTGCCCTGGACGATCTCGGCCACGGTGCGCGCGTCGGCGCCGGAGGCCTTGGCCACCTTCTCGTCGGGACCCGCGGGGGCCGGAGCCGGGGCCGGGGCGGCCATGCCCCCGCCTTCGCCGCCCGCGCCGGCCAGGGTGCCCATGTGCAGGTTCTCGAAGGTGCGCTTGAGGCTGGGGGACTCGAAGCGGTCCATGCGCATCTGGACCTGGAGGGTCACCGTCTGGCCGGGCTTCACGTCCGCGGCCGGGATGGCGGCCCAGACGTCGCCCTGGGGGGCCTTGAGGCGCAGGTAGGTGTAAGGCGCCGCGGGAATGACCTCCTGGACGGTGCCGGTGAGGGCGCCGGGGCCGGCGGGGGCCTGGACCGGAGGCGCGGGCTTGGAGCGGTCGCAGGCGACGGCGGCGAAAAGGAGGGCGGCGGAAGCCGCGAAAAGAACGGGGGATCGGCGCATCAGGGTGACTCCGGTGAAGGTTCCGCGGAAGCGGTCCTCCAGGATAACCAGCCGCGGGGATTTCTGGGATAATGGCCCCCCACGGGCCGACGATGCGCCGGCGCGAACCCCCCTGGCCTCGGAGCCCCCATGAACATCCTCCTCGTGGACGACGATGAACTCATCCTTGCCTCCGTCCCCAGCCTGCTGGAGGTGCTCGGCCACGCCGTGGAGACCGCGGACCGCGGGGCCAAGGCCCTGGCCCGCCTCGAGGCCGGCCCCGATCCCGACGTGGTGATCCTGGACGTGACGATGCCCGACATGGGCGGCGTGGAGACCCTGGCCCGCCTCCGGGCCCTCAAGCCCGGCCTCCCCGTCCTCCTCGCCACCGGCAACGTCGACGCCACCGTGGAGGAGGCCATCGCCCGCGACCCCAAGGCCAGCGTCATCCCCAAGCCCTTCACCCTCGGCCAGATCCGCCAGGTGCTCCAGGACGTGGTCGCCTAGGGCAGGTCGATCGAATCACCGGAACGATCGTGTCCCGTTCCTTCGTAACGGCAAGGGTAAGTACAGAACCCGTACGCCGGGTGCGCCGAGAGGCCGAGTTTCGCTGAGCCAGCTTCGCGATCCACCGCGCCGCCCCATGCCGCCCAGGCCCTGGCCCGCTGCCGCGGGCCGCGATGCTGCGCATCGCTCGGCTGGGGGCTCCGGGCCTTCCGCATGCACGCCTGTGGGTGCCCTGCGCCCCCAGCCTTGGACGGGCCTGGCCTCAGCCGCCTCGGTAACCCTCGGTTTCGGGAACACTCGCCGGCCTCCAGGAACCGGTCCCGCACCGCCGGAGGGGTTCTTTACTTAGAAGGGTAACAAAACCGACGTTTGCCGCCGGTGATTACCGTGCTTCATCTCCTCCATCCCAGCCATCGGCGTTCATCCCTGTTACGCAGGGCCGAGGCACGGATGGGTCGGCGCATGCGGGTCATGGGCGCGCCTACCCATGCAATCACTGGCCCTGCGTAACAGGGATGAACGCCGATGGCTGGGATCAACGGGGATGGGGCTGGGGGCAACTTCCAGCGCACGACCATCCCAGGGCAGAGAAGCAGATGCGGCTGGCTGCAACCTTGAGGAAGGCCAGGTGGATCTCGGCCCGCCTTTCGTAGCGGACCATGAGGCGCCTGAAGGGCTTGAACCATGCGAAGGTCCGCTCGACTACCCAACGATGCTTGCCAAGCTTCTCTGCGGTTTCCACCCCGCGCCGCGCAATGCGGGAGAGCATGCCCCTGACTCTGCAGGCCATCCGGCAGCGGCGGAAGTCATAGGCCTTGTCGGCGTGCAGTTTCCTGAAACGCCGCCGGGGGCGCCCACGACCATGGCGAAGCCCTGGCGCGGCATCGATCAGCTTCTCGAATGGAACCGAGTCATGCTGGTTCGCAGGCCCCACCAGCACCGCCATCGGGATTCCATTGGCATCGGTGATCAGGTGGTGCCTGGTCCCGTTCTTCCCTCGATCCGTGGGGTTCGGGCCGATCGTTTGGCCCCCCTTTTTGCCCTGATGCTTGAAGCATCCAGGGCGCCGCGCTCCCAATCGATCCGGCCTGCGTCGTTCAACTCCTCGAGCAGGATTCGAAGGAGGTCGTCCCACACGCCGAGGTCATGCCACGCCTGGAGACGGCGCCAGCATGTCATGCCACTGCCGCAGCCCATCTCCTTCGGCTTCGGCGCGGGCGGAGGCAGCAGCGGAGCGATGCGTTTCCAGAGTTCAGAGGGCAAGATTTCACGGGCCATCCAAGTACACTGTGCACGCATTCCTTGATGTACAAGGGGCTTTGTTACCACTTCTTACCCTTGCCAGCACGAAGGATCGGAACAAGGTGGTTCCGGTGGTTCGCGCTGCCTGAACGGGCTTGACTCGGGGTGCGGAGGCACCCAGCGGCTCATCCCACGCAGGGCTCCCGGCGGCGCAGGCGTCTACCGGGGATGGGCGAGCCGTTCGGCCCAGGGGGCGGAGAGGCCTTCCAGGCCGGCCAGGGCGAGGGCCTCGGCGGGGTCGCTGGCGGCATTGCGCTGGGCGGAGAGCACCCGGGCGACGGTGGCGCCGGGATTGGGGCGGGCCAGGAGGCGCAGGGGCTGGCCCGCCTCCACGAGGCCCTCCTGGAGCACCCGCAGGTACCAGCCGCCGCGCCGCAGGGTCCAGACCCGCTCCACGATGTCGGGCCGGTCCAGGTGCCGGGCCAGGGTCGCGCAGGGCTGCCGGGGATGGCTCACCTGCACCCGCGCCTGCCCCACCGCGAAAAGGTCCCCGATGCAGGCCTCCTCGTCCTCCAACCCGTCCAGCAGGAAGTTCTCCCCGAAGGCGCCGGGCTCGACGGCCACGCCCTCGGCCTGCCAGCGGGCGTAGTGGGCGGCGGCATAGGCGAGGACGGCCTGGTCCGGGCCGCCGTGCACCGTGCGGTTGCCCACCGCGTCCCCCGCCAGGCCCAGGGCGCCGAGGCGCACGGGGCCCGGGGCGGGGACCTTGGCGATGGCGCTGCGCCAGGTCCGGCCCTGGGCGTCCACCCGCGCCTGCACCCCCCCCACCCGGATCTCCGTCAGGATCATCGTCATCGCGGCCTCCCCGCCGGCATTGTGGCCGGTCAGCGGGGCCGGCTCAAGGGGCGGGATCAGGCGCCGCAGCCGCAGCCGCCCTCGCCGCACCCGCCTTCGTCGCAGCAGCCCTCCTCCTCGCCGGAACAGCCGCAGCCGCCCCCGCAGCCGCCTTCGGTGGGCTCCTCGCCGCCCATCAGGTAGGCTTCGGCCATTTCCACCAGGTTCCGGTGGGGCGCCATCTTCACCTGCAGGGCGATGTTCACGGCCTGGATGCGGTCCTCCCGGGCCACCCCCAGCCGGTGGAGGCGGAAGTTGTGGCGCTGGAAGGCCTCCTGGTTGTTGGAGGCGATGGCGGCGCCCAGCGCGATGAGTTCGGCGACGGCTTCGGTGACCAGTTCGGGGGTGGTGTCAGGTCTCACAGGTGCTCCGGCGGGCAGGTTGGCGGCCCTCGTTCGATGGTGGGGGAACCCGCGCCCCCTGGGAAGGGGCCCCGGCCGGTTTGAGGCCCAGATCACACGGCGTCGTACCGGGCGAGGGCCTCCCGGAGCTGGCCGGCCACCGCCTCGCGGATCTCCACCGGGTGGAGCACCTCCGCCATGGCGCCGAACTGGAGGAGCCACCGGAGCACGCCCTTGGGATGGGTGGCCCAGAAGCGCACCAGGACCGCGTCCTCCGCGGGGCCGGGCCGGGCCTCGAACCGGGGCAGGGCGGGGGGCGCCTCCTTGAAGGCCTGCACCCAGTTGGCCCCCCGGATCACCGCCTCCACCTGGAAGGGGGGATTGGCGCTGGTCCAGCCGCCGATCTGGTAGTCGGCGGCCTGGGCCATGAGGTCGGCGGGGTAGGTCCCCGCCCGGGAGGTGGGCTTGGCGGCGCAGATCCGGTTCAGGCGGAGGTGGAGGGGCAGGCGCCGGCGGGGTTCCCACACGAGGAGGAAGGTGCCGCCGGAAAAGAGGTCGTGGGTGAGGGCGTAGGGCACCACCTGGTAGGGCGTCGGGGTCCCCGCGCCCGCGGCCTGGTACTCGATCTGCATCTCCTTGGCGCCGTCCAGGGCGGTGAGGATGGGCTCCAGCAGGTTGGGGGTCTCGATGGGGTCGTCCACCGCCCCCTGCACCCGCACCGCCCGCTTGAGGTGCTCGAAGAGGCGCCGGTCCCGGTTGGACATGCGTTGGCTGGCCAGGTGCTCGAGGGCGTCCAGCTTGTCCTGCCACAGGTGGGTGCCGGTCTGGGTGAGGGAGAGGCCGGCGATGCGCAGGGCCAGACGGGCCTCGCTGGACACGTGCTCGTCCCAGGTGGGGCCCTTGCGGAGGACGAAATGGATGATCGGCGGCGTGCCGCGGCGGATCCGGTCCAGCCGGGCCCCCTGGGCCTCCAGGAGGCCGATGGCCCGGTCCACGGTGCGGACGCTGCGCACCCCCAGCTGCTGCCGGAGTCGGTCCCGGGTGAGGCCCTCGGCGCCTGCTTCTCGGATCGCTTCCACGGCGTCCCGGAGGCGGTCGGAGTCCACGAGGCCCTGGGTTTCAATGGCTCGGGTGCGGCGGGGGACCATGATCGCTCCTGGAGGGGTGGAACCAGGATGCCACAGGGCCTGGCGGGCGCATGCCCCGGGCCGGTCCGGTCCCCCGGAGGAAGATAAAGGAGTTTTTACAGCGACTGGGTCTCAATTTTGTCTTGACGCCCGGGCGACCAGGTGCGAAATCATACGCGTCGTTCATTCCCATGCCCCCTGAGAACCCCTCGCGCCCCCCCGGACGCGGGGGGTTCGGGCATTCCCCCCCACCCCTGCCTGGAGGCGCCCATGCGGACGTCAAAGCTGACCTACACCCTCCTCACCCTCGGCCTCGCTGGCTGCTTCCTGCAGGCCCAGGAGGAAGGCAAGCATGTGGGCAAGGTGTACATCCCGGGCACGAGCCTCGAACAGGCGGGGGACGCCGGCCAGCGCGTCCACACCAACCACCGCATCCTCATCGAGCCCTCCGCGGGCCTGGGGCCCAAGGGCGGCATGACGCCGGCCCAGCTGCGGACCTTCTACGGCGTGCCCGCCACCAAGGGGACGGGGCTCCCCGCCGGTTCCGGCACGATCTTCATCGTCGACGCCTACGACTACCCCACGGCCCTGGCCGACTTCAACGTCTTCTCCAACTACTTCGGCCTCCCCGCCGAGACCAGCACCTCCGCCACCGCCAGCGCCAACAAGGTGTTCCAGGTGGTCTACGCCGCCGGCAAGAAGCCCCGGGCCAACGGCGGCTGGGCCCAGGAGGCCGCCCTGGACATCGAGTGGGCCCACGCCATGGCCCCCGGCGCCAAGATCGTCCTCGTGGAGGCGGCCTCCGCCAGTTTCTCGGACATGTACGCGGCGGTGGACAAGGCCGTGAGCCTGGCCGCCCCCGGCGACCAGGTGTCCATGAGCTGGGGGGGGAGCGAGACCTCCGGCGAAACGGCCAATGACAGCCACTTCACGAACAAGTCCGTGATCTTCTTCGCATCGGCCGGCGACACGGGCGCCCAGGTCATCTACCCCTCCGCGTCCGCCTACGTCGTGTCCGTGGGCGGCACCAGCGTCGCCACCGACGCGGGCGGCTATACGATCACCACCGAGTCCGCCTGGTCCAGCGGCGGCGGCGGCGTCAGCGCCTACGTGCCCCTGCCCGCCTTCCAGACCGGGATCAAGGGCGTGGGCGCCCGGCGCACCACCCCCGACATCAGTTCGGACGCCGACCCCGCCACCGGCGTGGCCGTCTATGACAGCACCAGCTACCAGGGCTACTCCGGCTGGATGGTCTTCGGCGGCACCAGCGTCAGCTCCCCCTGCATGGCGGGCATGCTGAACGCGGCGGAGAGCAACGGCGCCACCAAGTGGACCAGCACTTCCGCCTTCCTGGCCCACCTCTACAGCCAGTTCACCTCCACGACGGATCCCTACCGGGACATCCTGTCCGGCAGCAACGGCTTCGCCGCCGCCGCGGGCTACGACTGGGCCACCGGCATCGGGGCCCCCACCGGCGTCGCCTCCTTCTGAACCCGGCTCCCAGGTCCCCGCGGCGCCCGCGGGGACCTGGCCTGTACGGAGCCCTACCGGCCGGTGCGGATGGCCTCGGCGGCCGCCACCCCCTGATCGAGCTTGGCGTAGTCCAGCTCGCTGCCCCGGGCGCTGTGGGGGATGACGTACACCACGAGCATGCCCAGGAAGGCCAGGGTCACGGCCATGCGCGCAAGGCCCGCCCGGCCCAGGCGCAGGACGGCGCAGGCCAGGACCCAGGCGCCCCACATGAGGAGCGTCTTGTTGTCGGTGAGGTCCCCGCCGAAGGGGAAGCCCGTCCAGAAGGCGCCGAAGGCGTACTTCTGGACGAAGGGGCCCAGGACCAGGCCGCCGGCGGTCAGGCACAGGAGGGTGGCCCAGGCGTGGGCGGCCATGTCGGCGCAGCCGTGGAGGGCGGCCAGGCCCGCGCGGACCCCGATGAGCACCCCCACGAACATGAGAGCCACATGGGCGATGAGCAGGGGGGTGGGCACCCGGTCCTTGAAGCGGATGACGACGGCCTCGCCGTCCGTGGGCAGGCCCAGGGTGCCCGTGGGCCCCTCGAGGCGGATCAGGTACTCCAGCTTGCCGGCGGCGGGCTGGGCAGGCAGGTACGCGGCCAGCTCCCGGCGGCCGTCCCGGGTCTCCGCCCGGAGGGGCAGGGTCGTGAAGGGATCGGCCGTCTTGAACCGCCGGTAGAGCAGCGTGCCGGCGGTGCGTCCGCCCGGGTCCGGCACGGCAATGCGCGCGTCCTGGAAACTGTCGCCGCTCCGCAGCAAGCGATAGGGCAGGGTGGCCCCGCCCACGGTGAAGGTGCCCCGCTTGGGGTGGGTGGGGCCGGTCCGCCGCTGGTACACGATGGCGCTGAGCATGACGAGGGCGGCCAGGGCCCAGAGGAGGACGTTGGTCAGACGGGAGACAGGGCGGAGGGCCATGGCGCGGGTTCCAGGAAAGGGGATGCGCCAGTATCCGGGATTTGAACCGCGCTGCCAACCGGACGCCGACGACCCGACCGCCTCAACGGGTCGGGAGGTCGCGGGGTCGGTTGCCTGGAGAACCGCATCCGGAGGTTTGTGTTTGTCCGGGTTCGTGGCACAGTTTTAACAAGTCGTCTCCCCCCGCCCGGAAGGTCAATGCTCCATATTCGCAGCTTTTCCATGCATTTCTCGCGGCTGGTCGCCGCGCTGGCCCTGACCGGCCTGACCCTGGTCCAGGCGGCCCCGGGCCCCCGGTTGCGGGCGGCCTCGGTGATCGTGCAGGACCAGCGGACCGGCGAGGCCCTCCTGGCCAAGCGCGCCGACGACGTGGTCCCCGTGGCCTCCTTGACCAAGCTGGTCACGGCCATGGTCCTCCTGGACGCCAAGGTGGACCTGCAGGCCCCCCTCACCATCCTGGAGGAGGACAAGGACACCCTCCGGCACAGCCGGAGCCGGCTCCCCGTGGGCACCCCCCTCACCCGCCAGGAGGCCCTCACCCTGGCCCTCATGGCCAGCGAAAACCGGGCGGCCCACGCCCTCGGCCGCACCTTCCCGGGCGGCATGGGCGTCTTCGTGGCGGCCATGAACGCCAAGGCCCGGGCCCTGGGCCTGGGCAGCGCCCGGTTCATCGACCCCGCCGGCCTGTCCTCGGGCAACGTGGCCTCCGCCAAGGAGATGGCCCGCATCGTCGACGCCGCGGCCCACTACCCCGTCATCCGGGCCTGCAGCACCCGGGAGCAGGCCGAGGTGGCCGGCCGCCGGGGCCCCATCCGCTTCCACAACACCAACGCCCTCCTCCAGAGCTCCCGCTGGCGCATCGGGCTCTCCAAGACCGGCTTCATCGAGGAATCGGGCCAGTGCCTCGTGATGCAGGCCCAGGTCGGGCACCGCCCGCTCCTCATCGTCCTCCTGGACGCCAACGGCCCCCATTCCCGGTTCGACGACGCCGACCGCATCCGCCGTTGGGTCGAGGGGCCGGAACCGGTGGTCAAACGGCGGGTTCGGCGGCATCGCCGGGCCTGATCCCCCTAGGCGCCCTTTTTCCGCTGGAAACAGGTCACAAGCGTGTAAACTCCGGTCCAACCCCGACAGGAGAGCGCCATGGCCATGGAAGCAAGCCGTTCCTACCTCCGTTCCCTGGCGGGGAAGGTCTTCACCACCGCCATGATCCCCGTCGTGCTGTTCGTGCTCGTCGTCGCGGGCTTCATCCTGCCCAAGGTGCGCACGGACCTCCTCCGCGCCAAGAAGGAGGGCCTCCGCAACGTGGTGGAGACCGTCCAGTCCCAGGTGACCGCCCTCGCCCGGGAGGCCCAGGAGGGCCGCCTCCCCCTGGACGAGGCCCAGCGCCGCGCCAAGGACCTGGTCCGCGCGGCCCGGTTCGAGGGCAGCAACTACCTCTTCATCCACGGGCCCAGCCACGTGATCCTCGTGCTCCCCTCGGCGCCCCAGTTCGAGAACAAGGCCCCCGAGCAGCTCCCCCCCGCGACCCTCACGATCGTGCGCGCCCTGCGCGCGGGCTCCGAGGATCCGGCCGGGACCTACTACGACTACCCCTTCGCCAAGATCGGCAAGGAGGGCCTCTTCCCCAAGTCCGCCTACGCCAAGCGCGTGCGCGAGTGGGACTGGGTCATCGGGGCGGGCGTCTACCTCGACGACATCGACGTGCTCATGTGGCGCATCTCCTATGTGGTCCTGGGCGCGACGCTGCTGGTCGCGGCCCTCGCGGCGTGGTTCAGCCAGCGGCGGGCCCAGGCCATGGTCCGCCCCATCCGGCAGCTCGTGCAGGGCCTGCGGGACAGCGACCTCTCCAAGGCCATCGCCGTGGAGAGCCGGGACGAGATCGGCGAGGCCGCCGAGGCGTTCAACGCATACAACCACAAGATGCGCGACACGGTGACGGACATCGCCGCCTTCTCCGACCGGGTGGCCTCCGGCAGCGCCGAACTGGCCGCCACGTCCCAGGAAATGGCCCGGGCCGTCCACGACATCGCCCGGGTCAGCGAGGGCCTGCGGGACGCGGGCCTCCAGGTCTCCCGGGCCATGGAGGAGCTGAACGGCAACGTCGAGGCCATGCGGCAGCGGACCCAGGCCACCGCCGGCCAGAGCCGGGAGGCGGTGGACGACACCTCCCGCGGCGCCGAGGCCGGCCAGGCCGCGTCCCGGGGCATGGAGGAGATCCGCGACGCCGCCGGGCAGGTCCTGCGGGCCGTCCAGGTGATCCAGGAGATCGCGCGCCAGACCAACCTGCTCTCCCTCAACGCCGCCATCGAGGCCGCCAAGGCCGGCAACCTGGGCAAGGGTTTCGCGGTGGTGGCCGAGGAGGTCCGCAAGCTCGCCGAGCGGTCCCGCAGCGCGGCCCAGGAGATCGCCCACCTCAACGAGCGGTCCCAGGAGGCCGTGGCCGGCGGGGAACAGGGCGTGCGCACCACCCTCCAGAACCTGGAGGCCATCCGCGCCCGCATCGACACCATCGCCGCCAGCATCCAGGAGATCGGCGCCCTCAGCCAGTCCCAGGCCGAGACCAGCCGGGACGTCGCCGAGCGCATGAGCCAGACCACCGATCGCCTGGCCCAGAACGCCTCCGCCACCCAGGAGCTGAGCGCAACCGTCTCCGAGATCACCAAGACCTCCGACGACCTCGCCTCCGTGGCCGAAGGCCTGCGCCACGTGGTCGCGGGGTTCAAGGTCTAGGGCCGGTTGATCGAATCACCGGAACCCCCTTGTTCCAAGCCTTCGTGCTGACCAGGGTAAGTCATGAATCCGGACACCGGGTCCTCCCCTTGCCGTTCCGCGTGATCGAACGGGTCCCGGACGTCCGCGCCGCGGGGTCCGGGACACGGACGCTTCTTTGGCCGGGCTCCTGAACTCGCGCGCTGGGCGGAGACCCTCCGGATGGCCTCCTAGGCCCCACCTGCAGGGGCGCCAGCCGTGGCGGTCAGTCCCGGCGCGCCGGCGGATGGGAGGCCAGGAGGCGGTCCAGGTAGATGGACTTCATCTGGCGGCTCGCCAGGGCGCGCTTCACGGGGGGCAGGGCCAGGATGGCGCCGAGGATCGCGGCCATGGCGCGGTGATTCCACTGGGCGCGGTTGTCGAAGATGAGGTGCTGGAGGCCGCCGCGCTCGATGGCCATCACCACGGCGCGGTGGGCGGTGGTCGCGGGGGTGAGGACCCGGACGGGGCGGGGACGGAGGCGGATCCGGCCCCGGGCGCAGGCGCGGGCGCAGACGCCGCAGCCCAGGCAGAGGTCGGGGTCCAGCCGGGCCTTGCGCCGGCCGCGGCGGTGGGGGTCTCCGGCGGAAACGAGGCCCATGGCCTCCACGGGGCAGGCGGTGACGCACTTGCCGCAGCCGTCGCAGGCCGCGCCGTCCACCTCGGGGATGACGTTCGTGGTGGCCACCGGGTGCAGCCACGCGAAGCGCTTGGCGGCGAGGAGGGCCTCGCAGCAGCAGCCGCAGCAGTTGCAGATGAAGGCGACCTTGCTGCGCACGTTCTCGCCGAACTGGACCAGGCCCCGCTCCCGGGCCTGCTGGAGCAGGTCGAGGCCTTCGGCCGCGTCCACGCGCCGGGCGATGCCGTGCTTCACCAGGGACTGGGCCGTGCCCCCGAAGGTCATGCAGATGTCCATGGGGGCGTCGCAGGCCTTGCCGAGGTGGCTCATCTTGTGGCGGCAGTAGCAGGTGCCCACGCCCATGTGGGCGGCGCCCTTCACCACCTCCGAGGCGCGCTCGTAGTCCAGCACCTCCAGGCCGGGTTCCCGGGCCAGGGGGCCCTCGTCGACGAACACGCGTCCCAGCTGGGTCTCGCCGCCGGCGAAGAGGTTGCGGACGAAGTCCTCCTCCTCGTTGAGGTAGGCGTGGAACAGCTCCGCCAGCAGCTTCTGGTCGTAGCCGTTGCCGACGCGCATCATGGAGAATTCGAAGAAGCCCGCCATGGGCGGCGGCAGCACGAAGGTCCGGCGCCCTTCCGATTCCATGTCCAGGAGCATGCCGCGGGAGGCCAGGGCCTCCAGGACGCCCTCGGCCTCCGCCACGGGCCGCTTCCAGATCCGGGCCGCGGCGGCCGCCGAGAAGGGGCGGATGGGCAGCTGGGCCACGAGGGCCGCCTCCTCGGGGCTGAAGAGCGTCTCCAGGATCCGGAAGAGCAGCTCCGACGGCGGGGCGCCCTGGGGGAAGCGGTTCAGGCGCTCCGAAAGGGCGAGGTAGCTATCCTTGAGGGCGATGTGGGACATGGCCGCGCTGCTGGAAGTGGATGTTTTCATGCTTCGCCCCCGGGGCGCCGCCTGTCAACCCCGGGCTGAATGGGGGCATTCGAAATCGCAATGGGGAGCCGCCAGGCGAGGCCGCGGGTTGACCGGGGGGGGGAAATCCGCGATGGTGGAGCCATGAGCCCCCGGCCCGCCGTCCCCCGCATCGCCCCGTCCTGGACGGGCCGGCAGGGCATGGGCATGGGCATGCTGATCACGACCACCACCGGTCGGCCCATCGGCGCGCGGGCGGTCTCCTAAGGATCAGCGCTTCCCCCAGATACCGCCCCGCAGCTCCGGCCGCGGGGCTTTTTCGTCCAGGCCCGAGGTTCCCATGACCCAGTCCAACCGCCACGACCGCCTCCACGTCATGAAGTTCGGAGGCACCAGCGTCCGGGACGCCGCGCGCATGCGGACCGTGGCGGGCCTGGTCGCCGCGGCCCTGCCGGCCCGTCGCGTCTGCCTCGTGGCCTCGGCCCTCGCGGGGGTCACCGACCTGCTGCTGGCGGGGGGGGAGGCCGCGGCCGGAACCTTCCTCCAGCGCCACCTGGACCTGGTGGAGGAGCTCCGCCCCGAACTGGGGGAGGCCCCGGCCCTGCGCCGGGACCTGGCCGGACTGGGCGACGAGGCGGGCCGCATCCTGCAGGGGGTGGCCCTGGTGGGCGAGCGGTCCCCCACGGTCACCGCGAACCTCGCCTGCCTGGGGGAGCGGGCCTCCTGCGCCGTGCTCGCGGCGCTCCTGGACGCCGCCGGCCTCGGCCCGCGCCTCCTGGATCCCCGCCGGTTCATCGTCCTGGAGGGGGATCCCATGGAGGCCCGGCCCCGCGTCCAGGACATCCGCGACCGGCTGCAGCCCCTGCGGGAGGGCGCGGAGCGGCTGCTGGTGCTGCCGGGGTTCTTCGGGGGGGACGCGCAGGGGCGCACCCTCTGCCTGGGCCGGGGCGGCTCCGACTACACGGCGGCCCTGGCCGGGGCGGCCTTGGACGCGGACCTGGTCGAGATCTGGACCGACGTGGCGGGGGTCTTCAGCGCCGACCCCCGCCTCGTGCCCGAGGCCTTCTCCCTGCCGGAGGTCAGCTTCGAGGAGGCCATGGAGCTGGCCTTCTTCGGCTCCAAGGTCCTCCACCCCAAGACCATCGCCCCGGTGCGGGATCGGGGCATCCCCATCCGCGTGCTCAGCACCCTCGAGCCCGGCCACCCCGGCACCCTCGTGCGGGACGGCGTGGCGGCCCCGCCGGGCGGGGTCCGGGGCGTCTCCTTCCTGCCCTCCATCGTCCTGCTCAACGTGACGGGCCCCGGCATGGCCGGGGTGCCGGGCATGGCCTCCCGCGCCTTCAGCGCCCTGGCGCGGCGGGACCTGTCCGTGGTCTTCATCAGCCAGTGCTCGTCGGAGCTCTCCATCTGCCTCGGGCTGCGCCGCGAGGACGGGGACCAGGGCGTGCGCATCCTGGAGGAGGCCTTCCGGGCCGAGCGCGCCGCGGGCATCGTGGAGGCGGTGGAGCGCCAGGAGGGCCTCTCCATCCTCAGCGTGGTCGGCGACGGCATGCGCACCCGCCCCGGACTCGCCGGGACCTTCTTCGACGCCCTGGGGGAGGTCGACTGCAACGTGGCCGCCATCGCCCAGGGCAGCAGCGAGCGCATCATCTCCGCCGTCGTCCGGGAGGAGGACGCGCGCCGGGTGATGCCCCACGTGCACCGCCGGTTCTTCGGGACCCGGGGCACCCTCGACCTCTACCTGTTCGGGGCAGGGAACGTGGGCGGTTGGCTCCTGGACCAGATCCGGCAGCAGCAGCCCAAGTTCCGCGAGGAGGGCATCGACCTGCGGGTCCGCCGCGTCGCCAACGGCCGGCGGATGCTCGGCGACCCCTCCCTGGAGACCTGGCGGGAGGACCTGGCGGCGGGGGGCGTCCCCACCAGCCTGGACGCGGTGCTCGCGGAGGTGCGCGCCGAGCGCCCCGTGGTCCCGGTCTTCGTGGACTGCACCACGAGCGAGGCGCTCGCCGCGCGCTACCCGGAGATCCTGGAGGCGGGCCTGCACCTGGTCGCGGCCAACAAGAAGGCCAACAGCTCCGGCGCCGCCTTCTACCGGGGGCTGCGGGACCTCTGCCGGCGCCACGCCCGCAAGTTCCTCTACGAGACCAACGTGGGCGCGGGCCTTCCGGTCATCGACACCCTCCAGAACCTCGTGAAGACCGGGGACCGGGTTCTCCGCTTCGAGGGAGTGCTCTCCGGCTCCCTCTCCTACATCCTCGGCCTCCTGGGCGAAGGCGTGCCCCTGAGCCGGGCCGTGGCCCAGGCCCGGGCCCAGGGCTTCACCGAGCCCGACCCCCGGGACGACCTGAGCGGCATGGACGTGGCCCGGAAGCTCCTCATCCTGGCCCGGGAGATCGGGCTGGAGCTGGAACTGGCCGACGTGGCGGTGGAGGGCCTGCTGCCCGCGGACTTCGACGCCTCGGGCAGCGTGGACGCCTTCATGGCGCGGCTGCCGGAGCTGGACGCGGCCTTCGCGCGCCGCGCGGCGGAGGGCGGCATCCTGCGCTACCTGGGGTCCATCACGCCCGAGGGGGCGCGGGTGGGGCTCACCGCCGTGGACGCGGGCCATGCCCTGGCCGGAGTCAAGGGGGGCGAGAACGCCTACGCCTTCCTCACCGAACGCTACAGCCCCCACCCCATGGTGGTGCGGGGCTACGGCGCGGGCGGGGCGGTGACGGCCGCCGGCGTCCTCTCCGACGTGCTGAGGCTGGTCCGATGAGCATGCGCGCCTACTTCGCCCCTGCGAGCATCGGCAACGTGGCCGCGGGCTTCGACCTGCTCGGGGCCGCCCTGGCGCCCCTGGACGGCACCCTCCTGGGGGACGTGCTGCGCGCCTCCCCCGCCGCGGCCGACACCTTCCTGGTGGAGGGCCCCTTCGCGGACGCCCTCGCCGGGGACGCGCGCCCCAACCTGGCGCTCCGGGCCCTGGCCCTGTTCCGGGCGCGGACCGGGGGACCCGGCCCCCTGCGCCTCGTCCTGGAGAAGCGCCTTCCCGTGAAGAGTGGCCTGGGCTCCAGTGCCAGCTCCATCGTGGCGGCCCTGGCCGCCTTCCAGGACCTGGCCGGATCGCCCCTGGCGCCAGGCGAACTCCTGGACCTGGCGGGCCAGGCCGAAGGGGCCACCAGCGGCGCCCCCCACCTGGACAACGTCGCCCCCTCCCTTCTCGGCGGCCTGCGCCTCGTGGTGCCGGGCCGGGACGGCGGGGCCGCGGCCCGGGACCTGCCCTGGCCCCGGGACCTGCTCTTCGCCGTCGTCCACCCGGACCTGGCCCTGTCCACGGCCGAAAGCCGGGCCGTCCTGCCCGCGGCCGTGCCTCTGGCCGCCACGGTGGGCTTCGCCGGCAACCTGGCCGGGTTCGTCCACGCCCTCCACGCCGGGGACCGGGCCCTCCTGGCCCGCTGCCTGCGGGATCCCCTGGCCGAGCCCCACCGGGCCCCCCTGGTGCCGGGCTTCGAGGCCGCCCGGGCCGCCGCGTTCGCGGCCGGGGCCCTGGGCTTCAGCCTGTCGGGTTCGGGTCCCTCCGTCTTCGCCGTGGTCCCGGACGCCCGGGCCCGCGCGGTGGCCGACGCGGTGCAGGGGGCCTTCACCGCAGCCGGCATCGAAAGCCAGGCCTGGGTCTGCGCCCTCGACACGCGGGGCGCCCGCGCCCTGGCGGGGGAGGGACGGCCATGAAACTCGCCAGCACCCGCGATCCGCGCGCCACCGCGACCTTCAGCCAGGCCGTCCAGGCGGGGACCGCCCCCGACGGCGGCCTCTACGCCCCCGTGGACCTGACCCCCTTCCCGGACGTGGAGGCCCTCCTGGACCTGGGCTGGCGGGACCGGTCGGTGGAGCTCGTCCGCCGCTTCCTGGGGGATGAATACGACGCGGAGGACCTGGCGGCGGCCACGGCCGGCGCCCTGGACTTCCCGGTGCCCCTGGTGCCCGTGGCCCCCGGTCTCCACGCCCTGGAGCTGTTCCACGGCCCGACCCTGGCCTTCAAGGACGTCGGGGCCCGGTTCCTGGCCCGCATGCTGCAACTGGAGGCCCGGCGCGAGGACCGGCCCCGCCTGGTGCTCACCGCCACCTCCGGGGACACGGGGGCGGCCGTCGCCAGCGCCTTCCATGGCCTGGAGGGCTTCCGGGTGGTGGTGCTCTATCCGGCCGGGCGGGTCTCCCCCCTGCAGGAGCGCCAGTTCGCCACCCTGGGCGGCAATGTGCGGGCCCTGGCGGTGGCGGGCAGCTTCGACGACTGCCAGGCCCTGGCCAAGGCCGCCTTCGCCGACGGGGACCTCGCCCGGCGGGTGGGCCTCACCTCCGCCAACAGCATCAACATCGCCCGGGTGCTGGCCCAGACCCTCTACTACTTCGAGGCGGTGGCGGCCCTGCGCCGCGCCGGGGTCGCGGCCCCCCCGGTGGTGGCCGTGCCCTCGGGCAATTTCGGGAACCTGTACGCGGGAATGCTGGCCCGGAAGCTCGGCCTGCCCCTTCGGGCCCTCGTGGCCGCCACCAACGCCAACCGCACGGTACCCGATCACCTGGACTCGGGGGCCTACCGGCCGCGTCCCTCCCTGGCCACCCTTTCCAACGCCATGGACGTGGGGGCCCCCAGCAACTGGGAGCGGGTGCGGGCCCTGGTGGGGGACGATCTGGACGCCCTCCGGGCGGGCCTGCGCTGGGGCAGCCTGGACGACGCGGGTACGGTCGCTTCCCTGCGCGCCCTCCATGCGGCGGGGTACCTGGCCGATCCCCACGCCGCCGTGGCCGCCGCCGTCCTCCGGGACCACCTGCGGCCCGGCGAGCCCGGGATCTTCCTGGGAACGGCCCACCCCGCCAAATTCCTGGAGGTGTTGGAGGCCCACCTGGGGATCCGCGTGCCCCTGCCGGAAGCCCTGGCGCGCCTGGCGGACCAGCCCCTGCGCTCGGAGCCGCTGCCGGTGTCGGCGGCCGCCCTGACCGAGGTCCTGGGGGCCTGATGGGGTTTCTGGGCACGGATTGATAACTTCAAGGAATCAGTGGGGGCGGCAAGTACCATTGGACCCCGGCGGGGGGCGGGGGCATCCTGGGGCATCCCTTGAACCTGTCCGCCGTGGCCAAAGGTCGGTTTTGGATTTTCCCGATCGGGGCCTGGGGGACCCAGGGGGCCGCTCGGGCGGGCCGAAGGTCCGGCTCCGGGTCCGCCCCGTCGTCCATGGAGCCACCCATGTCCGCCTTCGACCTCCGGCATCTCCCGGTCCGCCGCAAGATCCTGCTCAGCGTGGGGGGCATCTCCCTGCTCATGTCCGTCCTGCTGGCCGTGGCCTTCTGGAACGCCTGGCAGGCGCAGCGCCGCTGCGACCAGATCTACCACCAGTACCTGCTGCCCACCGGGGACCTGACCGTGGCGCGCACCTCCCTTTTGCGGGCCCTCGTCCTGGCCAACAACCACCTGCGCGCGGCCAGCCCGGCTGAAGCCGATCGGGTGGAGGCGGACATGAACGCCATGGACGCGAAACTGGAGGCGGCCGCCAACCGCTTTTCCGCGAGCCTCTCCTCGGACGTGCTCAGGCAGGTGGCGCCGGCCTACTTCGCCATGGCCATGGAGCAGGTCAAGGTCCGCCGGGAGCTGGTGATTCCCGCCTCCCGCAAGGGGCAGGTCGACAAGGCCCGGCAGGCCCTGCGGGAGCACATCGACGCCATCGACCAGCGCATGGGCCCCCTGGGGGCCCAGCTGGTGAAGGAAATGGCCGACCAGGCCGCATCGGCCCTGGCCCAGGGCCAGGCCGCCTTCCAGCGGGCCATGATCCTGGGGGTGGGCTTCGCCATCGCCGGGCTGGTCGGCGCGGCCTGCCTGGCCCTGGCCCTCGCCCGGGGGATCTCCGAGCCCCTGGCCGACTTCGGGCGGACCCTGGGCGCCGTGGCCGAAGGGGACCTCACCGTGCGTCCCGGCGGCCTGGACCGGAGCGATGAGTTCGGGGTCCTGGGCCAGCGCCTGGACGCCATGGTGGCGCGCCTGCGGACCGTCCTGGGGGAGGTCAACCTGGAGGCGGAGACGGTGGCGGGCGAGGCGGTGCAACTGGCCTCCTCCTCCGACCAGCTCGCCGCCACCAGCGCGGACATCGCCCGGGCCTCCGATGTGCTGCGGGACGGGAGCGAGCGCATGTCCGCCTCCGTCAACGAGCTGTCCACCTCCATCGACGCCGTGAACGGGGACGCCCAGGGCTCCCTGGCCCTGCTGCGGGAGGCCCTGGCCGCCACGGACCGCGGCGAGGAGGCCGGCGCCGCCACCCGCGCCGCCATGACGGACATCGCCTCCGCCGCCGAGCGCATCGCCTCGGTGGTCGGCGTCATCCAGGACATGGCCAACCAGACCAACCTCCTCAGCCTCAACGCCGCCATCGAGGCGGCCAAGGCCGGCGAGCACGGCCGGGGCTTCTCCGTGGTGGCCGAGGAGGTGCGCAAGCTGGCCGAGCGAAGCGGGAGCTCTGCCAAGGAAGCGGCGAACCTCATCGCCTCGGCCCGGAGCGCCGTGGCCCAGGGGGAGACCACCGTCGCGGACACCGTCACCACCCTGGAAGGCATCCGCACCCGCCTCAGCGGATTCGCCGACCAGACCCGGGCCGTGGCCGCCGCCACGGTGGAACAGGCCTCCGCGGGGACCGACGTGGCCCGCCAGGTGGAGAACGCCTCCCAGCAGGCCGTGGCCGTGGCCTCGGCGGCCACCCAGCTGTCGGCCTCGACGGTGGAGGTCACCCGCACCGCCCAGGACCTGCACCGGGTTTCCGAATCCCTCCGGCAGAAGGTGCAACACTTCCGGTTGGCATGAGCGCCGAAAGGCCCCTCAACCCGACGAAGGGTTGAACGGTCGATAGGGCAGGGGGGCCCGCCTTGGGCATTCATCCAGGATGGACGTGGCGACGCCCCCCGACTCCCGGCCCCGGGGTCCCCAGAACCTTCACCGCCGCGTCACACGTCCGCCCCACGGCCGTCACACCGGGGACCGATCCTGGAGATCATCTCCCCAGGTGCTTCCATGACCCTCGCGGACAGGAAACCCGGCGCCGGCGGCCTCACGCCCCTGGCTTGGCTGCTGATCCTCATCGGCGCGCTGGGCGCCTGGCTCCTAACGCCGCCACCCGAGGTCGAACGGGTGGGTGCCCACCAGGAGGTCGGGAACCGGCGGGAAGTCTACCGCTGAGGGCCGGAACGGGCTGGGGGAGGCTACCCTAAGGGGGTGCCTCCCCCTCTCGCTGTTCCTTCTTTAGCCGCTTACCCAGGCTGCCGACCCCGGCGCGCCAGGAAAAGCGCGTCAGGGGGTCTCAGGTGGTACCATGACCCATCGGTCTTTGAAAAGCGATGTGGTACAAGGCAATCAGCGCCCCGCGGCTGGGAAACGCGGTGGGGTGCTGCGTTGTCGCAGACAAATAAGCTCCTATACAATCTGCCCAATAAGCCCAGTGCGACTGTTACGCAGGGGATGATCGATAATACTGATAACGCAGCGGCAAAGGCTGCCCAGGCGCTTGGCGTCTCGAATGGTGCGACCAACCCCAAAGGGTATGCCACCCAGGCGGACATTGACGGGACATTGGGGCAACCAGGGAATGTCGTGGCGATGATCGGTCATGGCGCATCGAATGTCGATCCCTCTGGGGGTACGACAACCGGCCCAATGGTTGGTCCCATGGTGAACGGCGCAAATCAACTTGGAACGCTACCTTCAACCATTCAAGCCAATGTCGCGATTCTAGGTTTTTGCCATTCCGCAGAAGCTGTTAGTTCATCCGGTTCTAGGTTTTCGGGAATTGGCGTGGTGACATCTGGGCGTGTTGACCTTGCACAGGTTGGGTTATCGGTCGCTGCCGCAATGAGAGGGGGCGGGACCGCGGAACAGATTGCAAATCGATTTGTCGCCTCATACAACCGTGTTGCACCAACCCTAGCGCCCGGAGTAAACGGCACCTTCTTTATCGTTCCTGGATCGGGAGGTCAGTGAGATGCGAATAATTTTTGCACTTCTTTTCGGAGCGTTTATGTGGTCAGGGACACTGAGTGATACAGTAATGCAGAGCAAGATGTTTCCAGTGCTTTCTGGCTGCCAAATCGGGAAAAAACAATTTGCAACCGGAATGGACTTGCTGCTCTCGGAAAGGAAGATTGCCTCGCATGATTTGGTTGCCGAAGAAGCGCCTCGGGAAGGGTTTGCCCCACTATTAATTGTGAATGAGGAGGATAGCCGGTATTGCGTCTATAGCGACCTCCTGTCCTCCCCTCTACAGTTCGACAGTCCGATTTTTGGGCTGATTGCATTCTATGACGCAGCGTCAGACGCATGGGCGGAGATGCTGGGAACGGGCGGAGAATGGAAGACTTCGACATACTCGGCGGTATGGAAATCGAAGGATGAAATTGAACTTCGTAGGGATGGTCGCCAAGGTCTAGCAAAAGCTTCTGGCAGAATTATTGAAATAGATCATTCGACGCGGTGGTTGGTGTTGAAATCCGCTAAAGGGGTACCATTGGGGGCGACAATTATCAACAATGTCCCCAAGTTCGAGGTTCTTGGGGCATTTCCTGATATCGCCAAAACTGGAGCGTTTAAAAATGATGAAATTCGGAAGGGGTTTCTTCGGCTATTGACTGGAAGGGTGCATTTTGAAGGATTCCCCAAGATTGGGTCAGTGGTGGGGGTGTTGCCCTGAGATCTTTGACATAGTCGCAAACAGAAAACGGAGGTGAGGCTTCGGCGGCTCCCGCTGCCCCTGAAGTAACTGCCGCTCCTCCGCCAACCACAGGGCCCAGAACGCCAGATTTATTCACGTTTACGATCGGCGTTGGCGAGGGTGCCTTCGGCGTTGTTGGGCTTTCGATTGATCGCGATTTCAATGTTTATGGATTTCTTGGGATTGGGCTTGGTGTTGCCGGACCTGCTCCCATCAGCGCAAGTTTAACTGGCGGGTGGCTTACTCAATCGGATAAGCCGTCGGAACAAAAAATAGTATCGACTGTAAAAGGGCGCGCTACTGAAGTTTCTGGAGGGGTTGTGGGAGGCGGAGGCGCAGTTATGGCCCCCTCCAAACCTCGGATTGTGAATGCTGGAGTATATTCACCTCAGGTTAGCGCAACCATAACAGGTACAAAGCACCTTGGAAATCTTGCTACAACTGCGAAGGCTGTTGGTAAAGCGGTTACCACTTACCTCAATTCTGCAACTTATCAACATGATCCTGGAAAATTCATTAGGATTGCTGGAAATATGTAGAAAAAGAGGATAGTCTCATATGAAAATACAAGAAGTGCTGGACGTAGCAGTATCGCTAGATGGAGCTATAAAAGCTCTAGATGCAGTTGATTATTCTAAGACATTGTCACTATTTTCTAGGAAGATGGGTCTGTTTGACACGATTGGATGGCGCGAATTAGAATTTCATCCTGGATGCTGGGAAAGTAATTCATATAGAAGGAGTTGGACGGCAAGGCCATTCGCTTTTTTGCAAGAATCAGGTTGTTATAGAATTGAAAAAATCGATAGCAAAGTACGAATAACTTATGATACCGACGTAAAAATACCGTGGTATCTATTTCCCGCTTTATTCCCAGAATTTGCGATGCGTAGCTCGATGCGACAAAGCCTAAATGCTTTTGTTGGTATAATCAAGGAAGAGCCAACAGGATCCCACAGTTGAATTGGCGCGCCGACCCACTCCATCAGGAGCGCCGTCCGGCTCGCCTTCCTCAAGGCCCGCACCTGCGCTGCGCTGCGGCACGGCTGCGTCGCCTGCGGCTCCTTGGGCTGCGCCGCCTTGAACCTGACCTAAGCGCCGCCAACCAATTTCCCGCCTGAAACCCGCGTCATTTCTGGGAATTCGTCGCCACCTGCGATCACCCAATGGGTGCAGAGCCAGGAGTGGTGCGGTGTTCGAGATCGAGGGAATGAAGGTGGAGTTTGGCCGTCCTATCGGGCGACATCCGAAACTGACCCACTTGCGACACGAATTCTGACCCACCCCCCCGAAAGGAGGAGGGCATGGAGTTCGAACCGCGGGACGCTGGTCTCCATAAGCCGGAGGCCAGAATGCTCGGAGACGGTGCAGTGGCCCAAATATTTGCTTTGCAGAACTTGGGCTGGTCGATCCGAAAGATCGCCCGGGAGGTCGGCCTCTCTCGGAATACGGTCCGGGACTGGCTTCGTGGAGGGCCGGACAGAAGCTATGGAAACGGCTCCCGGGCCGGCCTCCTGGACAGGTATTACTTCTGGATCCAGAACCAGTTCAACGCAGGGGTCCGGAATGCCGATGTCCTTCGCCAGGAACTGGAGGCCATCGGAGTCTCCGTGAGCCTGCGGACCGTCGAGAGGGCCCTCCGCCCCTTCCGGCAGAGCTACGAGAGGGCTGAGCAGGCCACGGTCCGGTTCGAGACCCCGCCAGGCAAGCAGATGCAGGTGGACTTCGGGGAGAAGTGGCTGCAGATCGGCGGAGTCCGGCAGAAGCGCTACGTGTTCGTGGCGACCCTCGGCTACAGCCGGCGGTGCTATATCGAGATCTCCGGGAGCCTCCGCCAGCGGGATTGGATCATGGGCATCGAACGGGCCTTCCAGCACTTCGAGGGCGTCCCGGAGATCCTCCTGACCGACAATGCCAAGCCCCTGGTGGACAGGCGCAAGGGAGGTATCCCCGTCTTCCATCCGGAATTCGACGCCTTCTGCCGTCACTGGGGGACGGTGCCCAGGGCCTGCCAGCCGTTCCGGGCGAAAACGAAAGGCAAGGTGGAACGGAGCGTCGGCTATGCCAAGGGGAATGCCCTTGGGCGCGAGGGCTGGGAATCCGATGAGGCCCTGGATGAGCATCTGGTCTGGTGGATGCTCAACGTGGCCGACACCCGAATCCACGGGACCATCGGCGAGAGGCCGATAGATCGATTTCCGGCGGAGAAGGCGGCCTTGCGCCCGATTGGGAACCATCCCAGCTACCTCCTGGTGCGCCACCTGTCCCGGACGGTGGCTGCGGATGGCCGGATCGATGTGGATACCAACCGCTACAGCGTCCCGCCCCAGTTCATCGGGGCCACCCTGGAGGTGACCGTCGAGGCCGACACCATCCAGGTGTTCTGCCAGGACCAGGTGATCGCGGAGCATCCGGTCCATCCAGGACGCCGCCAAGTCATCGAGGATCCTGGTCACGCCGTCAGCTTCACCAACGGCATCGCCCGGGTGGGCAAACCCAGCGAGATCCGGCGGCCACTCTCCCACTACGCCGCCATCGTGGGAGGTGAGGCATGGTAGATCCCCGGCTCGAACGTCTGGAGCGTCACCTGACCCGGCTGAAGCTGGTCAGCACCCGGGAGCGCCTGGACACCCTCCTGGACCGCGGGGCCCAGAACGAGATGAGTTTCCTGGACTTTCTCGACTTGGTGATCAGGGAGGAAATCGAAAGCAAGGACCAGAAGCGGGCCCGGATGCGGATCCAGATGGCCAAGTTCCCCTTGGACCGGCGCATGGAGGACTACGACTTCAGCCTGCAGCCCAGCCTGGACCGCCGCCTTGTGACGGAACTGGAGACGGGACGCTACGTCGCCAACGCAACGAATGTCCTGCTCCTGGGGCCGCCGGGCGTGGGAAAGACCCATCTGGCCATCGCCTTGGCTCGGAAGGCCATCGAGCAGGGATACAGCGCCAGGTTCATCCACGCCGCGGACCTGGTCCACCAACTGGCGGCGGCCTCGGACCACGGGGCGCTGGATGAGGCCCTGAGGGTATTCGCCCGCCCCCATGTCCTGGTCGTGGACGAGCTCGGCTACCTGCCCATGGAGCGACGGTCCGGGCATCTGTTCTTTCATCTGGTGCGGAAGCGCTACGAGAAGGGCAGCCTGATGATCACCAGCAACCAGCCCGTGGGCTCCTGGGGAGAGATGCTGGGGGACGAGGTGGTCGCGACGGCCATCCTGGACAGGCTCCTGCACCACAGCCATATCGTGACGATCAAGGGAGAGAGCTACCGCCTCAAGGAAAAGCGCCGGGCTGGCGTCGTGCCAGCCAAGGAAGTGGCCGGATGATGGCCGCGCCCGCCGGGATGTCCTGCGCTACGGCCTACGGCCTCCGCTCCGGACACCCCGGCGGCTTCAGTTCCCAACTACCAGGTGGGTCAGTTTTCGTGTCGCCTGGTGGGTCAATTTTGATGTCGCTTGACACGTCCGGTTTCTACAGATGGCGGCGTGGTGTTTGTGGCCCGGCGGATCCGCAGGTCCGCATGGTTCCGTGCCCAACATCGACGCCGAGCGCGGGACGGTGATGATCCGCCAGGGCAAGGGCCGGAAGGACCGCATGATCCCCATCGGAGAACGGGCGTTGGCCTGGATCCAGAAATACAAGGAGAGCGCCAGGCCGGACCTAGTTGGGGTTCGGGACGACGGGACGCTGTTCCTCTCCGAGTGGGGCGAGGCGTTCAGCCCCAACGCCCTGACGCGCCTGGTGCGGATCTACGTGGAGAAGTCCGGGGTGGGCAAGAAGGGCGCCTGCCACCTGTTCCGCCACACCATGGCCACCCTCATGCTGGAGGGCGGCGCCGACATCCGGTTCATCCAGGCCATGCTGGGCCACGTGGAGCTGAGCACGACCCAGATCTACACCCAGGTCAGCATCCGGCTCCTCAAGAGCGTCCACGCCGCCACGCACCCCGGAAGGATGGCCGAGCCGGGCCAGCACGACCCGGAGCCCACCGCCGAGGCCCTGCTGGAGGCCCTGGAGCGCGAAGCCGAAGAGGAGGAAAACGCATGAATTTCAAGGCATCCTTTACAGGTCCGGGAGGAACGCTATACTTGTATAGCAAGGAGCTTCCCATGCTCGCCATCCGCCTGCCCGAGGACATCGAACGCCGCCTGACGGCCCTGGCCGAAGCCACGGGCCGCACCAAGACGTTCTATGCCCGGGAGGCCATCCTGGGCTACCTGGACGACCTGGAGGACATCTACCTGGCCGAACGCGCCCTGGAAGACGTCCGCGCCGGCCGCACCCAGACCGTCCCCCTCGACGAAGTGATGCGCGAACATGGCCTGGAGCATTGAGTTCGCGCCTGCGGCCCGGAAGGAATTGCGAGACCTCGACCCCCCGGTGGCACGGAGGATTCTCAAATTCCTGAGCGAGCGCATCGCGCCCCTGGAGGATCCCCGGTGCATCGGGGAGGCGCTCCAGGGCTCGCGACTGGGGGAGTTCTGGAAATACCGGGTGGGCGACTACCGGATCATCTGCGCCATCGAGGACGGCCAGCTGAAGGTGCTGGTGGTGCGCATCGGGAACCGGCGGGAAGTCTACCGCTGAAGGGCAGGAACGGGTCGGGGGAGGCTACCCTAAGGGGGTGCCTCCCCCTCTCGTTGTTCCTTCTTTAGCCGCTTACCCAGGCTGCCGTCCTCGGCGCGCCGGGAAAAGCGCGTCAGGGGGTCTCAGGTGGTACCATGGCCCATCGGTCTTTGAAAAGCGATGTGGTACAAGGCAATCAGCGCCTCGCGGCTGGGAAATGCGGTGGGGTGCTGCGTTGTCGCAAGCAGGACAACCTGATCTAGCGGCACGGTTCTCAATCCCTGGTGTATCAACCGAAATCAAGCCACCTGCCCAATTAATGGGGGAGGCGATCCTGGCAAGGACCGAAGGCGAAAGCCGCGAAGTCAGGGCGTGGAAGGATGGCGTTTCAGTCACCGGGGGCTGGCAAAGTTCGGATCACAGTGCCCTCGGTGGGTATGTCATCACTGTCACGGCGGCGGATGGCTCGAAGTTTGGATTCGCACATGCCACGCCAGGTTCTGAGCCCAAACCGGTGGCTCCCTTCAAGTTCGAGATCAAAGCTGGAGACGTAATTGGAACCTACGCCAACCCAACAAATGGTCATTCAACCGGACCTCATGCCCATGTTTTTGAGAAAAGCGCATCGGGCGCATTTGTTAAACCTGCAGTCACAGGGTTACCGGTCGTTAACCACCAGAGGGTTCGAACTCCATATGGTGTGAAAGATGACCTACACCAGAAAGGTCATAACGGGATTGATCTTGTGAACCCACGGGCACCGAGGTGAAAACTTGAGCGACCTGGCTCGGACACCAATAGGTACGATTTCGCTGTTTGAATCGAGGATTAAGCTATGACAAAGGCTGTTTCAATTCTAAGAAACCTGTTCGCCGCTGTACTCCTTATTGGATCGCCTTTGTCCGTCCTGGGGGGCCAGCCAAGCCCGGCGGCAGCGGTTCAGGAGGTAGTCAGGTTTGGAAATGAGTTCTTCGCTGCAAATCGGAGTAAGCCGTGTAAGGTTTTGGTCAAGAAGGTCAAGAACCCAAATGATCCGAACCAGGTAGATGAATGGCGCACCTGTAGTGCTAAAGGCTATTGGTTTAAATTTTACCGATCAAAGACGGCTCCGAATGATTTGTTGGGATCTTTGGTGATCACCTCAAAGGATGTAATGCTACCCATGGGCATTCGGGTTGGGTCCACCCGAGGATCAGTTCTTGAGCGCCTCGGACCTCCTTCCTCGGACAGCAGGAATTCCGTCTCCTACGCTATAGGTGATGTGATTTCCAATTCAGTAGCCTTTGAATTTAAGAATGGGTTTCTATGGAGGATCAAGTGGGAGTATGAAATCGATTAGTCGCAAACAGGCGATTGGGAACCGGCATGGATTCGTGCGAAGCGAAATAATCCAATGCATTATTGGTGTGCTGCGCCCCCATCCCGAACTGAACCTGATGGCAGCACGACAAGCGCTTCTGAAGCATCGCCTAATGGTGTTGTGGAAATTACGAATACTTCCAAGCCGTCGCAAACAGGCGATGGTGTTCAGACTTACCTGAACGCCTACAACTACTGGCAGAGAAATCTTGAGTCCTTGGGCTATGGCCAGTACCGGCTGTGGGGTCCGATCTCCAACCTTGGTTAACAAGGACTCAGGTGAAGCCGGTGGACTAGGTTTGCCTGATATCCAGGCATTCCTGACCAGCCTTTGCGACCTTTGGAAAGAGGAAGGGCCCAATCCGGTTAAAAGAATCCGGAGAAGACGGATACCCCGCGAAGAGTGGGGGCCCGTCGGCGGACGTCTATCGGAGGTCGTCGAGATGGTCTGGCCCCAGGTGGAAGCATGGCTCGACCTCGATCCGGCCTGCACCGCAGCGGCGATCCTCAGGCGGCTCGAGGAAGCCCACCCGGCCGCCCTTTCCAAGAAAAACCTCCGGACGATCCAACGCAGGGTAAAGGTATGGCGCAGCAACTATGCCAAGCGCCTGGTCTTTGGCCAGGCCAGTCTCACGGAGGAAGGCTGCAGCTGAACACAGTGGCCAGTCCCCTCTGAAGGGGCTCTGCCCCTCGGCCTTCGGCCTCACCCCGGGATTTATCGCGGGTGGCGCCCCCGGCCTGCAAAAGGAGCCGGCTATGGCCGGCCCCCCGCCGCTCGGCGCCCCTGGAACCGCTCAGGTCGCATCCCTGCGTTGCCCTATCCATTCCAGGCAAATCTGTGTGGGATGAGACTGGTCAGCGGTTCCGTGAGAACCAGATGGAAGGTTCCAACCAACAGTAAGCGACTGAAAAAATGCAGGATGATCTGGTAAGGATCCATGGTGAGTCAATACGACGGGTCACTTCTGATGTCGCTCAATAGCTTGGCTGTTGATCCTCATCGGCGCGCTGGGCGCCTGGCTCCTAACGTCGCCACCAGAGGTCGAACGGGTGGGTGCCCACCAGGAGGTTGACCC
The DNA here is from genome assembly GCF_030295425.1 of Mesoterricola sediminis. Classification (NCBI taxonomy): domain Bacteria; kingdom Pseudomonadati; phylum Acidobacteriota; class Holophagae; order Holophagales; family Holophagaceae; genus Mesoterricola; species Mesoterricola sediminis. The sequence continues at coordinate 2,416,745 of NZ_AP027081.1, read as the reverse complement.
GGGTGCGCGCCCGGAAGGCGGGATCGGTGCTGGCGGCGCGGCCCGCGTCCAGTTCCAGGTAGTAGCGGCCCAGCTCCGCCCGGAAGGAGACGCCGGCCGCCCGGACCCAGGCCCCGGCCTCCCGCAGGCGGTGGGGCGACGCCGCGCCCAGGTAGGCGGCGTCCAGGCGCGGGGTCGCCTGGACGTTCACCCCGAAGACCCGCACCACGTGCAGGGGTAGGCCGAGGCGCAGGATTGCAAAGTTGGGGGTGGGATGGCCGGCGCTGGCCGTCCCGGCGAGGAAGGCCGGGCCGCCCACGGGGTAGTACCGGGCGAGGGGGAGGTCCCAGCCCAGGCCGCTCTCCAGGTCCGCGTCCACGCTGCCCCACGGGGCCACGGGCCAGAGGCGCCGGGCCCGCAGGTAGGCGAAGCGGTACCAGGCGGTGGGCGCGCCGGGGCGCTCCTGCCGGCCCTGGCCGAAGCGGGTCCGCACGAGGAAACCCTCGGTGGGAAAGAGGTAGCGGTCGAAGCTGTCCCATTCGAAGCGGGCCTGGACCTGGTAGAGGCTGGGCGCCAGGTCCGGTCCGGCCCCGGGCTGGGTCCGGATCCAGCTGCGGCTGCCCTCCACCTCCACCAGGCCCCGGTCGTCCAGGCCGACCCGCGCGAAGAGGGCGGTGGCCACGCCCTGCTCCCGGAAGGTGTGGCCCGTCAGGCCGGGAATCCTGGGGTCCAGCGCGAAGAGCGCGTCCAGCACCTCGGGGAGCAGGTGCTGCTCCACGGAGCGGGCGCCGACGGCCAGACCCACGCGGGGCCAGGCGGCCAGGGCCCGGGTCAGGCGCAGGCCGCCCGTCGTCCAGAGGCGGTCCCCGCTGGCCTCCGCGCTGAACCCGAGGGCGGTCCCGAAGACCCGGTGGGCCCGGGCGTCCACGGCCGCATGGCCCTGCCACGTGGTTTCGTACCCGAAGGTGGCGTCCACGATGACACGGTCATCGGGGATGGGCCGGGCCCGGAGGGCGGGGCGGGGCCGGGCCGGGTCCGCCTCGAGGCGGATCTCCTCCAGGCCCAGGCGCTTTTCCCCCAGGAGGACGCTGCGGGTGAAGGTGTCCACCTCCAGGGGCCGGCCCGCGAAGGGGGCCAGCAGGTTGGCCAGGTACTGGGTCTGGCCGGGGGACAGGATGCCGGGTTCCACCCGGATGGGCGGGAGCCCGGGCTCGGAAATGCGGAGGCTCAAGCGCCCCGCCGTTTCGTCGAAGGTCACCGCGTCCAGCTTCACCAGGGGGTGGGACCGGATGGTGGTCTCCAGCAGGAAGGCGTCCAGGGCCCGGCCGAGGGCCACGGGATTGTAGGCCGCCCCTTCCCGGAGTCCGGCGCCCTCGAGGCAGGTCCGCGCCAGTTGGCCCCAGTCGCCGGCGGCCTGGACCTCCAGGGCGCGGAGGACGGGCTGGGGCGTCACGGTCAGCACCGGGCCGGCCGGGGTGAAGGTCCATTCCGCCTCCCGGGCGAAGCCCGCCGCCTGGATCCGGCGCAGGACCCGCAGACCGTGCCGGCGGAGGCGCGGCCCCTCCGGCAGGCCCGCGCGGACCAGGGCCCGCACCTGGGCCCCCAGGGGCTCGGGGGCGACGACGGTGACGGGCCCGGCGGGGAAGGGGGCCTCGCCCTCCGGTCCGTAGATCCGCTGCTCGAGGGCGTCCAGGGCCCCATCGAAGGCCCTGCGCCCCTCGGCCACGGCGCGGTCCACCATCTGGTGGAAATCCAGGTAGGGCAGGGCGTCCGTGCGGGGGCGCAGGAGCAGGTCCGCCGCCTTCCGGCTGATCTCCGTGCGCTCCTCCACGCTCACATCCAGGGAGCGGACCGCCAGCGCGAACACCGACGTCAGGCGCGTGGAATCCAGGGCCTGGCCCACCTCGACCGCCACCACCACGCCCTTGACGGGCAGGCTCCGGGCGGCCTCCACAGGCAGGTTCTGGACCAGCATGCCGTCCACGTGCTGATGGTCGCCCAGCAGCACCGGGCTGAAGACGCCCGGGATGCTCATGGACGCGCGCACCGCGGTGCCCAGGTCGCCGCGGTCGGGCAGGGCCGCGCGGCCCGCCTGGAGGTCCGTGGACACGGCCCGGAAAGGCACCCGCAGCCCGTCGAAGGAGTCCGCGCCCGAAACGGCGGGGCGGGCCAGGAGGACCTGCAGGGCCCGCTTCAGGTCCAGGCCCGGGCTCGTGCCCGGCATGAAGAGCACCCCCGTGCCCGGAACGAATTCCAGGCTGAGGAAGGTGGTTCGTTCATGCTCCTGCTCCCACAGGGTTTCCCCGGGCCGGCGGTGCTGGCGGTCCATCAGGAGGGCCCCCACGTCCACCCGTTCGAAAAGGCGCTGGATGGCAAACCCCGAATAGCCCGACGCGTACATGGCCCCCATGAAGGCGCCCATGCTCGTGCCCGCGATGCCATCCACGGGCAGGCCCTCCTCCTCCAGGCGCTGGAGCACGCCCACGTGCGCGATGCCCTTGGCGGCGCCGCCCCCCAGAGCCAGGACGAGGGGACGCTGGCCCGGCGCGTAGGCCCGGGGCGCCAACTCCAGCCGGTAATCCGGCGCCTTCACCCGCAGGCGCAGGGGGGCCGGCGCCTGCGCCCCCAGCGCCGCGCCCGCGGCCAGGAGGAGCACCACCGCGCCCCGGAAGGGCCAGGCAGGGAGGGGGAGGGCGCGCATGGAACCTCCGCGGGCGGAGCAGGGGAATTGACGTTCGGACAGAAGGACACCAGCCTACGCTCCCCGGAGGGCCCATGGCCACCGGGGCGGCCCCCGGGCCGGTGGCTTCGGCTGAGCACCAGCTTAGCTGATCAAACGATCATTTAAACCCGAAAACGGCCGGGGCCCATCGGGGCCTCAGCCCCTCCCGTCCCCCCGGACCCCCACCAGCCCGGGGCGGGGGCTTTCCTGGCCCGTCTGGATCCACGCCAGCGCCCGTTCCCCGACGGGATCCTGCGGTCCTTCCTCGCCTTGCCCCGGCGGATCAGCACCACCGGTTTCCAGCCGGAGCGGGCACGCGATACGCGTATAGCAAGGTGCGCCCATGCGCGCCATCCGTCTGTCCGAAGGCATCGAACGTCGCTTGACCGCCCTGGCCGAAGCGACGGGCCGCACCCAGGCGTTCTAGGCCCGGGAGGCGATCCTGGCCTGCCTGGCCGAGAGCCGCCAGGAAGCCCTGCGCGCCGGCCGCGCCAGGACGGTCCCCCCCGATGACGTGATGGGCGAACCTGGCCTGGAGCGTTGCGTTCGCACCCGCGGCCCGCCAGGCATCGCGAGGCCTCGACCCCCGGTGGCGCGGATCCTCAAATCATCCAGGTGTCGGCCCCCGCTTTCACCGGGGATACAGGAATTTCATGGATCCCTGAACGTCGACTTGGCAATCCAGACTGAATTCCGCCACCGGGCGCGTCAGGCGTGCGGGTGCCCCGAAAGGGGGCGCGATGGATGTGAGGCTGCCGGTCCCGATGTCGATATCCCACCAGTTGATCTCCGGATAGGCCATGGCCTCGTCGGCTGCGTTCCGTTTCCGAAGGTCGGGAGGGAGGGACCTGGATTCCGGCCCGGTCCCCGTGGATGGGAAGACCGATTCCCCGTAAAAAAATACCTGTTTCCAACTTCATCCGCAGGCAGCAGCCCCATGCGATGCATGACCCAGCGGTTTGCGTGCGCACGCTGGCGCCTCCCGCGTACAACTGCAAATAACGGTGCCCGTCGTAGAATCGAGCCCCATCCACAGGTTCCGCCGCGGCAGCCATTCGGGGCGGACCTCCCTGGCTCCACCCTCCCAGAGCCCTCCCGCACCCTGCTCTGGCGCGCCCGGGGGCGGTGCCGGGGTCGCCCATTCTTGTGGCATTCATCACACTCCCGAAAAATCTCTTGACCTTGGGGTCCGGTTAAAGCGATATTGAGAATCGCTCTCAAAGCCAGAGGGCCCCCCTCGATGTCGAGGGTTCGATCCAGGAATGGAGATCCGTCATGACCCGCCCAGGCCTCGGCCTCGCCCTGTCCATCGGTTTGCTCGCACCTTTCGCGGGGGCCCAGGAGGCGCTCGCCCCCAAGGCTTGCCGACCGCTCTTCACCACCTCGGCCGCGCCCGCGGACCCCGGGGTGCTGGAGCTGGAGTTCGGCGGCCAGCGGATCCGCAACCGGGACGGGTCCACGGACCAGCAGTTCCCTACCCAGCTCAACCTGGGGATCACCCGGTGGCTGGATGTGCGGGTGGGATGGGGCGGGCCGCTCCTGCGCAAGGATTCCCAGGGAACGCGGGTGGAGGGGGGCACGGACCCGGTCGTCGGGGCGCAGCTCCTGGCCCTGCGCCAGGACCGGGCGGGCATCGATCTGGGGCTCGCCTGGTGGCACAAGCATCCCCTCGCCAGCGTGAGCAAAGGCATCAGCAGCGGCCGGCACGACGACACGATCCTGGTCACCTGCTCCAGGACCGTCGGGCGCCTCCTGGTGGATGTGAACGCGGGGGCCAATTTCCTGGGCCGCCCCACGGGGGACGGGCGGGTGCGCCAGGGGGCGGTGTCCCTGGCCCTGACCTACGCGGTGGCGCCCGGCTGGAACCTCACCCTGGATTCGTACGCCCTGTCGGCCACGGACCTGAACAAGCGCGCCACCAGCAGCATCCTCGCCCTGAGCCGGGACGTCAGCCCCCGCCTCTGCGTGGACCTGGGGGTGGAGCGGGGCCACGACCAGGGCGCGCCGACGTATTCCCTCAACGCGGGCCTGGTGTACCGCCTCGGCCCCCTCTGGGGCCGGAGGTAGGAGGCGGCGATGGCCATGAAGCGACTCAGCGAACTCGGCGCCGGCGAGGGCGGGCGCATCGTCCGGGTGGAGGCCGACGCGGCCGTGCAGCGCCGCCTCCTGGACATGGGCCTGGTCCGCGGCGAGGCGGTCCAGGTGAACCGGCTCGCGCCCCTGGGCGACCCCATGGAGCTGGTGGTCAAGGGCTACCACCTCTCCCTCCGGCGCGGGGAGAGCGCCTGCATCCACATCGAAACGGAGGCCTGACATGGCGACCGTCGCCCTCGCGGGCAATCCCAACTGCGGAAAGACGTCCCTCTTCAATGCCCTGACCGGCGCCCACCAGCACGTGGGGAACTGGCCCGGGGTCACGGTGGAGCGGCGCAGCGGCACGTTCCGCCAGGACGGCCTCGCCGTGGAGGTGGTGGACCTTCCAGGCACCTATTCCCTGGCGGCGCGCAGCGAGGATGAGCGGGTGGCCACCGATTTCCTGGCCTCGCAGGAGGCGGACGTCATCGTCAACGTGCTCGACGCCTCCAACCTGGAGCGCAACCTCTACCTCACCACCCAGCTCCTGGAGCTGCGCAAGCCGGTGGTCTTCGCGCTGAACATGATGGACGACGCGGTGCGGGACGGGTGGACCCTGGACGTGCCCACCCTCTCCGCCCTCCTCGGGGGGCCTGTGGTGGTCACCGTGGGCAACCGGGGCGAGGGGATCGAGGCGCTGAAGGCCGCGATCCTCGCCCAGGTGCGGGGGGACGATCCCAGCCTGGATCCCGCCCAGTGGCCCCCCCGGGTGACCTACGGCGACGACGTGGAGGGTGAGATCCGGCGCCTGGCCGAGGAGGTCCGCCGGGACGAGGTCCTGACGGCGCACCTCCCGGGCCGCTGGTGGGCGCTGCGCCTCCTGGAGGGGGCTCCGGACGCCCTGGAGGAGGCCGGCCGGAGCCACGCCGCCCAGGCCATCCAGGCCCAGCTGGCCCGGAGCCGCGCCTTCCTGGAAGCCCACCTGGGCGCGGGGGTGGACACGCTCCTGGCGGAGCGGCGGTACGGCTTCGCCCACGGCCTGGTGCGGGAGGTGGGCCGCCGCGAGGGCCACCCGGCCCGGCATCTCACGGACCGGCTCGACGCCGTCCTCACGGGCCGGTTCCTGGGCTTTCCCATCTTCCTCATCGTGATGGTGGCCATCTACACCCTCACCTTCGTCGTCGGCAAGTACCCCCAGGACTGGGTGAGCGCGGGCATGGGCTGGCTCCACGACACGGCCGCCGCCCACCTGCCGCCCGGGGAGCTCACGAGCCTCTTCGTGGACGGGGTGATCCCCGGGGTGGGCTCGGTGCTGGTCTTCCTGCCCTCCATCATGATCCTCATGGGCTGCGTGTCCTTCCTGGAGGACACGGGCTACATGGCCCGGGCGGCCTTCATCATGGATCGCCTCATGCACCTCATGGGCCTGCACGGCAAGAGTTTCATCCCGCTGATCATGGGCATGGGCTGCAACACTCCGGCCATCCAGGCCACCCGCACCCTGGAGGCCCGGAGCGACCGGCTCATCACCATCCTGGTGACGCCCTTCATGTCCTGTTCCGCGCGGCTGCCGGTGTACATCCTGCTCGCCGGGGCCTTCTTCCGGCCCCTGCAGGGCGCCCTGGCCGTGGTGGGCATGCACCTGCTGGGCTTCGCCGTGGCCATCGTGGCGGGCAAGGTGCTGCGCCTGACCCTCTTCCGCCGGGAGAACGCACCCTTCGTCATGGAACTGCCCCCCTACCGCCTGCCGGTGCTGAAGACGACGCTGCTCCACATGTGGGAGAAGGCCACGGTCTTCCTCCGCAAGGCCGGCACGCTCATCTTCGCGGGGGCCACCCTCATCTGGTTCCTCAGCAACTACCCGGGCCTGGCCGACCGGGACCTCGCCGCCCGGCACCGGGCCGCCGAGGCCGCGGTGCGCGCCCAGGGGCTGCCTGAGGCCGAGGAGAAGGCCAAGCTGGAGGACCTGGACCTGGCCCACAAGGGCACCATCATGAATTCGAGCCTGGCGGCGCGGTTCGGGAAGGTGCTGGAACCCGCCTTCCGGCCCCTCTTCGACCCGGATCACCGCCGCGCCGAGGCCTGGAAGGACGGGGTGGCGCTCACGGCCGGCTTCCTGGCCAAGGAGATCGTGGTGGGCACCATGGCCGTGGTCCACCAGGCCCGGGCGGAAGGGGAGGACGGCGCGGCCCTGAGCCCCCTCCAGCAGTCGCTGCGCGACCGCTCCGGCCTCACGCCGCTGACGGCCCTGGCCTTCATGGTGTTCGTGCTGATCTACACGCCCTGCCTGGGCACGGTGGGGATGATCTACAAGGAGACGCGCAGCCTCGGCTGGACCCTCTTCTCCGTGGGCTACGGCCTGGGGCTGGGCTGGGTCCTGGCGTGGATCACCGTGGCTGGCGGCCGGCTGCTGGGGTTCGCATGAGCCTCCAGGCCTGGATCGTCCTCGGCATCGTCCATCTGGCAGGCCTGTGGCTCATCCGCCGCATCCTCCGGGGGCGCCCCGCCGGATGCTGCGGCGGCGCCTGCCGGGGACGGAAGGGCTAGTCCACCCGGGCGATCCCCACCGATGCCGGCGGATCGCGCCGAGGCCGCGGCGCGAAGGGAGCCGGCGCCCCGGGGCCCCCGGGGCTCCCCCAGCGCTCCTGGGCGACGGCGCCCGAGGCCGGGCCTCCCCGTTCCCGCCCTCCGCGGCCGCGGCCCTGGTCCGCATTTCCGCATGGGCTCTGGGCTTCGCGGCGGGGCCGGCCGGAATCCGCGCCATTGATTCGCGGGCGGGTCCGTGCCTTACTTGCATCAGGCATCGCGCAGAAGGGAGGCCCTTGGAGAAGAGCAGGGGAAGGGCTTGGGGCGGATCCGCCTCGCGCGGGGCGCGGCGGGGCGGCGAACCCTTCCCCGTGGTGGGGATCGGCGCCTCGGCGGGGGGCCTGGAGGCCCTGGACGAGTTCCTGCGGAACCTGGCGCCGGACACGGGCATGGCCTTCGTGGTGGTCCAGCACCTGGATCCCAGCCGGCCCGGGGTCATCGCGGAGCTGCTGCAGCGGGCCACCCCGATGCCGGTGGCCGAGGCCACGGACCGCGTCCGCATCCGGCCCAACCAGGTGTACGTCATCCCCCCGAACAAGGACCTGACCATCCTGGGCGGCCGCCTGGGGCTCCAGGCCCCCGACGCGCCCCGGGGGCAGCGCCAGTCCATCGACTTCTTCCTGAAATCCCTGGCTACGGGGCTGCGGCACCTGTCGGCCGGGGTCATCCTCTCCGGCATGGGCGCCGACGGGGTCGCGGGCCTGCGGGCGATCCGCGAGGCCGGGGGCCTCTGCCTGGTGCAGGCCCCGGCCACGGCCCGCTTCGACAGCATGCCCCGCAACGCCATCCAGGACGCGGCCCCCGATTTCGTGGGCTCCCCGGCGGAGATCGCCGCCGAGCTGTCCCGCGGGGCCGTGCACGGGGAAGGGCGGGACGCGGGGGCCGTGAACGTGGCCGACCACGACCGGAGCGGGTTCGACCGCGTGTGCCGGATCCTCCGGGACCGCACCGGCCACGATTTCTCCCTCTACAAGAAGAGCACCATCTACCGCCGCATCGAGCGCCGGATGGGGGTCCACGGCATCGACGGCCTCGCCGCCTACGTCGCGTTCCTCCAGGACCACGCCCCGGAGGTGGAGAGCCTGCTCCTGGAGATCCTCATCGGCGTCACGGGCTTCTTCCGGGACCCGGAGGCGTGGCAGGAGCTCCGCCGGGAGGTGCTGCCCCGGATCCTCGCGCAGTACCCGGAGGGGGGCATGGTGCGGGCCTGGGTTCCGGGCTGCTCCACGGGGGAGGACGCCTACTCCCTGGCCCTGGCCTTCCAGGAGGCCCTGGCCGATGCCGCGCCGGCCGCGCCCCTGAGCCTGCAGGTGTTCGCCACCGACATCAACCGCAACGCCATTCTCTCGGCCCGCCAGGGCTACTTCGCCGGCAACACGGTGGGGGGCCTGACCACGGACCAGCTCGCCGCCCATTTCCGTCAGGAGAGCGGGGGGTGGCGGGTGGGCAAGGCGATCCGGGAGCCCGTGGTGTTCGCGCTGCAGGACCTGCTCCAGGATCCCCCCTTCATCAAGCTGGACCTGATCATCTGCCGCAACGTCATGATCTACCTCTCCTCGGAGCTCCAGAAGCGGCTGCTGCCCCTCTTCCACTACAGCCTGAACCCGGGCGGGCATCTCTTCCTGGGCAACGCCGAGAGCATCGGCGGATACACGGATCTCTTCACGCCGCTGCCCGGCAAGGCGCGCCTCTTCATCCGCAATTCGGCCGACCGGTTCCCCCGCACGACCTCCTTCCCCCTGGGCCTGCCCAACCGCCGCGACCTTCCCCTGGAGCCCCCCATGCCCAAATCCGCCTTCAATCCCCAGATGGTCGCGGAGACGGTGCTGCTCCAGCGCTTCGCGCCGCCGGCGGTCCTGGCCAGCGAGACCGGGGACATCCTCTACATCAGCGGCCGGACCGGGAAGTACCTGGAGCCGGCCATGGGGAAGGCGAACCTCAACCTCTTCGCCATGGCCCGGGAGGGTCTGGGGCCTGAACTCACCGTGGCCTTCCGGAAGGCCCTCACCCAGCGGGAGCCCGTGGAGTGCCGGGGCCTCCGGGTGGAGGCCAACGGCGCGGCCCAGGGGGTCGACCTGGTGGTCCAGGCGGTACCCTCCCCCGAGGCCCTTCACACCTGCGTCCTCGTGGTGTTCAAGGACCAGGTCCTGCCGCCGTCCGCGGCCAAGGGGCGCCGGAGCCGGACCCGTCCGGAGGACGCGACCCGCGTCGAGGAGCTGGAGGCCGAGGTCAAGAGCCTGATGGCCGAGCTCCAGGCCTCCCGGGAGGAGATGCAGACCTCCCAGGAGGAGCTGAAGGCCTCCAACGAGGAGCTGCAGTCCACGAACGAGGAACTGCAGTCCACCAACGAGGAACTGACCACCTCCAAGGAGGAGCTCCAGTCCCTCAACGAGGAGCTGCAGACGGTCAACGCGGAGCAGCAGGCCAAGGTGGACGAGCTCTCCGCCGCCAACAACGACATGAAGAACCTCCTGGACGCCACGGACATCGCCACCCTCTTCCTGGACGACCAGCTCAATGTCCGGCGGTTCACCACCGGCGCCACGCGCCTCTTCAAGCTGATCCCCGGGGACGTGGGCCGGCCCCTGTCCGACCTGGTGACGGACCTGGACTACGCCGACCTGGACCTGGACGCCCGGGAGGTCCTGCGCACCCTCGTGCCCTCCCAGAAGGACGTGGCCACCCGGTCGGGGGGGCACTGGTTCGTCGCCCGGATCCTGCCCTACCGGACCCTGGCGAACGTCATCGCGGGGGTGGTGATCACGTTCATGGACATCAGCCGCGCCAAGGCCCTGGAAGCCTGTCTCCGGGGCCAGGGCGGCGGGCAGGCCGGCCATGACTGAGCCCCGCGTCGCCCTGCGCACGGGCGGAGACCTTCCCCTGCTGAGGGGGCTCGCCGAGGAGCGGCTCACGGACGCCGGGGACCCCGCCCCGGCGGGGACCGAGGATCCCCGCTGGACCGGCCACGAGCTGCGGCTCCACCAGGAGGAGCTGGCCATGCAGGGCCAGGAACTGCGGCGCGCCCTGGCGGACCTGGAGGTCCTCCTGGCCCGCCAGATGGAGCGCTACCAGGCCATTCCCGCGGGCGTCGTCGCGGTGCGCTTCGATGGGACTGTGGCCGAGGCGAATGCGGCTGCCTGCGACTGCCTGGGCGTGGGCCCCGAGGACCTGCTGGAGCAGCCCCTCAGCCACAGGTTCCGGGCGGAAGACCGTCCTGCCTTCGCCGCCTTCCTCGCGGGCCATTTCCTGGGCGGAACCCCCCGCAGCCTCGTCGTTCGCCGCCTGGACCTGGACCCCGGGGGCGCGGGCTGGATCCACCTGGAAGGACCGGGCCCCCTGGAGGGCGGACCCGCCTACCTGTCCGTCATCGACGTCAGCCCGCTCCTGGCGCGGGAGACCGCCGTCCTGGCCCGGCTGGAACGCGCGGCGGTCCTCCTGGGCGGGGCCTTCGAGCCCCTCTTCGCGGTCCGGCAGGCCCTGCACGGCGGCGCCGAGGCCCCCCTCGAGGCCGTGCAGCGGGCCCTCACGGAGGCCTGGGACCTCCTTTCCGGCCCCGCCTGAGCGCCGCCCCCGGGCCCTCAGGGCCGCCCGATGAGCACGTAGGCCGGCGGCACGTTCCGCAGGATGGGCCCCACCACCCGCACCAGGCGGAAGTGGGCCCGCAGCTCCGGCAGGAGCCCCAGGCCGTACTGGAAGGCCACAAAGCGGCCGCCCGGCACGAGGGCCGCCCGCGCGGCGGCGAGGATCCGGTCCCGCTCCGCGCCCGTGAAGTTCCGCAGGGGCAGGCCGGAGATCACGGTGTCCGCCCGCCCCCAGCCCAGGGCCTCCAGGTGGGCCTCGAGCCCACCGGCGTCCCCGAGGCGGACCTGGAGGCGCGGGTCGGGCAGGTGGCGCTGCAGGAGGGCGGCGATGCCCGGGTCCAGCTCCAGGCCCAGGAGGCGCCCCCCGGGGCCCAGCCCCCGCAGGAGGTGGCGCGTCACGCTCCCGGTGCCCGGGCCCAGCTCCACGAGGGTCTGCCCGCGGGCTAGGCGGGCCAAGGTGCGGGCCAGCTCCTCCCCGCTGGGCAGGACGGCCCCGAACCGGCGGGGGGATGCGAGGGCCCGGCCGAGGAAGACCAGGGGCGCCAGCCAGGGGCGGGGCGCGGAATCAAGGGCGTGGCCGGTGTCCAAGGGGGCCTCCGAAGGGGTGTCGCGGGTGGGAACGGGCGATGACGACGCGGTTCCGACAACACGGACAGGCCCCCCGGAGCGGGCGGATGGAAGCGGGGCAGGACAGGGCGGGGTGGATCACGGGCGACCTCGGCAGGGGTTGGGCGGGACAGGCTCAGCGTCCGCTACAACACCTCTGGGTCATCCGATCCTCCTCGGCTTCCAGGGTGGCCGGGATGGCGGGGGCGCGCAAGCCCTGGCGGCTGGATCCCCCGGGCGATCCGCGCTACCGTGGGGGATGGCGCGTCTCCTCCAATGGCTGGTGATGTCCCTGGCGCTGGTCGCCGGGGGGATCCTGCCGATGGCTGGCTGGCGGGCCCAGGAGCTGGTCGCCGCCGCGGCCTTCGCGCACCGCGCCGCCCCCACGGACGGGCCGGTCCGCCTGCACCTTGACCTGGCCGCCCTCCATGGCCGGGACGCGGCCCTGCGCCAGGGGCCGGAGCGGGGGCGGGACGCCTTCCGCCGGGCCGCGGATCCGGACGGGGATGGCCCCCCGGCGCCGGATCCCATCCAGGCGGGCGCATGGCGCTTCGTCCTGCCGGGCGCCGTCCAGGCGCGTCCGTGCGCCGCGGACCGGTGGGCGGGTGCGCCGCCGGTCACCCAGGGCCTGCGTCCCGAGCAGGGGGGAAAGGTCGGACCTCCGGTCGCCTGAAGCGCCGGCAGCTTTCCGATCGGCCGCTGATGCGGCCCGCGACCCTTTCGCCCTGGAGACCTCGTGTCGAGAACCACCTTCACCCGCCTCGCGTGGGTCCTGGCCATATGTCTGGCCTGCGCCCACTTCTTCATCCCCCTGAACAAGGTCCGCCTGGGCCTGGACCTCAAGGGGGGCGTCCACTATGAACTCGAAATCCAGTCCCACGAAGCCGTGCAGCGGGACCTGGAGGAATCCCGCGACCTGCTGCGGGACGCCCTGGAGGCCCGGAACCTGCCCGGGGCCTCCGTCGCCCTGGAGGACGGGGCCCTCCGCGTGCGCGGCGCCGAACGGGCCGCCCTGGACAAGCCCCTGGCCCAGCTGCGGGGCTACGCCGCGGTCCAGGAGGGGGCCGACCTGGTCCTGCGGCCCCGGGCCGACCACATCCAGGCCATCAAGGCGGACGCCAGCAAGCGCGCCCTCCAGATCATCGAGAACCGCATCAACCAGTTCGGCGTCGTCGAGCCGGAGATCACCGCCGGCGGGCCCGGGGGCAGCCGCATCATCGTGGAGCTGCCGGGCGTGACCGAGGCGGACAAGGAGCGCATCAAGGGCCTCCTGGCGACCCCCGGTCGCTTGGAACTCCGCCTCCTCGCCGGCAAGGACCGGAACACCTTCGCCTCCGAGCGGGAGGCCCTGGAGGCCTTCGGCGGGCGCCTGCCCGCGGACTGTGAGCTCCTGCCCGAATCCGTCCGGGAGGCCGAGGCCGGCCCCGCCCCCCGGGGCGGCGCGGCCCCGGCGGTGCGCCGCTGGGTCCTGCTGGAATCCAAGGTCCAGTTCGACGGCACGGCCATCACCGACGCCCGGCGCGCCACCTCCGAGGTGGGCGCCCACGAGGTGAACTTCACCCTCCATTCGGCGGGGGCCGAGGCCAACGCCCGGGTGACGGAGATCGCGGCCAAGGAGGGGCGGCTCTTCGCGTTCGTCCTGGACAAGCGCATCGTCAGCGTCCTGTCCGCCCGCGAGAAGATCGTGGGCCATGCCGTGCGCATCGCGGGGCAGTTCACCGAGCCCGAGGCCGAGGACCTGGCCCTCAAGCTCCGCAGCGGCGCCCTGCGCGCCGGCATGAAGGTCCTCGAGGAGCGCGTGGTGGGCCCCAGCCTGGGGACCGATTCCATCCGCCAGGGCGTCGGCGCCTCGCTGGTGGGCTTCGGCGTCATCGTCGCCTTCATGGTGATCTGGTACCGCTGGTCGGGGGTGAACGCCGTCGTGGCGCTCGTGGTGAACGTCATCGTGATGATGGGGCTGCTGGGCAGCTTCCGGGCGACGATCACCCTCCCGGGCATCGCCGGCTTCGCCCTGACGGTGGGCATGGCCGTGGACGCCAACATCCTCATCTTCGAGCGGATCCGGGAGGAGCTGGCCCTGGGCCGAACCGTGGCCAAGGCGATCTCCGCCGGCTTCGACCGGGTGTTCTGGACCATCGTGGACAGCCACGTGACCCAGCTCTTCGCGGCCCTCCTGCTCTTCATCTTCGGGACGGGGCCGGTCAAGGGCTTCGCGGTGTCCCTGACGGTGGGCGTCGCGGCCTCCCTATTCACCAGCATCTACATCAGCCGCTTCATCTACGACTGGATCCTCGAGCGCCATCCGGGCGCCGCCTCCCTCAGCATCGGCCGCTGGAACATCTTCCAGGGGACCCGCATCGACTTCATGCGGTACAAGGGGGTGGCCCTGGCGCTCTCCTGGGGCCTGGTCGCGGCCAGCGTGCTCATCGTCCGGCCCTGGCGGACCGTGGACAACCCCCACGTGAAGCTCGGCATGCAGTTCGTGGGCGGGACGGACCTGACGGTGCGCTTCCTCCGCCCCGTGGACGCGGGCCAGGTGCGCGGGGCCCTGGCGGAGGCGGGCTTCCCCGACGCCTCCGTCGTCTCGTACCAGAGCGGCGCCCCCGGCGTGCAGGAGTTCGCCGTGAAGGTCCGGGCGGACCGCGCCGCCGGGGACAGCCTGAAGCAGTCGGCCCTCGTCAAGCGCGCCCTCACGGGGCTGGACGCCGACGGGGCGGGGCGCAGGCCCCTGAACCTGGAGAGCGCCGTGAGCCTCGCCGAGCGCTTCGAACAGGCCAACCCCCTGGGCCTCGACCCATCGGCGGAGACGTTCAAGGAGACCTACCTGGGCCTCGCCGGGCGGATCACCGGGGCCCGGGAGAAGCTGGCCATCGGCCTCTTCCGGGACATGGGCGAACTGCCGGGAACCCTGCCGCCCCAGGTGCGGGCCCTCGTGGAGCGGGAATACCGCCCCGGCTCCATCGGCATCCTCAAGGACGAGAGCTTCTCCCCCTCCATCTCCGGCGAGTGGGCCCGCAAGACCCTGGCCGCCGTCGGCTGGGCCATGGGGGCCATCCTGCTCTACGTCATCTTCCGGTTCACGACGGCCTTCGCCGTCGGGGGCATCATCGCCCTGGTCCACGACATGCTGATGGCCCTGGCCCTCTTCGCCCTGGTGGGCTACGAGTTCAACGTGCCCGTGGTGGCCAGCTTCCTCACGCTCATGGGCTACTCCATGGCCGACACCATCGTCGTGTTCGACCGCATCCGGGAGAACCTCCACCGGCCCGAGTTCCGCCGGCGCCCCTTCCAGGAGGTCATCAACGCCTCCATCAACCAGACACTCAGCCGAACGATCCTCACCTCCCTGTCCGTGCTCTTCGTCAGCATCTGCCTCTGGCTCTGGGGCGGCCCGGCCCTCCGGGACCTGGCCTTCCCGCTGGTGGTGGGCGTGCTCACGGGGACGTACAGTTCCATCTACATCGCCAGTCCTGTCGTAGATTGGTGGCAGCGGACCTTTGGCAAGGGGGGTGAAGTGCTGGCGGCGGAGTGATCCGCCGGTCCCCCCGACCCACCCCCTTTCCGGGAGCTCCATGAGCCATGCCGTCATACCGACCCTCGCCCTGAGCGTCCTCGCCGCCTTCGTGGCGGCCCTGGTCGTGATCCGCTTCCGCCTGCCGGTGATCCTCGCCTATCTGGTCGCCGGCATGGCGGTCGGACCCCACACCCCGGGGTTCGTGGCGAACGGCGAGGTGGCCTCCGAGCTGGCCGAGGTCGGCATCATGCTGCTCATGTTCGGGGTGGGCCTCCACTTCTCCCTGAAGGACCTGCGGCGGGTCTGGCGGGTGGCGGTGCCGGGCGCCGTCCTCCAGCTCACCGTGGCCACCGTCCTGGGCGTGTGGCTGGCCTCCGCCTGGGGCTGGCCCCGGGCGGCGGGGTGGATCTTCGGGTTGTCCCTGTCCTGCGCCAGCACCGTCGTCCTCCTGCGCAACCTCTCCCAGGCCAGGCTGGAGGACCGCCCCGAGGGCCACCTGGCCATCGGCTGGCTCCTGGTGGAGGACCTGGTGTGCGTCCTGGTCCTCCTGATCCTGCCCACCCTGGGCGGCCTGTCCACCTCCGGCGGCGCCTTCCCCTGGAAGGCCGCCGCCGCCGCGGTGGGGGGCCTGGCCCTGAAGCTGGGGGTCCTCGGCGCCCTCATGGCCTTCGCCGGCGCCAAGGGCGTCCGCTGGCTCCTCCACGAGACCGTGCGGCACGATTCCCGGGAGCTGTTCACCCTCGCCCTGGTGGCCGTGTCGGTGGGCTTCGCCTTCCTGGCGGCCACCTGGTTCCAGGTGAGCTACGCCCTGGGGGCCTTCCTGGCGGGCATCCTCATCAACGGACTGCCCATCAGCCAGCGGATCCGCCAGGACATCCAGCCCCTCCAGGACATCTTCACGGTGCTGTTCTTCATTTCCGTGGGCATGCTTTTCGACCCGGCCATCCTGGTGCGGCGTCCCGGCGCCGTGGTCCTCACCACGGCGGTCATCCTGGCCGGCAAGGCCCTGGCCGCCTACGGCATCGTGCGCGTCCTGGGCAAGGACCGGCGGACGGCCATGACCGTGGCCGTGGGCCTGTCCCAGATCGGCGAATTCTCCTTCATCCTCGCCGCCCTGGGCCTGCGCACGGGCCTCCTGCCGGCTGTCGGCCAGCAGCTGGTCCTGGCGGGCGCCATCCTGTCCATCGCCCTGAATCCGTTCCTCTTCAAGTTCATCGACCGGGCGAAGGCCGCCTGAGGGCGTCCCCCCGGTGCCGCAGGTTCCGGCCGGCCCAGACGGGGTTGTCCGCGTGCATGGCCGCGAGCAGGGCCAGGGTCCGCCCGAAGACCCCGTCCAGGTCTGCCCGCCGGCGCAGGGATTCCAGCACGCCGGCGGCCAGGGCGTGGGCCGCGTAGCACCCCGCCGGCGCCGTCAGCCCCCCCAGCCGGAGGGTCTCCCGCAGGGCCGCCACCTTGGCCTCGTCGCCGTCCCGCCAGGTCTGGATGGCGCCCAGGGCGTGCCCCTCCAGGGCCCGGGCCCGGTGATGGACGAGGAGGTGGGCCATGCCCCGGGCCGAGCGGCGGGCGACGGCCAGGGGGATCCGGGCCCCGGCCAGCACCAGGTCCCCCCCGTCCCGGCCCGCCTCCGCGGCCAGGTACCGGGACCAGGCGGTCCGTCCCCGGAACGGGAGGAGGGCCACGGTCTCCGCCGCCAGGTAGCCCCGGAGGCGGTCCGCCGGGTGGGGATCGTCCGCGGGTCCCTCGCTGCCCAGCACCGGGCCCGCCCCGGCGTTCAGGTTCAGGGCCCGGAGCAGCACCAGGAGACCCAGGCCCGCCAGGGGGCCCATGTTGAGGATGCCCAGCACGTCCGAGGCGGTCTCGTCCATGCGCGCCGCCCAGTAATCCGCCAGGCCGTGGCCCAGGGGGGCCAGGGCCTCGGCGGTCCGCGCCTGGAATTCCGCCGCCAGGCCCGTGTCGGCGGCGAGGATATCGTGGCCGCCCGTTTCGTGGCCCAGGGCCGTCCAGGCCACGAGCCCGCCCGTCGCGTAGGCGGGGGGCAGGTTCACCACTCCCGCGCGGGCGCCCCAGGCGCGGGTCGCGTCCACCGGCCACGTGTAGGGCCCCGAACCCGGCCGGCCCCACTTCACCAGGGGCGGCGTGGTGCCGGCGTCGGGGGGCTTCACGCCCCGCCGGTCCTCCGCGCTGAGGAAGCCGTCGTAGAGGTCGCTCACCACCTCCTGCAGGGCCGCGGTGGCTTCGGGCCGGTAGGCTTCCCGGCGCTGCAGGATCGCCTGGGCCAGGTCCAGGAGCACCCCGGCCTCGCCCTCCCGGGTGGGATCCCGCCGCAGCAGGGCCTGGAAGGCGCGGCCCCCCCGCGCGCTCAGGGCCCTCCGCAGGGGATCGGCCACCTCGCGCCGGTACACGGGGGGCAGGCCGCCCCGGGCCGCTTCCAGCCGGGCCAGCAAATCCCGGAAGGCCCCCGGATCCTCCGGTCCCGATCGCCGGGAGGCGGCCGCCCGCGCCACCGCCTCGGTGCAGGCCCGGAGGCCCCCCAGGTCCACGCCCGGGGGCGGCAGGGGGCGGGCGGGGCGCTGGCGGACAGGCATGTTGGCTCCCGGGGGAAGGAACCAGCATACGCGGGCTTCAGCCCTTGATGCCGCTGGAGACGGCGCTGCGGACGAACCAGCGCTGGCAGAGGAGGAACAGGAGGAGGGTGGGCAGGGCGGTCAGCGTCGCGAAGGCCATCACCTCTCCCCAGGCGCGGGGATACTGCCCGAAGAAGGTCTGCATGGCCAGGGGCAGGGTGGCCCGGTCCTCGGTGCGCACGGCCATCACGGGCCACAGGAGATCCCCCCAGCGGGCGAGGAACTGGAGCACGGCCACCGTCGCCGTCGTGGGCCGGACGAGGGGCAGGGCGATGCTCCAGTAGGTGCGCCAGCGGCCGGCCCCGTCCAGGAAGGCCGCCTCCTCCAATTCCCGGGGGACCGCCAGGAAGGCCTGGCGGTACAGGTATGCGGAGAACGCGCTCGCCGCGAAGGGCAGGATCTGGACGTGGTACGAATTGAGCCAGCCCCGCGCCCCGCCGAACCAGGGCAGGGCGTTCACCAGGAGGAGGAGGGGCACGGCCACCGCCTCGAAGGGGATGATCACCAGGGCCACGAGGGCCGCCAGGAGGAGGTCGCGGCCGGGGAAGCGGAAGCGCGCCAGGGCGTACCCGAGCATGCTGTTCACCAGCAGGCCCAGGGCCACGGTCGCCGAGGCCGTGAAGAGGGAGTTGGCCAGGGCCCGGGGGAACCTGGAGGCCGTGAGCACCCGCTCGAAGTTGCGCAGGGAGAGCCCGCCCCGGGGCAGGAAGGCGCCCACTCCGCCCAGGTCCGCCAGGAGGCGCAGCTCGTCGGCCTTGAAGGCCGAGACCACCATCACGAGGAGGGGCGCCAGGAAGCACGCCGCCAGCAGGCCCTGGAGGGCGGTCAGGAGGATGCGCCCGGCGCGCGTCACGGCCGCCGCTCCCACCAGGCCCGCTGGAGGAGGGAGACCGTCAGCACCAGCAGGAAGAACGCCACCGACAGGGCCGAGGCCGTGCCGATCCGGCCCCGGCGGAGGCCCTCGTGGACGAGGAGCATCACCACGGTGCGGAAGCTGTCCAGGGGGGCCGAGGCGCCCCCGCTGGTGATCACCTGCACCTGCGTGAACAGCTGGAAGGCCTGGATGGTCGTCGTGGCCACCACGAAGACCGCCGTGGGCCGCAGCAGGGGCAGGGTGACGTGGAGGAAGCGCCGGAAGGGCCCGGCCCCGTCGAGGGTCGCGGCCTCGTACAGGTCCCCGGGGATGGTCTGGAGCCCCGCCAGGAACACCAGCATCTGGAACCCGGCGCCCTGCCAGATGGAGAGGACCATGACGGCCGGCAGGACCAGGGCCGGGTCCCGCAGCCAGTCCTGGGGGCCCACCCGCCCCAGGGTGAGGAGGTCCACCAGGGCGTTGACGGCGCCCCGCTCGGGCAGGTAGAGCAGGGACCAGATCACCGCCACCACGGCCATGGGGGTGGCCACGGGCGCGAAGCTGAGGGTGCGGAAGACCCGGGTGCCCGGCAGGCGCTGGTTCGCCAGGAGGGCCATGGCCAGGGCCAGGGCCGACTGGACGGGCACCACCACCGCCGCGAAGAGGAGGGTGTTGCGGAAGGCGGCCCAGGCGTGGGGATCCTGGGCCAGGCGGACGTAGGCGCGCAGGCCCACCCAGGCTGGCCGCAGGTCCGGTGGCGCCAGCAGCCGCTTGTCCGTGAAGGCGTACCCGAAGGCCATGAGGAAGGGCGTCACCAGGAAGAGCCCCAGGAGCAGGAGGGCCGGCGCCCCGAAGGCCCAGGGCGCGAGCCGGTCCGCCCAGGGCCGGGCGCGGCGGGGATGGGTCGAAGGGGTCAGCACCCCCCTTAGGTGCCGGGGAACCCCCGGCTGTCCTGCAAGGCCTCCTCGACGGTGGTCGCGGCCCGCCCCAGCTCCGTCCGGGGATCGGCCCCCGCCAGGACGTTGTTGACGGCCTCCGCGAAGGCCGCGCTCACCGTGGCGTAGGCCGGCGTACGGGGCCGCGGGCGCGCCAGGCCCCGGGCCACCTGCTCGGCGTAGAGGGCCAGGGGGCCGCCGGGCCGGTGCGCGGCGCTGGCCCGGAGGGCGGTGAAGGTCCCCGGGATGGCCCCGTTGATGGCGGTCACCCGGGCGATTTCGGCGGGGCTCAGGAGGTGGGCCAGCACCTGGGCCGCGGCCGCCGGATGCCGGGAGCCTGCGGAAAGGGCGAAGGTCCAGGTGCCCGCGCCCGTCACCGCCCTCGGCCCGAACCGGGGCATGGGGAGCAGCACCAGGTCGCGCCCCAGGGCCCGCCGGTACGTGGGGTAGGCCCAGTGGCCCACGTAGGAGAGGGCGGCGCGGCCCATCACGAAGTCGCTGTCGTCCCGGGTTGCGGCGTTCACGTAGCCCGCCCGCGCCCAGCCCTGGACCAGGGCGAGGGCGCGCACCGCGGCGGGGCCGTCCAGGTGGCCCCGGGCCGAGATCCCGGCAGGGTCCAGCAGATCCCCGCCCAGCCCCTGGACGAGGGGGGCCAGGGCGAAGGTGAACCACTCGCCCGCGCCGTAGTTGAATTTCATGTCCAGCGGGTAGGGCACCCCCACCCGCTTCAGGCGGCGCATCACCGCCTCGAACTGGGGGAGGGTCCAGGCCCCGTCCACGGTGGCCGGCGGCGCCACCCCCGCCTTGGCCAGGAGCCGCCGGTTGCCCCACAGCGCCAGGCCCGACTCGTAGGGCCCCAGGGCGTAGAGCCGGCCCCGGAAGGTGCCCTGCTCCCGGATGGAGGGCAGCGCGTCCTCCCGCGCCGCGGCCAGTTCCGGGAACCCGTCCAGGGGCAGGAGGCGCTTCGCCCAGGCGTACTCCGGCACCGCGGGCCCGTCCAGCTCCAGCACGTCCGGGAGCTGCCCCGCCAAGGCCGCCGCGCGCACCTGGTCCCCGTAGGTCCCCTCGGGCAGCACCGTCAGGTCCACCTGGAAGCCGTGCCCCGCCGCGTTGAAGACCCGGACCGCCTCCACATACGCCAGCCGCTCCGGCCCCGGCCCCGCGTGCACCCACAGGCTGACCCGGTTCCCCCGGGGCGGGGACCCGCAGCCCAGGAGGACCAGGGCCGCGAGGGCGAGGATGAGGGTCTTCATGGGCGCCTCCCGGCGAGGGGAGGAGTCTAGGCCATCCCGGGGGCGGGGGCAGGAAAATCCGGGAGGCTGGAGGCGCGGCGGCGCCCCGTCCGGCCAGGCTCCCGGTATCCGGGTCCCGGCTGAACGGGGGGCCTCGCGGCCGCCTAGGGTGTGTTCGTAATCTAGGATAGTAATGGCTAATACCCATCCGTGCCGGAGCATGGAGGAGCTGGAATAGTGAGTCTGTGCTGCAGTGCCTGATGGCGCCGCGCATTCGCAGCATCCTATTGGAACGCGGAGGCGCGGAGGATCTCGCTGAGGCTCGCGGAGAAAGGATCAAGCCCACAAGCCCCCTCCACTCGATATCCAGGAAAACCTCCCGCTTCACCTTATGGCCGGCCAGTCTCAGGGAGTGCGCCAGACAGACCTTGTAGGGATCTTCCAGGAGTCCGTGCCCCAGAGCCTTCTGGATCTCGATGGCCTCCCCGATGATGGCCTGGGTGATCTCCTTGTGCGGATGATCCTCCCCGTCGACCTCTCCCCAATGCCTTCCCATCACGCCTCCCGTTGGGACGTGTCATTGGGAGGTGGCAGGTTCCAGGAGCGCTTTCCTCCGCGACCCTCTGCGAGATCCTCCGCGCCTCCGCGTTTCATAGGATCAATGAGGATCCGGAACGCTTGTCACCCTCCGCTCATAGCCTCAGCCAGATCACGATGCAGGCCAAAGCCACCTGGGCTGAGAAACTTCGCGCCGTTTTGTCGAACCTGGTGGCCAGCGCCCTGAACTGTTTGAGCTTGGCGAACCCATGCTCGATGGCATGGCGGGCCTCGTATAGGTGTGAGTCCCAGGCCGCCGGATTCTTGCGCCGGGGATGAGGTGGGATGACGGCTGTCGCACCCATGGCCTCGATCGCCTTCCTTACCGGGTTCCCATCGTAGGCCCGATCTCCGAACCCGTACTCTGCCTGCCAACCGCACAGCAATCCTTCAGCAGACCGGCTTTCATGGGCTTGCCCCGGAGTGACCAGGAAATCCAAAGGATTACCGTGGGCATCGCAGATCAAATGGATCTTGGTCGAGCATCCACCCCGAGATCGTCCGAGCGCCTGGTTCCAGAGCCCCCCCTTTTGCCTGCTGAATGTTGATGAGCGCGAAGGATGGTGCCATCCGGCATGACCCACTCCAGGTCGGCTTCCTTGCGCAGGAACTCCAGGATCCTTTGCCACACGCCGCGCTTGGTCCAGGCCTCAAATCGCGTGTACACGCTTGTCCAAGGTCCAAATTCCTCCGGCAGGTCCCTCCACGGCGCCCCAGTCCTGTGCCTCCACAGGATCGCCTCCACCATGGGACGGTTGGGGTGACGGGATCGCCCCATCCCTCCACGCTCTGGCGGAAGGAGCGGTTCAAGCTTTGCCCACATGGCATCGGTCAGGAAACGTCTCGGCATCGTTACCCCAGGAAAATTCGTGGTGTACGAGCCTTTACGTATGAGTACAAGTTAACTATTTATCTAATCTATAGATTCCGAACACAGCCTAGCGCACCTCGAGCGTTAGGCTGTCCGAATGACAGCTGAACGCCGGGGCGTACATGCAGGTCAAGGTGGCGAGCCCCATGGGATAGGTGCCCCTGAGCTGGACCCTGACAGCGTATTCGAGCACGTGCACGCCCTTCGGGAGACGTTCGAAGAAGAAGTGGGTGGCGGCGTCCCGGAGGCTCCGGTAGAACCCCAGCCTGCCCTGGACATGGAATCCGCTCAGGGCGTCCGCGGTTTCGGTGCCGCTTCCGCGCTGGTCCTTGAGGTGGACGAAATCCAGGTCCCGGTCCGAACGGATCTCCAGGCGCACCACGAGTTCGTCCCCCACGGCCACGGGGCCGGCCACAGGCTTCAGGACCGGGCCTTGCGGCGTGGCCACGCGCACGTAGAGGGCCTTCCGGACCTGGAAGGGGCCTTCCGGGTGGATTCCGACCTGCGAGACATCCTGCAGGTACTGCCAGTGGAGGCCGCCCCAGGCCGGACCCGGGTCCGGCTTCCGAACCCTGACGCGGCCGAGACCTGGTTTGACGGCGGAGCCCGGAATGCGCACCTGCCAGCTGCCCGTACCGGCCTCCACTGCGGGGATGGGCAGGGTCTTCCCGTCCAGGGCCACCTCCACGGGGGCGCCGCCGCCCAGGAGGTCCGCCCCGCGCAGGAGGAGGGCGTAGACCGCGTCCGCCGTGGCCTTTGTCGTCTCCCAGGCCTGGACCTGCTTCTGGAGGAGCAGCCAGGTCCGGCACGCTTCCACCGCAGGGGCGTCATGGGCCACTTCGTCGAAGGCCTCGATCATGAGGGCCTGGGACTCCAGGGGGGCGGCGTCCCAGCGCCAGGCGGGTTCCGGGTCGTTCCAGGCCATGCCTCCTCCTGGGGTCTCTACGCTGCGTTCCTTGAGGCTGCGGAGGATGGCGGCGGGGACCGGGTCCCGGGCAGAACCGGAGGCGCCGAACCGGTTCAGGGCCAGGGCCAGGTGGGCCAGGGTCTGCCGCATGGGAATCCGGGCCCAGGCGGAGCGGGCCCGCTGCAGGAAGAAGCCCACGGCCTGCTGGTGTCCGGCGGCGATGGGCCGGTCGGCGAGGAAGAAGCTGCGGCCGTAGAGATAGAGGGCATCTTCCGCCGAGGGCACGTAGGTGTCGCGGTCGCGCAGGGACTGGTATTTCTGGTCCATCGCGGCGTCCAGGCCTTCCAGCGCACCCATCGCCAGGGAGAGGTCAGGGGCGGCCCCCAAGTGTCTGAGGCGCCCGAATCCGGCGACCACGTACCGGGTGATGAACCCGTTGGGGCCGCCACCGGGGAACCAGGGCCAGCGCCCATCGGCCTCCTGCCGGTCCTTGAGGGTCTGGAAGGCCTTGGCCATCCCCGACTCCAGGCGCCTGGGCTCGAATTGCTGGCCCATGCGCCGGCGGGCCTCGGATCCATCCAGGGCCTGCCGGGTCCAGGGTGCCTCCTCCAGGATCATGGCCTCCCATGCGGGGGGCGGGACCGGGGCCCCGCCCTGGACAGGAGCCGCCCGCCAGGTTTCGAAGACCTCCCGGATCCTGGGATCGCGGTCGAGGAGATGCCGGGCCAGGGCATGGGCGTAGTAGCGGTTGAAGACCTGCTCGCTGCATTCGTGCGGAAAGTCCATGAGGTAGGGCAGGGCCTGGACTGCGCTCCATGCGGGCCGGGACATCATGTCCACCGTCAGGCTCTGGTGCTCGAGGCCGGGGGCCAGGGCCGAAGCCAGGAGGGGCTTGAAGGCGAAGGCGCCATCCCCCGGTCCATGGATGAAGAGGGGCATCGTCTCCGAGATGAGCACGCGCCGGCTCAGGACTGGCAGGGGGCCCTCCTCGCCGTCGCTGCTGCCGGCCGTGGCACCCACGGCCTTGTAGGTCAGGGACCCGCATCCTGCGGGAACCGTGATCCTCCACGAGAAGGTTCGAGCGGTTCCTGGCAGGAGGTGGAATGCCTGGTCCGAGCCGGTCCCGAGGCCGAGGAGGTGATCCCTCGCTTCGCCGGTGCGGGCGTCCGTGAAGCCCAGCCGGACCTGACCCGTCAGCGGCTGGGCGGACCGGTTGGTAACTTTGACGGGAAATTCGACCGTGTCCCCCTCCCGCAGGAAGCGCGGAGCATTGGATTCCACCATGAGATCCTTGGTGGTGATGGCCTGGCCAGAAAGGGAACCCTGGCGGAAGCGCCTGTCGTGGGCGAACCCAAGGAACCGCCAGGTGGTCAGGGTCTCCGGCACGGTGAAGGTCATCCGGATGGACCCGTCCGGGCCGGTTGTCAGGTGGGGAAGGAAGAACGCCGTCGCCTCCAGGGCCTTCCGGGCCACTGTCCGGTCCAGGTCCGCGTGCGACGGAGGTGGAGGTGGAGGTGGAGGTGGAGGCGGAGGCGGAGGGGCTTCAACGCCTGGGGTGAGGGCGGCCACTTGTTCCAGGGAATGGTTGCTGGCGGTCAAGGCCGTCGTGGCGTCGACGCGGAGAGTAGCCGCCGCCACCTCCACGACGGCGCCTGCCACCTTCCTGCGGAGCATTTGGAGGCCTCCTCCCCCCCAGAGGCCGGCCGAGATGGAGGTCGGCAGGCTGCGGTAGATCCACTGCACGGGCCGGTCCGCGCGGGTCCAGGTCCTGTCGATGATGCTGAAGGTCGCGGACCGATTATGGAAGACAATCCAACCGCCCGGGAGCTCGGTCCGGAGGAGTCCATGGTCCGTCTCCCAGGCGTGCCTCACCAGGTCATCCAGGGAGGCGTCGTAAAGGGTGGCGGCCATTTCTGCAGGGATCTTCCTGCCGCCGGGGCCCCTGACCACCGCGGTCCAGGTTTCGGTCCGGCCGGGTTCGAGCCGGGACGTGAAGTGCTCCCACGTCACCTCGAGGCGCTGGTCTGTCCAGGGAACATCCACCGTCTGCTCATGGACATAGGCCCGGTTTTCCCGCACGAAGACGGTCCGCACCGTGAAACCGCCCTGGAGCGCGGCGGTCACCGGCTGGATGATGCGCGCCTGGGTCCTGCCGGGCGGCGTCCAGAAGCGTTGCAGCACCCTCCCACGGGCCGTCACCTCCACGAAGGCCTGTCCCTGGGCATAGCCGGTGCCCCAGACGGCCGTAAAGGTGCCTCCCGGTTGGACGGTCGCGGCCGAAGCGGCAAAATGATCCGGGACTGGAGCAGGGAAGCGCTCCCCGGAGGGATCCAGCACGAGGAAGCTCAGTTCAGCCGTGACGGGCCGTGCTGAATCATCCTGGGTCTCCAGGAGGGCGCGGTAGGCGCCCACCGGGAGCCGCACAGGCACCTCCAGGGCGCCGGTGGAGCCGATGTGGACGTCCTGCGCCGCGACCACGGGCCCCGCGATCCATGCCTTGAGAACCGCGTCCTGGGCCCCGACGGCTTGCCCGTCGAGGTCCGGCCGGGTCACGGAGGCGGGGGCCATCAGGGCCCGCACCGTCAGCCTCCCTTCCGAGGCCCGGCCGTCACCGTCGAGAGAGGCCGTGCGGAGTTGGAGGCCCACGGGAGCTTGGACCGTACGCCATGGGGGCGCCTCGATCGAAGCTGTGAGCGAGGTCTGTCCCGCCCGCAGCGTCCTTGACTCGGACCGGGTCTCACCTGTTTCGTCCGTGACATCGACGGTCAGGGTGAACGAGAACACAGGGGCTATCCGGTGGGGAAGGCGCTCGCCGGGGTTGGCCAGAAAGGCGATGCTGAAGGTGCCGTCCGCCTCCGTGGTGCCCACACCTTGGGCGATCGTTTGCCTCTGCGAGGGCCAGCCGTGCCGATTCAGGTAGGGCTGGTTGGTCTCCCGCTCCACCCGCCAGGTGAGTCGGGCGCCACCAATGGGGGCGCCCGTGAAGGCCTTGGCCCGCCCCAGGAGGTGGACTTTCCCGCCAAGGGCCACGGGCGCCCTGGGCTCATCCACGGCCACGGTGAATTTGGGCCGTTTGTAGGCTTCCACCCGCAGGGACACGGACCCCTCCGGCGAGCCGGCATTGAGGAACATGACCCCCAGGGCGCCGCCCTGGGGGGCCGGGAAGGTCCCGCTGAAGGAACCGAAACTGTTGGTGACGAAGACCCGATTGGCCACGGGTTCTCGGTTGACATTCTGGAGGATGACCTTCACCTTCAGCCCTGGCAGGGTGCGAATCGCATCCCGCGCCTGGGATGCCTCGACGCAGATGCCCTTGAA
This sequence comes from Mesoterricola sediminis, assembly GCF_030295425.1. Taxonomy (NCBI): domain Bacteria; kingdom Pseudomonadati; phylum Acidobacteriota; class Holophagae; order Holophagales; family Holophagaceae; genus Mesoterricola; species Mesoterricola sediminis. The sequence continues at coordinate 2,390,347 of NZ_AP027081.1, read as the reverse complement.
GGCGATGGTCTGGCCTGGGCGGTACATGGCGCGGTCCGTGAAGAGGATGGTCTGTCGCCGGGGAGTCGGCGCCTCCTCATTGAACTCACCCAAACTGACCGGAGTTCCTGCGACCACGTGGCCGCCGGCCTCTGCCAGCACCAGCCACCCAACGCCATTGGATTTCCCTGGCGAAATATGGAAACGGCCGTCCTTGTCCGTGCGAGCGACGGGCCCGGGCAGATTCGCGCCCTTGGCCTGGATGATCCAGGACCTGAGGATGGCCCCGGGTACGGGTTCACCTGAAGCAGCGTCCAGGACAAGTCCATCGCATCCGCCTGTCTCTATGCCTTCCAGGGTCACCAGGGCCAGGCGGCTCACCCAGACGACGGCGACCCGCTTTCCCGGGGTCTCAGCATCGAAGCCCGGGCCGGGGCTCGCCTCGATCAGGTAGAGGCCTGGCCGGAGATCCTGGGGGACAGGCAGGCGTTGGTGGTGGGTCCGGAGATCCGGGGCGGGGGGCAGATCCGCCTCCCAGACCTTGGCCGGCTCGCCTTCCAGCAGACCGCCATCGGTGATCGGGTTGAACCAGGTGTGGAGCCGGTCGCGGGAACGCATCCAGGGGTCGACCTGAACGGGAATGGCCCGGAAATGGATGTGGTCCAGATTCCGGTAGGTGACCTCCAGAGTCGGCCAGGGCGCGTTCCAGACCTGCTCCGTCGAGAGGTCCAGGGCCTTCTGGGTGACGCGCTGGAGGACATTGTGGCAGGCGTTCCCGCCCGCCGTCCCAGGGAAGGCTTCCAGGCCCCGGGTGGCGGCGCGCTGGGCCTCGAGGGAAGCGCCCTCGTTTTCGAGGAGGTTTCCGAGGTCCGCCAGGGCGCGCGCCGAAATTTCATGCCGGGCCCATGTGTCGGCGAAATGGGCCAAGGCCGCCTTGAAGCGCGGCACCCGTGCTTCACCCTCGGCGGCCTTGCCTGCGAAATTCAGGCGCTGCAGATCGAGATCCGCGAAAGCGGAGGGGTCCGCGTCGTGGGCGTGGAAGGCCAACAGATCCTGGAGGAGCCGGACCGCCTTGAAGGTCGTGGAGCCCGCGTCCGCCGCGGCTGGCCTCCAGGCCATGAAGGATTCCACGGTGTCCAGGGCGGGGCCCTCCGCTTCCAGACGGAAAGCGGATCCTGCCGGCGAGCCGGCCTGCTCAGCAGCGGTGTAGAAGGTGAGCGCCTCCTGGGCCAGGAGGTCGTAGAGGGTGGGCCGATAGACGTCCGGAACCGTGCCGCCTTGATACAGTTCGCCGTATTGGGAGGCTGGAATCGCCTGGAGCCGCGCCGCCGAGGCCAGGGCTTGGGAGAAACAGCGACCGACCTCCGCCAGGAGGCGGGGCAGGTCCCAGGTGGTGAGATCCCCGGCGACACCCTCCGGGAGCGGCCTGCGCACGAGGATGGACCAGCGGTTGGCCTGATAGTATTCCCACATCCAATGCGCGAGCACCGTATCGAGGGCGGGCCGCATCTCCTCCGGGGTCTGGGGCAGGACCTCCTGGAGCCTGGCGGCCCTTCCAGCGGAGCCTTGCCCAGCGCGCTGGTCCTCCAATGCGATGCGTAGGCAAAGGGCCTCGGCCGCCTCCGCATAGGCGCCTTCCCGGATGGCCTCCTGGTAAATCGGTTCCAACTCGGCCATGGCGGTGGCCGGGAGGCTGTCGGCTATGGCCTTGTCGACTTTGTTCCAGCGGGCGTCCCGGGTTCCGGCGATGCCGAGGGCCGGGAGCAGGGCTGCGAGGAGGATCCTGCGGAGCATGGGCAATCCTTGGAGGTTTCAGGGCCAGGGCCGGGGTGGGGAATGTCCGCAGTATGGCAGGCTGGGTGGCCGGAGGGATCCACCCTGCGCCCAGGAACGCCCGGTATAGTGACCTTGCCCCCCCGCAAGGACCCCCATGTTCCGCACCGCCTTCCTTCCGTGCTTCGTGTCGCTCGTTCAACTTTGCGCTCAGCCGGCTCCGCTTCCGCGAAGCCTGCGGAATGGGGGCTTCCAGGAGGCGGGGCCGGGCGGGGTGCCCGCGGGGTGGCGGGTCAACGCCCCGGGCGGGGTGGTCGCGCGGCGGGAGGCGGGGGCGGGGCTGGACCGGCCCAGCGTGGTGATCCGCCTGGGCGAGGGGGCCGACAAGGACGCCCGCCCCAACCTGGCGCAGGCGCTGGATGCCCGGCCCTTCCGGGGCAAGCGGGTGCGGTTGACGGCCCTCCTTCAGCGGGAGGGCGGGGGGACTGGGACCGGCCACCTGTGGTTGCGGGTGGACCGGCCAGGCGGGGCCAAGGGATTCTTCGACGGCATGCGGGACCGTCCGGTGACGGCGACAGCCTGGACCGCCGCGGAGATCGTGGGGGACGTGGCCCCGGATGCGGAACGGATCGTGGTGGGCGCCTGGCTCCTGGGGGGCGGCGGAAGCCTCGGTCTCGCCCAGGTTTCCCTGGAGACCCTGGGGGACACGCCCGTCCCGGAGGCGCCGCGGCCCCTGGGTCCCCGGGGGCTCCGGAACCTGGTGGCCTTCGCCCGGGCCTACGGCTACGTACGGTTCTTCCACCCCGCCGACGCGGCGGAGGCCGCGCCCTGGGACGAGGTGGCCCGCGCCGGGGTCCGCGCGGCGGAGGGGGCCGCGGATGACGCGGACCTGGCCCGGCGCCTGCGCGCGATCCTCGGGCCCTACGCGCCCATGGCCCGGTTCCTGGAGCCGGGGCAGCGGCCCCAGCCCCTCCCCCGGCCCCGGGAGGCCGCCCAGGTGGTCCAATGGCGCCACTACGGCGTCGGCCTCTCCCGGAAGAGCGTCTACAGCAGCACCCGCACCTACACGCCCCTGGCGCGGAAGGGCCGGCCGGGAGCGGAGCCCGTCGCGGCGCCCTGCTTCGATCTGGGGGGCGGGGTGCGGCTGCAGCTGCCCCTGGGCTGCTACGCGGACCGCCACCGGCGGACCCTGCCGCGCACCGGCCCCGCGCCCGCCCCGCCCGGGATCCTGCCCGAGCCCACCTGGCCCGTCCCCGCCGCGGGCAACGCGGAGGACCGCGCCACGCGCCTGGGGGCGGTGGTGGAGGTGTGGAACGTGATCCAGCACTTCTACCCCAACTTCGACTGGACCCAGGTGGACTGGCCGGCCCAGCTTCCCCGCGTCCTGGCGCAGGTGGCGGAGAGCCCCTCCCCCGAGGCCTACCTCCGCAGCGTCCGCACGCTGATGGCCAGCCTCCAGGACGCCCACGGCTACGTGTCGCCCCTCTGGCGCGAGGTGGAGGCGGGGCCGGGCCTCTCCCTGGCCTGGGTGGGCTCCGACCTGGCGGTGTGCGGCGTGGCCGAGGACCTGAAGGCCACGGTCCACGCGGGCGATGTGCTGGTGGCCGTGGACGGCGTGCCCACGGCCCGCGCGGTGGCGGAGCTGGCCCCGACGCTGCCGGCCTCCTCGACCCAGGGGCTCCGGTACCTGGAAGCCACGGGCCTCCTGCAGGGGCCCGCGGGGTCCGTCGAGCTGACCCTCCGCGGGGAGGACGGCGCCATGCGCACCGTCCGGGTCCAGCGCCCCTTCCGGCAGACGGTGCCCCGGGAGCCCCGGCCCGCCGGGGCCTGCGTGGAGCTCCGCCCCGGGGTGTGGTACGTGGACCTGGCCCGGCTGACCCGGGAGACCGTGGAATCCACCCTCCAGGCCATCGGCGGCGCCCGGGCCCTGGTCCTGGACATGCGGGGCTACCCCTCCTTCGGGGCCTGGCAGAAGCTCTTCGCGCACTTCACGGACGCGCCGCTCCAGACCCCGCCCTTCCTGGTCCCCGTCATCACCCGGCCCGACCGGGGGGACCTGACCTTCCAGCGGGAGGGGTGGTCGATCCAGCCGGAGGCCCCGAAGCTGGAGGCGCGTCGGTTCTTCCTGGTGGACGCCCGGGCCATCTCCCAGGCCGAGCTCCTCATGGACTTCGTGGAGCACTACAAGCTCGGCGAGATCCTCGGCGAGGCCACCGCCGGCGTGGACGGCAACGTGAACCCCTTCCTGGCCGGGGGCCTGCGCATCGCGTGGACCGGCATGAAGGTGCCCAAGCACGACGGCACCCCCCTGGCCGGCGTGGGCATCCTGCCCACCCTTCCCGTCGCCCGCACCCTGGAGGGCCTCCGGGCGGGGCGGGACGAGGTCCTGGACAGGGCCCTGGACCTGGCCCTGGGCGCCGCGGGCCCGGCGGGCGCTGGGCGCTGAGGGGACGCGGGGCTCCGCCCCTTGACATTCATATGCTTTGCAATGCAAACTAATTTTTCAGCCGTCCTTCCGTCAGGTTTTGGGAAACCTGATGCTGGTTCTTTCCTAGCTCCGGTCCCCGGAGACTCTGTTTGTCGGGTGCGTCCCCTCCGGGGGCGCAGGCAAGGGGAAGGTCGGGCCGCCTTCCTGGATGCGGATCGAACCGCGCCAGGAGGCAACCATGGCCCTGCCTGCGAAACCCAGCACCTGTCACCTCGTCTCGGACCTGGACGGCACCTGGATCCCCGCCCCGGGACAGACCGGGGCGCTCCGGCGCCTGGAGGCGGCCGTGGCCCGGATCCCGGGCCTGGTGCTCACCTTCGCGACGGGGCGGGGCTTCGCCTCGGCCCTGGCCCTCCTGGCCAGGCACGTGCGTCTGTTCCCCCACCACCTGGTGACGGACGTGGGGACGCGGATCCATCACCGGCGCCCGGAGGGCGGCTGGGAGGAGGACGCGGCCTACGCCGCCTGGGTCCGCGCCCGCTGGGATCCAGACCTGAGGGCGCGCCTGGCGGAGGAGGGACTCCCCTGGGGTGTCCGGTTCCAGCCGGGGGTCCATGCTCCCTGCCGGATCGGCCTGACCGTGGACGACCCCGGGGATCTCCAGCAGGCGGCGGTGGACCTGCAACTGCGGTTGGTCCTCCGCGGCCTGACCGGGGATGTCCTGGCCTCCGGCCGCCGGGAGCTGGACATCCTCCCCGAAGGGGTCGACAAGGGCACCGCCGTGGAGGCCCTGGGCCGGACCCACGCGCCCGGTCTGCCCCTCGTCGCCTTTGGCGATTCCGAGAATGACCTGGGCCTCCTCCGGAGGGCGCACTGGGCGGGGCTCCTGCCCGGGTGCGGCCTCGCTCCGGGCCGGGACGGCCTGCTTCCCGGCCGGGCCTTCCCGGCGCCCGCGCCCGGGCCGGCGGGGATCCTCGGGCTCCTGGAGGCCTGGGGGCTCGTGGGGCAGGGGGCGCCGGCATGAGCGGGCCGGGCCTCCACCTCCTCTTGATCAGCGTCCATGGTCTGATCCGGGGCGTGGACCCCGAACTGGGGAGGGATCCCGACACGGGGGGGCAGGTGCTGTACGTCCTCGAATTGGCCCGGGCCCTCGGTCGCCATCCGGCCGTGGCCCAGGTGGACTTGCTGACCCGGCGGGTGTGCGATCCCGGGGCGGGCCCGGCCTACGCGGAGCCGGTGGAGCGCCTGGGGCCCCGGGCCCGGATCCTCCGCCTGCCGTGCGGTCCGGAGGGTTACGTCCGCAAGGAGCGGCTCTGGGACCATCTGGACGGCCTGGTGGAAGCCTACCTGGCCTTCGCGCGCAGGGCCCGCCGCCTTCCGGACCTCCTGCACAGCCATTACGCGGACGCGGGGTACGTGGCCATGCGGCTCTCCAGCATGCTGGGGGTTCCCTTCGTGCACACGGGGCACTCCCTGGGGCGGTGCAAGCAGGCGGCGCTGCTCGCGGCCGGTGGCCAGGAGGCGGCCCTGGAGCGCCAGTTCCAATTCGCCCGGCGCATCCGCGCGGAGGAAGCGGTGCTCTCCCAGGCGGCCCTGGTCATCGCCAGCACCCGCCAGGAGCTCGAGGAACAGTACGCCGGGTATGGGGCCTTCAACCCGCGCCGGGCCGTGGTCCTGCCCCCGGGCACCGATCTGGCCCGGTTCGCCCCGCTCCGGCGCGGGGCCGGGGCGCCCGCGGTGGCGGCCCAGGTGGACCGCTTCCTGCGGGACCCGGCCAAGCCCCTGCTCCTCTGCGTGGGCCGGCCCGCCCCGCGGAAGAACCTGGTGGGCCTCGTCCACGCCTTCGGGCGGGACCCGGACCTGCGGCGCCAGGCCAACCTCGCCATCATCGGCGGCAGCCGCGAGGATCTGCGGGATCTGCCCGAACCCGCCCGCACCGTCTGGCGCGAACTCCTCCTGGCCATCGATCTCCACGACCTGCACGGCCACGTGGCCATCCCCAAGGGCCACGCCCCCGCGGACATTCCCGACCTGTACCGGCTCGCGGCCCAGCGCCGCGGGCTCTGCCTCAACCCCTCCTTCTCGGAGACCTTCGGCCTCACCCTGATCGAGGCCGCCGCTTGCGGCCTGCCCCTGGTGGCCACGGACAATGGCGGGCCCCGCGACATCCTCACCCAGTGCCGCAACGGCCTGCTCATGGATGTCCGGGAGCCGGCGGCCATGGCCGCCGCCATCAAGGCGGCCCTGGCCGATCCCGGGCCCTGGGAGCGCTGGTCGCGGGCCGGGATCCGCCGGGTCCGGGCCTGCTACAGCTGGGAGATCCATGTGGAGCGTTACCTGGCGCGGATCCGCGACCTCCTCGCCGTGGCCGCGCGATTGCCGGGACCCGCGGCCCTGGGTCAGCCCGCCTGAGGACCGGCCGCCCGGGCCAAGGCCTGGCCGAGGTCCGCGAGGATGTCCGCAGCATCCTCGATGCCCACGGAAAGGCGCACGAGGCCGTCGGTGATGCCCGCCTTCAGGCGGTCCTCCCGGGCCATGCCGGCGTGGGTCATGGAGGCGGGGTGGCTGATGAGGGTCTCCACGCCGCCCAGGGACACGGCGAGGCCCGCGAGGCGCACGCTGTCCATGACGACGCGGCCGGCCTCCACGCCGCCCTTCAGCTCGAAGGCGATCATGGAGCCGGGGCCCGACATCTGGCGCCGGGCCAGCGCATGCTGGGGATGGCTGGGCAGGCCGACGTAGCTCACCCACGCCACGGCGGGATGCTCCGACAGCCAGGCCGCCACGGCGCGGGCATTCTCCTGGGCGCGCTCCACCCGCAGGGCCAGGGTCTTGAGGCCGCGGCTGACCAGGTAGGCCTGGTGGGGGTCCATGTTCGCCCCGAGGTTCACGAGCATGGCGCGGATCCGCTTGTGGAGGGCTTCGGTCTTCGCGACGACGATGCCGCCGACGACATCGGCGTGGCCGTTGATGAACTTGGTGACCGAGTGCAGCACCACGTCCGCGCCCAGGTCCAGGGGCTTCTGGAGGTGGGGGCTGGCGAAGGTGTTGTCCACCACCAGGAGGGCGCCGGCGGCGTGGGCGATGTCGGCCGCGGCCCTGATGTCGGTCACGGCCATCGCGGGGTTCGAGGGGCTCTCCACGTAGACGAGCCTGGTCTCGGGCCTCATGGCGTTCCGGAGGTTCTCCAGGTCGGAGGTGTCCACGTAGGTGGAGGCCACCCCGAAGCGGCTCATGTGCTTCTCCATGAGCCCGCGGCTGGGCCCGTACACGGAATCGGTGCTCACCATGTGGTCCCCGGCGCCCAGCAGGGCGAGGTAGACGGTGCTCACCGCGCCCATGCCGCTGGCCATGGCCGTGGCGCCGAAGCCGTTCTCGAGCTGGGCGACGTTCTCCTCCAGGGCGGCCGTGGTGGGGTTGCCGATGCGGGTGTAGATGTAGCCCCCGGCGGCGCCCGAGAACCGGTCCGCGCCCTGGCGGGCGTCGTCGAACGCGAAGGTAGAGGTCTGGTAGATGGGCGTCACCACGGCCCCGTAGGCATCGTGGGGAATGCCGGCGTGGACCAGTTTCGTGTTGAATCCCAGGGTGCGGGTGTCCATGGATGCTCCTTGCGTCAGGAGAGACGCTTGCGGGCCTGGCTCAGGAGGGGGCGCACCCCTGGGCCGCCAGGCATGGGTTGGCTGGGCTCGAGGGGCGTGCCCTCGAAGAACTTCGCGCGGGCGCTGGCCCGGGCCAGGCCGCCCTGCTCGAGGGAGGCCTGCAGCAGGTGGAGGGGCCCTTCGTTCCGGAGCCATTCGCCTCGGATGATCGCGGGTTCGCCGATCAGCGCGGGCCGCCGGAACCGGAGGCGGAGCTCGACGGTGTAGGCCTCGATGCCCCTGGCCAGCATGCAGCTCGCCATCGCGCCGTCCAGGAGGCTGGAGACCACGCCTCCGTGGAGCACGTTCTCATAGCCCTCGTAGGACTTGCCGCAGTCGAACACGCCCGCGACGCGGTGCTCGCCGGTCACGCGGTAGTCCACCTTGAGGCCGAAGGGATGCCGGTCCCAGCAGACCACGCAGTGGGGGTGGTGTCTCCGGCTCATCGCGTCGAGCCGGACCTGGGCGGCCTCGATCCGAGGGTCCAGTCCCCCGGCGGCGCGGAGGCGCGCCAGCAGGGCCTCGGCCTCGGCCGCGCCAGGCGCGGGCGGCAGCGCGCACAGCACCGCCAGGCCGGCGGTGGCGGCCGCGAAGGCCGCGGGCGGCAGCTCGGTGATCACGGCCGCAGGCACGGCTCCCCGTTCTGCCAGGACCTCCGTCTGGAGGCCGTCGAGCACGACCAGGCTCCAGCCCCGCCCCGGGGCGGTCCGGAGCAGGTCCCAGCCGGAGCGGTGCACGTCCACCTGGAAGCCGTGGGATTCCAGGGCCGCCCGGAAGGGCGCCAGGGGCCCCTCCCGCCGGGTCACGAGGGCCAGGCGCAGCCCGCCGGGAACCAGGGCCGGTTCCCCGGGCGTGGGACGGGACGACGGGGCCCCCTCCCGGGCGGAGGCGGGTGGAACGGCGGGCGCGGACATGGCGAACCTCCTGGAAGCGGCCCAAGGCACGGGCGGCATCCCAGGTCATTGTGGTCATATGCTCAATTTTCCGTCAAGGGTCGGGGGGCTCCAGGGCCTGGGGCCGGGCCGCGGCTTCCGCCTGCCGCCGGCGCCCATAGCCGCGCGGTGGGCACCCCATGACCCGCTTGAAGGCCATGGCGAAGGCACTTTCGGACGCGTAGCCCGCGGCCGCCGCGATCTCCGCCAGGGTGTCCCGGGAGGTGGCCAGGCGGTCTCCGGCCAGGCGCATGCGCCAGCGGATCAGGTAGTCGATGGGGGCGGTGCCCACCACCGCCTTGAACCGCTGGGCGAAGGCGGACCGGGACATGCCCGCCCGCGCCGCCAGGTGCGGGAGGGTCCAGGCCCGGGCCGGTTCACCGTGGATGCAGCCCAGGGCGGCCCGGAGTTGGGGATCCGCCAGGCCGGCCAGCCATCCGAGGCCGCCGGCCCCGGCCTCCAGGTGCAGGCGCAGGGCCTGCACCAGCATCACGCTGACCAGGTGCTGGGCGATGAGGGCGCTGCCGGGCCGCGGCTCGCGCAGTTCCTGGATCATCTGCTCCAGGGATCCGCGCATGGCTGCCCGGTCCGAGGCCTTCGCCAGGTGGATCACCGGGGGCAGCCCTTCGAGGAGGAAGGCGGAATCGCCGGAGAGGGCGACGTGGCCGCCCAGGCCCAGACAGGCGCCGCCGCCGTGGTACGTGAAGATCCCGCCGTTCAAGGGCTGGGGGATGACGGACAGGGCCTCCACGGGGGGCAGGGCCAGGTCGCTGGCCATGCGGAACGGGCGGCCGGAGGGCAACAGAATGCCGTCGCCCGCCGCGATCCGCAGGGGCGCCGCGACGCCCTCCACCGCCAGCCAGCACGCGCCCGACACCAGGGCGTGGAACTTGACCCCTTCGTAGCGGCCGAAGGCCAGGGACCAGGGCTCGCCCATGTCCAGGCCGCCGGCCATGTAGCTGCGGGGCTTCAGGAGGGTGAGGACGGAGGAGAGGGGATCCATGGCTTCTGGACGATCACATAGAAGATATGGACTATACACCCTGGATCGTCCTGGCCGCGCCCCCCATCCTGGGTCTGCGCCGCCCTTCCGGCGGCGCGTCGACGTCTGGAGGCAGGACCATGCGGATCTTCTTGACCGGCGCCACGGGGTTCATCGGCTCGGCCCTCGTGCCGGAACTGCTGGACGCGGGCCACCAGGTGCTGGGCCTGGCCCGCTCCGACGCGGGGGCCGAAGCCCTCGCCCGGGCCGGGGCCCAGGTCCAGCGCGGCGACCTGGAGGACCTGGCGGGCCTGGGGGAGGCCGCCGCCCGGGCCGATGCGGTGATCCACACCGCCTTCAACCACGATTTCTCCCGGTATGAGGCCAACTGTGAGGCGGACCGCCGGGTCGTCGAGGCCCTGGGCGCGGCCCTGGCCGGCTCGGACCGCCCCCTGATCGTCACCTCCGGCACCGGCATGGGGGTGACGCGGCCCGGGCGGACCGCCCTGGAATCGGATCCCCCGGCCCCCTCCGGGGCCATCCCCCGCGCCGCCTCGGAGGAGGCGGCGGACGCCGTGGCGGCCCGGGGCGGCGATGTGCGGGTGGTTCGCCTGGCCCAGATCCACGACAGGCGCCGGCAGGGGCTCGTGACCCCCGCCCTCGAGCTCGCCCGGGCCGCGGGGCGTTCCGCCTACGTGGGCGACGGCGGCAACCGCTGGCCCGCCGCGCACCGGCTGGACACGGCCCGGCTCTACCGGCTGGTCCTGGAGCGGGGCGAGGCCGGCGGGCGCTACCACGCGGTGGCGGAGGAGGGCGTTCCCTTCCGGGCCATCGCGGAGGCCATCGGCGAGGCCCTCCGGGTGCCCGTGACCGCCCTCGCGCCCGCAGAGGCCGAGGGTCACTTCGGCTGGCTCGCGGCCTTCGCGGCGTGGGACATCCCCGCCTCCAGCGCCCGGACCCGGGAGGCGCTCGGTTGGGCGCCCACCGGACCCGGACTCCTGGAGGACCTGCGGAACCTGACGGCCTAGCCTGGCGACGCCATAAAGGGCGTTCTAATGCGTAGCCAGACGCCGCCGGGCTTCGCTGGCGCGGATCATCTCCGTCAGGTCCGCGGCCGGCCGGATCTCCCAGGGGCCCATCGTCACCCCCGGGTGGTTCGAGATGAGCTGGATGGCGTGGTTCAGGTCCCGCGCCTCCAGCATCAGGAGCCCGCCCAGGAGCTCCTTGGTCTCGGCGTAGGGGCCGTCGGTCACGGTGACCCGGCCCTGGTCGAAGCGCACCATCGCGGCCGTCTCCGGGCCCTGCAGGCCCTCGCCGCCGGCCCAGTTGCCGTTCCGCTTCAGTTCCGCGTCGTAGGCGAAGCAGGCGTCGATCCGGGCGTTCTGTTCCTCCGGGGAGAGCTGGCTCCACGCGGGAACGTCCAAGTAACCGAAACAGATGTATTTCATGGGAGCTCCTGGGGGGAAGGCGGAAGCGCCTTCCCCTGTAGTCGTCGGGCGAGGGTCCGGATCGACATCCTACGGAAATTCGGCCAGGCGCCGGGCCAGGTGGCGCCGCTCGGGTTCCTGCCGGGCCAGTTGGAGCGCCCGCGCGTAGGCGGCCCGGGCCTCCCCGGTCCGCCCCAGGCGCCGGCACAGGTCGCCGCGGGCCGCGTGGGCCGGGGTGTAGTCCGCCAGGTGGCCCTGGGCCAGAAGGGCGTCGATGAGGGCCAGCCCGGCCTCCGGCCCGTCCCGCATGGCCACCGCCGCCGCCGCGTTGAGCTCCACCACAGGGGAGGGGGCCACGCGCCCCAGGAGGTGGTACAGCCCGATGATCCGGGTCCAGTCCGTGGCGGCCGCCCGGGGGGCCTCCGCATGGACCGCCGCGATCGCCGCCTGGAGGGTGTAGGGGCCGATCCGGCCCGAGGCCATGGCCCGGTCCAGCCACCGCCGCCCCTCCGCGATCCGGCTCCGGTCCCAGCGGGACCGGTCCTGGTCCTCCAGCAGGACCAGATCCCCCTCCGGGGAGATGCGGGCCGGGCGGCGGGCCTCGTGCAGCAACATCAGGGCCAGGAGCCCCATCGTCTCTCCGTCCGGCAGGAGCTCCACCAGGAGCCGCCCCAGGCGGATGGCCTCGTCCGACAGGTCGGGCCGGGTGAGGGTCGCCCCGGAGGAGGCGGCGTACCCCTCGTTGAACACCAGGTAGAGGACCTGGAGCACCGCGTCCAGCCGCGCCGGCATGTCCGCCCGGCCCGGGACCTCGTAGGGAATCCGGGCCTCGCGGATCCTCGCCTTGGCCCGCACGATGCGCTGCGCCAGCGTGGTGGGGCGGGTGAGGAAGGCGCTGGCGATGGCCTCCGTGGTCAGGCCGCACACCTCCCGCAGGGTCAGGGCCGCGCTGGCCTCCGGCGCCAGCGCCGGGTGGCAGCAGGTGAAGATGAGGCGCAGGCGGTCGTCCGCGACCTCCGGGTCCTCGGCCTCCAGACCCGCCAGGGCGTCCGGATCCGCCGGTTCCGGCACCGCGGCCATGGGCACGTCGGTCCTCGCCCGGCGCCGCAGCCGGTCGATGGCCTTGAAGCGCCCCGCTGAGACCAGCCACGCCCGCGGATGGTCGGGCACCCCGTCCCGGGCCCAGGCCTCCAGGGCCGCCGCGAACGCATCGTGCAGCCCGTCCTCCGCCAGGTCGAAATCCCCCAGGAGCCGGATGAGGGTGGCCAGGATCCGCCCCGCCTCGGCCCGGTAGAGGGCTTCCAGCTGGGCGGCAAGGGCTTCGGGCGCGTTGGGGGCCATGGGATCCACCGCCGGAGGGGGAGCGATCCGGGGAAGGCCAGGGTAGCCCAGATCGGAGCCGGCCGGCGGCGGGGACGGTGCGAATCAACCGATCCGGTTGGCTTTCGGGAAATCAACCGGATCGGGCCCCTTGGGTTCCGCGCCCTTGGGAAAAGGCCCGTAACCAGGTGGTTTCGGGCCTAACGTGGGGGTGGCTGGAGAAAGACTCGAACGGTCTTCCGGTTGGAGTGCGTGGCTTGACCGTCCGCTAGGAGTAAACCCCCGGATTCAACCCGGGGCCATCCACCTTCAGGGAATGCGATCCTGCCACCCGCCACGGTGGCCTTGGAGCGGGCCCTTGACACAAGTTTGATGCCTTTGGGGCCAACCTTGATCCGGCCTTGACGCTGGAAGACCGATGGTGATGGCGGCTCTTCGCCATCCCGGCGGGCCGATCGGAGTTCCCATGCGAACCCTCTTCCTGCTTGTTCTTGGTGTCGGCCTGGCCGTCCCTGCCTTTCCCCAGGGTGCACCGGACAAAGGCGGCCCAGCCGCCGCAGGATTGTCCTCGCCACCAGGCCCGGGCGCGGCACCTCTCCAGGCGGAGCCCTTCGCCTTCGCTGACTTCACGTGGCTCAACGGCACTTCCCGGCAGACGGATTCGCTGCTTGACACCAAGTACTTCACCGGGGAATTCCGGGCGGACCTCAATTTCGTCTACGACTTCAATCACCCGCAAGACCACACCTTGACCGGCTCCAGCGAACTGGGCAGGACGAACGAAGTCCATGTGCAGCAACTCGCGGTCGGCGGTGACTTCCACTGGAACCATGTCCGGGGAAGGCTGCTCACCCAGTTCGGGCTCTACGCGACCATGACCCCCCGAAACGACGCGAGCACAGCCAAGGGCCAGTGGAACACCGGCGACGCCTACCGCTACGTATCGGAGGCCTACGGCGGATACCACTGGGACGCCCTCCATGGCGTCAACCTGGACGCCGGGATCTTCATGTCCTACATCGGCCTGTTCAGCTACTACAATTTCGACAATTGGGCGTACCAGCCATCCTACGTCTCCAGCAACACGCCCTGGTTCTTCAACGGGCTTCGGCTCCAAGTCTTTCCGTCCGACCGGCTGAAACTGGAACTCTGGCTGACCAACGGCTGGCAGTCCTACAACATGTTCAACAACACGCCAGGCGTGGGGGCCTCCCTGACCTGGCGGCCTACAGCTGACCTCGCCATCATCTCCAACAACTACATCCTGGGGGCCGACACCCTGGGGAACCGGAAACGCACCCGCCGCCACACGGACAACAGCATCCAGTGGAAGTATTACGACCGGCCGTCGGCCCCGCTGGACAAGATGGCCCTGTCCTTCACCTTCGACTTCGGTGATGAGCAGGGGGGTGGAGCGAGCCGGTCCGGGGCCCCCGACGCCCCCAAGCAGTATTTCGCGGGCTGGATGCTCTACCAGCGGTTCTGGTTCGCCCACGATCGCCACGCCATCACCCTGGGCGGTGGTGCCATCTCCAACCCCGGCAGATACCTCGTGCTGATGCCCCCCATCAACGGGGCGACGGCGACCAGCGGCACCCCCTACTTCACCCAGAACCCCGGCGACCCCTACCACGCCTGGGATGGGTCCGTGACCTACGACTACCTGCCCAACCCGTTCATCACCTTCCGGGGCGAGTTCAACCGGCGGGGCGCGAGCGTGCCCTACTTCGCTGGCAGCGGCGGCGTGACCCCGCCTGGAGGCAACCAGGGGGCGCCGGGTTCCACCGTGCCAGGCTGGGCCCCGGACCTCCGCAAGACCGAAAGCCGCTTGACCTTGGCCATGCTCGTCAAATTCTAGACCGCCTTCAGGAGACCCTCCCATGATGGCCGCCCTGCCTTGTTCCGCCCTGCTGCTCCGCGCTGGGCCACCCCGTCCGGAGGCAAGGGGGATCTGCCGGGTCACCGGATCCCCATTGGAGAACCGCCTCAGCTGCCATCCCATCGCCATCCAAGAACACGGGTGCGACCTCAATGGCCGATCCGCAGCCATCCTGCTCAAGGCCTGCCCGGAATGCTACCTGCGGGCCGATGGCGCACCCAGAAACCAACCCGCACCGGACCCATGTCCATGAACCAGATCTGGTTTCTTCCCCTGACCCTCCTGGTGGGGATTGCCGGTTTCCGGACAAGCCTGCACACCAGGAAGGTCAACCCCAAGGACCACGGCTGGTGGCTGATGCAGGCCATCGGTTGGTTCCCTCTCCTCTGCTGGCTCCTGAGCCGGGTTGTTGCCCAGGACTGAAAAGCTGTCCCCCGGGCGCTTCACGGGCTGGAGGGACTTTAGGATCCCGTCCTCCCGCTCGCGCTGTCATCGCAAGATATGCGTCCAGTAGAGCCCTTCACCCAGCCCGGGCAGCAATCTGCCCGGGCTGGGTGAAGGTATCCACCTCGGCCAGGATCCTCAGCTTGGAATTGACGTCGAACCGACGACGCTTGGGCCGGGTCGGGTCCACTTCCCCGCTGCCCAGTTTCACGACCTTGCTCATGCTGCTCTTTCCCTCTACGCCATACCTCTAATCCTACGGAAAACTCCTGTCTCACCATTGTTGGCAGGGGGGGGAAAGGGTGTGATCCAGGCCCAGGACCATGCATTCACAGACTTCGACCATGTGCTGGACCACGGCAGTGTGGTCGGGCTGCAGATGAGCTAGGTGGACTGGTTCGACGCGGCCACCTTGTCGTCCACGGAACGCCGGCCGGGGGCGCCGCGGCGCCCGGAGGGTGCCGCCTCCACTTCGCTACGCTCCGTTCCGGCGGCACCCTCCGGAAGGGTTTGGGGCTTGTTTCTGCTCATGGGGAAATCCTCTCCTGTTGGGGGATTTCCTTCACCTCAAACTGTCAACTTGGACGAAGCCGCTTCGCGGCAGGGGTGATCAGCGTCCGTCCAGCCTGATCGTCCAATAAGGCTTGCGGGATCTACAGCTTGCAGTCCCCATGGATGTGGCGGTGTTACAGCACCAGCCCCACATTCATGGAGGACTGCAATGGCGGTCAGTTTATCTCTGTCCCGGTTCGCCGGGGACCTTCAAATGGCGAACCGCGCCCATAAGACGATCCAGCAGTACGTCGCATCGGTGAGGCGTTTCGAGGAATTCCTTGGCCACGACCCATGCGACGCCAGCCAGGAATCGGTGCGGCGGTGGGTGGACGTCCTCCGGCAGCAGGCCATCGGAGCCTCCCGGCTGGCCCTCCACTACTCAGCCTTGAAGTTCCTCTATGCCCGGACCCTGGGCCAGCCCGAGAAGGTGGCCTGGATCACCGTCCCCAAGGCCAAGGCCCACCTGCCTTCCACCTTGAGCCAGGCTGAGGTTGCGCGGCTGCTGGACGGGTTCACCACCACGAAATACCGCACCTTCTTCACTCTGGTCTACGCCACCGGCCTGCGGATCAACGAGGCCTGCCGGCTCGAGACCCGGGACATCGACGCCATGCAGCAGGTGATCCACGTCCGCGATGGAAAGGGCGGCAAGGACCGGATGGTGCCCATGGGGGCCAAGCTCTACCGGGCGCTGCGGACCTACTACAAGCACATGCAGCCCCCGAAGCCTTGGCTGTTCGCCTCCAAGTCGGGAGGGCCCCTCTGCGCGGACACCGCCCGGCGCGCCCTCCTTTGCGCAGCGGCCGTCTCCGGCATCGGCAAGTTCGTGAACCCCCACCTTCTGCGCCACGCGTTCGCGACCCACCTGCTGGAGAGCGGCGAGGACCTGCGCAAGATCCAGGTGGTCCTGGGCCACGCCAGCATCACCTCCACCCAGATCTACACCCAGGTGGCGCCAGGCCAGATCGCCGCCGTGCGAAGCCCTCTGGAGGACCTGCCGGAGTAGGGCGGTGGGGTTCACCCGACCCCGTTTCGACATCGCCGACATCGTCCGCCTCCACCGCGACGCCCTGGAAAGCCGGGTTGCCTTGAACCGGCAGCAGCGCCGCGTCCTCACGGCCATCGGCCAATGCCGCACCGCGGCCCTGGGCGGGCACAAGGAGGTCTGCGAGCACGGTGACTTCGAGCGGATCGCCTACAACTCCTGCCGGGACCGGCACTGCCCCAAGTGCCAGGCCCTGGCCCAGGAACGCTGGCTCGACAAGGAGACCCAGCGCCTCCTGGACGTGCCCCACTTCCACCTGGTGTTCACCCTCCCGGCGGAACTGCGGTTCCTGGCCCGGCAGTATCCGGCCAAGTTCTACGGCGCCCTGTTCCGGGCAGCGACGAAGACCCTCCTGAAGCTGTTCCGGAGCCGACTGAAGGCCATTCCCGGCCTGCTGCTGGTGCTGCACACCTGGACCCGGGAGTTGACCTTCCACCCCCACCTCCATGTGCTGGTCACCGCCGGGGGCCTCGCCCTCGACGGCGGAGGCTTCATCCCCAGCGGGAAGAATTACCTGTTCCCGGTGGCCATGATGGGTGAGGTGTTCCGGGCCAAGATGCTCAACGCCCTGGGCCGGCTCCAGGCGAAGGGCGCCTTCCCTGAGGTCCCGAAGGAACTCTACGCCAGTCGGATGGCCACGGTCAGCGATCTGGACTGGGGCGTCCACGCCAAGAAGCCGTTCGGGCACTCCAGCCATGTGGCCGGCTACCTGGCCCGGTACACCCACCGGGTCGGCATCGCCAACTCCCGGCTCCTGGACGTCACCGAGGACCGGGTGACGTTCGCCACCAAGAACGGCAACACTGCAACGGTCCACCCCGTGGAGTTCCTCGAGCGCCTGGTCCAGCACGTCCTCCCCCCGGGCTTCCACAAGATCCGTCATGCCGGCCTCTACGGCTCCCTCCAGGCTGGCGGCCTTCTGGAGAAGGCCAGGGCCATCGTCGGGACCTGCAAGAAGCCCCGGAAGGATCCATCCGACCTGGAACGGGTGGAACGCGAATCCCAGACCTGCCCGGTCTGCGGCGGGGCCCTCCGTCGGACACCCCTGCCCGCCACCATCCGCGCACCGCCCGAGGACGATCCATGCTGACCGTCCCCACAACGCCCATGACATCAACTCCCGGCCTGCCCGGTTGGGGTGGCTGGACCGGGGTCTGCCTGCACCTCAGCATCCCGCCGGGAACGGTGATCCCGAAGGGCGGATCTGAGCCCCACGGAACGATCCAGGGAGCCATCGGGTCCCCTCCCGGGCTCCGACCCATTTCGAAATCCCCATAGCCCGGTTGCGCCGGCCCCCTGCCGCTACGGGCCTGTCCAAGAACGTAAGATCGGGCTGCGCGTCAGCGCGCCGGTCAAGGCGTACGCTCGTGTTCCTGCGAGCCCGATTTACTAACTATTGTCTGGCGGGAACGGGGCACGGCCCCCCGGCAGACCCACTCTCCGACCAACTCAGGTGGGCTGCAACGTATGGGCCGCACAGAGGAGATCATACCTACCGTAGGCCGCTGGCTTTGAGAAGCCGACTTGTGGCACCGCCACGAGGCCCCTTGATGGATGGCGGGCGGAGAGGAACCCAGGGGAACCTCAGCTTCTCTACCGCTTCACCCACCATCCGTTTTGGGCGCTTTCCGGGCACTTTTCCGCAGCGATGCCGGCTTCCGGGCCGATAAGGAAAGCCCCCGAAACCTTTGGTTTCAGGGGCTTTGTGTTGGTGGCTGGAGACAGACTCGAACTGTCGACCTAGGGATTATGAGACCCTCGCTCTAACCACCTGAGCTACCCAGCCGGAACGCCTAGTCTAACGTGGAGATCCCCCGAAATCCACTGTTGTTTTGGGGACGGCCAGGCAGCGTTCGTAGACGGCCTCGTACTGGTCGATGATCGGCTTCTCTTCGAAGGTCTCGAGGGCCCGGGTCCGGGCGGAGGCGCCCATCTGCTTGCGGAGGACGGGGTCGCGCAGGAGGGTGAGGGCGTCGTCGGCCATGGCTTCGGTGTCGCCGAGGGCCTCGAGGTAGCCGTCCACGCCGTGGCGGACGACTTCGGGGAGGCCGCCGACGCGGGTGGCAATGACGGGGACGCCGTGGGCCATGGCCTCGAGGGCGGCGAGGCCGAAGCTCTCGGTGGCGCTGGGGAGGAGGAAGACGTCGGTGCAGGCCAGGACCTTCTCGATGTCCAGGGTCTTGCCGGTGAAGCGGACCTCGTCGGCGAAGCCCTTTTCCCGGGCGTAGGTCTCGGCCTCGACCCGGTCGGGACCGTCGCCCACCATGGCCAGGCGGCAGGGGTGCTCCTGCCGGACGCGCTCGAAGGTCCTCATGACGTCCATCACCCGCTTGACGGGGCGGAAGTTGGAGATGTGGGTGAGGATGGGCATGTCGCAGGGCGCCAGCCATTCGCGGCAGCGGGGGCTGGGGTTGGCGGGCGCGGTGACGAAGTTGGGGATGACGTCGATGGGGCGGTCGACGCGGAAGGTGCGCCAGGTCTCGTCCTTGAGGTACTGGGAGACGGAGGTGACGGCGTCGGATTCGCGGATGGCGAGCTTCACCATGGACAGGTAGCTGGGGTCGGAGCCCACGACGGTGATGTCGGTGCCGTGGAGGGTGGTGACGACCTTGAGGCGCCCCTGGAGGGCCATGCGCGCCAGGAGGGCGGCGGAGGCATGGGGGATGGCGTAGTGGGCGTGCATGATCTCCAGGCCGTGGTGCTCGGCCACGTCGGCCATCTTGGAGGCCAGGGCGATGGAGAAGGGGGCCGCCTCGAAGAGGGGGTAGGGGCTGGCCGTCACTTCGTGGAAGATGATCCGGTCCTCGAAGCCCAGGAGCCGGGGAGGGACGGAGGGGCTGAGCAGGTGCACTTCGTGCCCCCGCGCGGCCAGCGCCTTCCCCACTTCCGTGGCCACCACCCCGGAACCGCCGAACGTGCTGTAGCAGGAGATCCCGATTCGCATTTCATCGTTGTACTGCACTTCCCGGGGCATGTCCAAGGGGACGACAGGGCGGTTCCGGCTATCATGGGCGGTGACAGGTGCCGAACATGCCCATTCTTGTATTCCTGGCCGACAAGCTGATCACCTTGCTGACCTTGCTCATCCTCATCACGAGCCTGCTGTCCTGGGTGCAGCCCGATCCGCGGAACCCCTTCGTGCGGGCCCTCCACGCCATCGTCGACCCGCTGCTCCACCCGATCCGCAGCATCCTCCCCACCGCCGGCGGCATGGACTTCAGCCCCATGGTGGCCATGATCATCCTCCTCGCCCTGCAGCGCCTGCTGCTGGGCGGCCTCACCTGAGGGCCCTCCCATGAAATTCACCCCGCTCGACATCCAGCGCAGGGAATTCGAACGGACCTTCCGGGGCATCAACGAGGAGGAGGTGCGCGCCTTCCTCCTGGAGGTGGCCGGGGAATGGGAGGAGGTGCAGCAGGAGAACCAGCGCCTGCGCAACGAGATCCTCGACCTGCGCGAGCACCTCCGCCAGTACCAGGACCAGGACCGGATCTTCCGGGAGACGCTCCTGAACGCCCAGAAGACGAAGGAGGAGATCCTCGACGCGGTGAACCGGGAGAAGGCGCTGATCCTGCGGGAGGCGGATTTCAAGGCCGACGAGCTGCTCCGGGAGGCCACGGCCCGCTCGGGGGAGCTGGAGGTGCAGATCCGCACGCTCAAGCTGGAGCGGGTGCGCTTCCTGCAGGACATGGACGCCCTCGTGGCCCGGACCCGGCGGTTCCTCCAGGAGGAGGCGCCGGAGCTCTTCCCACCAGCCGAGCCGACGCGCAAGCTCAGCGACCAGGACGCGGCGCGCCTGGATCAGCTGGCGGCCGTGCCGCCCAGGCGGGGGCCCCTCCCGCCCGCCGACCTGCCCTGAGGGGTCAACGCCCGAAGGCCCGGCAGCGCCCTGGGGGCGGTGCCGGGCCTTCGTTCGGTGCGCCGGATCAGAGTCCGAGGAGCTGCCGGGCCTCGGTCTCCATGCGGTCCAGGAGGGCCTCATCGGTCCGGCTCTGGAGGTAGACCTTCAGCTTGGGTTCGGTGCCGCTGGGGCGGAAGGCGGCGAAGGCGCCGCTCTCCAGGCGGAACTTGAGGACGTTGCTGCGGTCGATGGGCGTGGCGACTTCGCGGCGGTCGGGGCTGTCGACGATGGTCTCCTCGCGGCCCTCGCCGTGCCAGAGGCCGGTCTGGAAGTCCTCCCAGCTCACGACGCGCTCGCCGGCGAAGGCGGTCAGGCCGGCCTGGCGGATGCGGGCCATGGCCTCGGCGAAGCGCACGGCGCCGCCGGGCCGGGGATCCTCGAGGTTGACGAGGCGGTTGTGGTAGGCGCCGATGCGGGCCTTGAGGGCCTCCACGGCCTCGTAGGGGCCCATGCCCTTGGACTTGTAGTAGCCGACCATCTCGGCCACGACGAGGGAGGCCAGGACGCCGTCCTTGTCGCGCATCTGGTCGCTGAGCTGCATGCCGAAGGACTCCTCGGCGCTGAAGGCGTAGGTCTCGCCCCGCTTCTCGATGAGGTTCATGCAGATGGCGATGTTCTTGAAGCCGGTGAGGGTCCACATGACCTCGAGGCCGTGGTGCCGGCCCACGACGGGCAGCAGGTCGGAGGTCACGACGGTGGTGACCATGGTGCCCTTGAGGCGCTTGAGGGTGCAGAGGTAGTCGAGGGTCAGGGCGGCCAGGTCGTTGCCGCTCATGAGCTCCCAGGTCCCGTTGCGCTTGGCGACGAGGCCGATGCGGTCGGCGTCGGGGTCGTTGGCCAGGACCACGTCGGCGCCCAGGCGTTCCGCGTCGGCGAGGGGGGCCTTGTAGGCGGCGATCTCCTCGGGGTTGGGGCGGGGGGCGGTGGGGAAGGTGCCGTCCTGGACGGCCTGGGCGGCGCAGATCTCGAGGGGGATCCCGGCCCGCTTGAAGAGCTCGGGCACGAAGGCGATGCCGGTGCCGTGGAAGGGGGTGTAGAGGACCTTGGCGGGGCGGAAGCCCTCGGGGCGGGTCATGAGGGAGAGGCCCAGGGCCAGGTAGCCCTCCTCGAGCTCGGCGGGGATGGGCTGGATGCGGGCGTCGCCCTCGGCCGCGGGGGGCTCGGGGACGAGGGGGAACTGGGCCATGGCGGCCTCGATCTCGGCGTCCCAGGGGGCCACGACCTGCGCGCCCTTGTCGTCGTAGGCCTTGTAGCCGTTGTATTCCTTGGGGTTGTGCGAGGCCGTCAGGATGATGCCGCAGGCCGTCCCCAGCTTGCGCATGGCGTAGCAGAGGAAGGGGGTGGGCAGGGGGCGGGTGCCCAGGTACACCTGGTACCCCTGGGCGGCCAGGACGCGGGCGGCTTCCCGCGCGAAGACGTCGGACTGGAGCCGGGTGTCGAAGCCCACGAGGGCGGTCTTCGCCTGGGGGGCGCGGGCCTTGGCCACCTGGGCCAGGGCCAGGGTGGTGCGGCGGACGTTGGGCTTGTTCATGCGGCGGAGGCCCGCGGCCATGATGCCGCGCAGGCCGCCCGTGCCGAAGGCCAGCGGTTCGAAGAACCGGTCGTTGACCTCCACCCCGGCGGCGGCGTCGCCCGCGGCGGCGGCGGCGACGAGGGGCTCCAGCTCGGCCCGGAGCTCGGGCTCGAGGTGGGGGGAGGCGAGGTAGGTGCGTGCTGCTTCAAGGGACATCGATATCCTCTTCATTGGGTCTTGCTCCACCCTACCACGGCGGGGCGGAGGGGGTTTTCAGCCGCCGATGCTCATGTCGGCCAGGAGCATGGAAAGGCCGGCGCTGCTGCCGTACCAGTGCAGGTCGTCCCCCAACGCCTCGATGCGGGTGAGGAAGTCCCTCAGGTTGCCGGCGAAGGTCATGCGGTCCACGCTCTCCGCCAGCTCGCCCCCGCGGATGCGGATGCCGCTGGCGCCGACGCTCAGGTCGCCGGAGACGGGGTCCACGGTGTGGAGGCCCATGAGCTCGGTGATGAGGATGCCGTCGCCGGCCTTCCGGTAGAGCTCGGCCACCGGGGTGGCGCCCCGTTCGGGGAAGAGGTTGAACGTGGTGACGCCCGGGTTGCTGCCGGTGCCCCGGCCCGCGGTGGCGGTGGGGGCGACGCCCATTTCGGCGGCGGTGCGCAGGGTGTGCAGGTAGGTGCCCAGGACGCCGTCCTGGATGAGGACGTTGCGCCGGGTGGGCAGGCCTTCGCCGTCCCAGGGCTCGGACCCCAGGCCATCCGGCAGGCGGCCGTCATCCACGAGGGTGAGCAGGGGGCTGGCGATGCGCTCGCCGAGCTTGTCGGCGAAGAGGCTCCGCTTCTTGAGGACGGCCTCGGCGCTCAGCATGCCGGCGACGATGCCCAGGATGTCCACGGTGACCTCGGGATGGAGGACCACGCTGTAGCGTCCGGCCTCCACCTGGGCGGGGCGGAGCTTGCGCTCGCCCTTGAGGGCGGCCTCGCGGCCGATGGCGGCCAGGTCCAGGGCGCCGGGGTGGCGGCCGATGTCCCAGTGCCAGGCGGCCTGGCGGTCACCGTCGGCCTCCACGGCCAGTTCGATGGATCCGGAGCAGGAGGAGCCCAGGTCGAAGGCGCGGACGCCCTTCTGGGTCAGGAGGAGGGAGGCGCCCTCGCCGTCGGCCCAGGAGGCCTCGCGGACGGCGACGACGCGCTGGGAGGCGCGGCGGGCTTCGGCCTCGAGGTCCAGGGCCCGGCGGATGCGGTCCTCGGGGGCCAGCAACTGGCCCCGGCCGTCGTACCGGGAGGGCAGGTCGTCGGCGCCGGCGGGCTCGGCCTGGCGGGTCCAGGGGTCCTCGTCGCCGAGGGCGCTGAGCTCCCAGGCCTGGGCGAAGAGGTCGCGGAAGTCGGCCCGGGTCAGGTCGGTGGTGGTCGCGATGCCGGTGCGGACGCCCTTGGCGCCCCCACGCAGGACGCGGACGCCGAGGCCGCCGCGCTTGCTCGTGGTGAGGTCCTCGAGGGCGCCGTTCTGCACCTTGGCCCGGCGGCTGCGGGAGACGGAGACGAAGGCCTCGGCGCCCTCGGCGCCCAGGGCCTGGGCGTGGCGGATGCCCTCCTGGAGGCGGCCTTCGAGGGCCTCGGGGATGAAGGACTGGAAGATCCCGGAATCGGTCATGGCTAGATCACGCTCGGAAGGGGTTCGGCCGTGCCGCCCACGACGAGGGCGGGGCAGAGGATGGTGGGGAGGGCGTCGGAGACGGGCACGCCCTGGCCGTCCTTGCCGCAGGTGCCGATGTCGAAGTGGTCGAGGTCCCGGCCGATGCGGGTCAGGTCCTTGAGGACGGCCGGCCCGCACCCGGTGAGGGTCGCGTTGCGCACGGGGTGCTTCACTTCGCCGTTCTCGACCCAGTAGCCCTCGGTGACCTGGAAGACGAAGTTGCCGGTGACCGTGTCCACCTGGCCTCCGCCCATGTGCTTGACGAGGAGGCCCCGGTCCAGGTCCGCGAGGATGGTCTTGGGATCCTCCTGGCCCGGGGCGAGGAAGGTGTTGCGCATGCGGGGGATGGGGATGTGGCGGTAGCTCTCGCGCCGGCCGTTGCCGGTGGGCTCGACGCCCATGCGCCGGGCGGTCTTGCGGGACTGGAGGTAGGCCTTGAGGACGCCGTTCTCGATGAGCACGACGCGCTGGGCGGCGCGGCCCTCGTCGTCCATGGCGCTGGAGCCCCGCTTGTTGGGCAGGGTGCCGTCGTCGATGATGGTCACGCCTTCGGCGGCCACCTTCTGGCCCAGCTTGCCCGAGAAGGCGCTGACGCCAGCCAGGGCGAGGTCGGCCTCGAGCCCGTGCCCGCAGGCCTCGTGGATCATGGTGCCGCCGGCGCTGCTGGAGAGGATGACGGGGAAGGTGCCGGCGGGGGCCGGCTTGGCGTCCAGGGCCTGCATGGCCAGGCGCACCGCCTCGTACACCGTGGCCTCGACGGCCTGGGACTGGAAGAGCTCGAAGCCCCGGGTCTGGCCCAGGGCCTGGTAGCCGCTCTGGAGGAGGTCCCCCTCCCCGGCGGTGACGTTGATGCGCAGGACGCTCTGGATGCGGCGGTCCTGGGTCAGGGTGGAGGTCCAGCCGGAGGCGCCGCGCTCGCTGGCGGCGATCCAGACGTTCTGGGTGCTGTCGCCGTAGCCCACGGCCACCTGGCGCAGGGCGCCGGGGCGGATGGCCTCGGCGCGGCGGCGGGCGAGGTAGTCGGCGCGCCGGACCAGGTCCACCTTCTCGGGGAGGGGCACGGCGGTGGGTTCCCGCTCGATGGCGCTGGGCTTGGGCAGGAGGTGGCGCTCCAGGCCGGGCACGTCGACGGGGGCCCCGGTTCCGGGGGCCGCCAGGGTCCGGGCCGCCTCCAGCAGCTCCTCGGCGCTGGGGGCGATGAGGTCGGCGAACCGCGTGGCCTCGCCGTCGATGAGGCGGAGGCCCACCCCGAAGGTCTCGCCGGCGGCCACGTCCTCCATGCGGCCGTCGTCCATGCCCAGGGCGCAGGCCCGCCGCTGCTCCACGAAGATCTCGGCGTAGTCGCCGCCGCGGCCCAGCATGGCCGCGAGGACGGCGTGGAGCTCCTCGGGGCTGAAGGGGGAGGTGCCGGTGCGGCCCCACTTGCGCTCGCGGGCCGTCTTCCAGTGGGCGAGGAGGGCGCCCTCGGCCTTGGTGAGGCTCTCGTCCAGGTCCCGGCCGTCGTTGCGGAAGACCTGGTCGGCGTGGAGGCGCTTCTCGGCGCCGGCGCTCTGGGCGTAGATGCGGTCCATGGCCCGGGCCGTGTCCAGGCCGTCCCGCTCCATCAGGCGCTTGAGCCGGATGTCGTCGGGGGCGTCGACCACCCACAGGGCGTCGAAGATGTGGGCCTGGCCCCGCTCCACCCAGAGGGCGGCGTCCAGGACGGCCCCCTTGATGGTGGGGGGGAGGGCCGCCAGGCGTTCAGACAAACGCTGTTCGATGAGGGGGTGCAGGATGGCCTCGAGGCGCTCCCGCTTGGCCGGGTCCTTGAAGATCAGGTCGCCGAGTTTCTCCCGGTCCAGGGTGCCGGTGTCGGCGAGGATGCCGTCGCCGAAGGCGGCGACCAGGGCCTCCAGGCCGGGGGTGCCCGGCTGGACGACTTCCCGGGCGACCTGGTCGGCGTTGATCACCTCCCAGCCCAGGTAGCGCAGGCGCTGGGACGCATAAGTCTTGCCCGCGGCGATGCCTCCGGTGAGCCCCACGACGGGGTAGGGGGCCTCGAGCAGGCGCTGGTTGAGGGTCGTCATGAGCAGTGCTCCAGCAGGGTGGACCCCCCGAACCAGCCGGGGGGTGCCTGCCATTATGCCTTCACCCGGGCGCGGACGCCGGGGCTGAACGCGTCGGGGCCCGGGCGCCATGGCCCAAGGCCCGCGCGAACCCAAGGTCTGCGCGGATCCGGGAACCTGACGGATGGATTTAACATTCATCCCCCGTGCGCCCCCGGAGCTTCCGGGGACGCCTGGAGGCGCCATGGTCCCCCATCCCCTATCCGTCCTCCTGGCCGTCGCCCTCCCCCTGGCGGCCCAGCCCGCGGTCCTGTCCCGCCCGGATCCCCCGGAGGCGGAGCGGAAGGACGAGGGGGAGCGGGAGACGCCGGCCCAGCGGTTCCGCTTCGGCAGCCATTTGACCGTCCGGAGCGGCGACCTCCTCCTGGTGCTGGAGGAGGCGCGCTACGGCCTCTTCCACGCGGGGGCCAAGGTCCAGGCGCAGCGGGAGGGCGCGGGCCCCCTGGTCCTCCTCGACGCCGCCGGGCGCGCGACGTCCCTGCGGCCGACCGGGAAGGACGAGGCCGCCACCTGGAAGGCGGTCCTGGCCCATCCGGCCTGGGGCGGGTTCGGGGACCGGCTGGTGGCGGAGGACCTGCTGGCCCTGAAGGCCCGGCTGGAGGCGGTGGGGGCCGATTGCACCCGGAAGGGCCAGCGGCCCTTCTGGGCGCCGTGGACCGCCCAGGCGGTGGCGGATCTGGCCTGGATGGCCCAGGGCGCCCGGGGGAAGGCCCCGGAGAAGGCCCAGGGGGACCCGCGGGCGTGGGACGCCAGCGTGCCCGTTCTCCAGGTGGAGGTCTACCGCCGGGGGGCGGTCTGCCTCCGCCTGGCCATGGACGCGACGGGGGTGTCGGCGGCCCGGGCGGATTGCGCCTTCGGGACGGGGGACCTGGTGCTGCAGAAGACCCGGGAGGGCCAGGCGATCCGGACCCAGGTCGGGTTCCAGGCGGGGCAGGGGCCCTCGGGCCAGTTCGAATGGCTGGGCCCCTGGGCCCTGGATCCCGTCCAGACCTATCCGGAATTCCTGGAGGCCTGCGCTGGCGCCGCCTTCGCCGCCGAGGATCTGGCGGCGGCGCGGACCCTCGTGGCCCAATGCCTGGCGGACGGTCCCCGGTCCCCCCTCCTCAGGGAGCCCCTGTTGAAGGCCCTCCTGGCCAACCTGGACGCCCTGGCCGAACGCGTTCCGGCCTCCGCGCCGGCTGCCCTGGCGGCGGCCGAGCCTCCGGAGGCCAGCGGCGGGGAGCGCATAGCGCCGGACACGCCCGCGCGCGGGCTGCCGGCCCGCTTCCAGACCTTCAAGGCCGGGCGCCTGAGCCTCGGTCTTGACCAGGCGGGGTATTCGCTCCTCGATCCCCTGGGCTTCCAGGAGGTGAACCGGCTGGTCGCGGGCCGCCTGGCGTTGGCCTCCGAGGGCGGGCGCTGGACCTTCGGGATGCGGGGGGACGAAGACGAGGCCGCCTTCTGGAAGCAGGTCCTGGAACACCCCTCGGGGCGAGCCTGCGCCGCGGCGCTGCCGGCCGAGGACCTGAAGGACCTCCGGGCCCAGGTGGAAGCGCGGCTGTACACGGGGATGCGCCAGAGCCCCAAGCCGGCCTGGGTCCTGGCCGCCGGCCGGGCCTGGGCCGACCTGGGCCGCCTCCTCAGTGTGGAGGCGCCCCAGGCCGCCCCCACGCCCGTGCAGGTGGACACCGGCCAGGGGTCGGACCGCCCCGTCCTTCCCTCGCCCGTGGCGTCGGCGGAGCCCGTCCTCCCCGCGCCCGCGGCGCCGGTCCTGGAGGAGAAGACGCCCGTGGAGCGGGCCGTCACCTGGTCGGCGGAATCCCGCCTCGGGTACCGGATCGAGGTCCGGCCCTCGGGCTATGACCTCCGCCTGGGCGGGCTGCGGCTGGTCTTCGCGCTGGGGGGCTCCGGGCGGGACGCGTGGGTGACGTTCACGGTCTCCGACGGGAAGGGCCACGCCTACACCCGCACCCGGACCTTCCACGCCCGGGCCCCCAGGGCCTCGGAGGACGTCCTGGGGGCGCTGGCCGAGGAGCACTACGACGCCTTCGAGCTCATGCCCCTCATCGAGGCCTGGCGCGAGGGCGGCGAGGACTGGATGCGGCCCCACGCCGGCCTCCGCGCCCTGGACGACCTGGAGACGGTGCTGCTGGACCGGCTGGAGGCGACCGCCGCGGTGGAGCCCCGGCCCGCGGATCTGGCGGCGACGTTCCTGGCGACCATGGAGGTGTCCCGCTTCGCCCAGCACGTGATCGAGGCGCTCGCCGGGCCCGTGGATTGACGCCGCGCCCCTTCGAGGGATCCGGGAACCCGGAACGCTTATTGTTCATTCATTCCGTGGACGCCCCGGGATCTGGCCCGGCCTGTCCGTAAATGCAGCGCGCCCGCAGGGCGCCCGGGAGTCCCCATGCCTTGTCGTGCCCTTGTCCTGGTCCTGGCCGCCGGCCTTTGTCTGGCCGCCCAGCCCGTGAAGGGAGGGGCCGGGGACGCGGAGGAGGTCAAGGCGCCCTCGACCGCCTCCAACGGGGCCTCGGACGCCTGCCTCACGGCCAGGAGCGAGTCGCTGAACCTGGTGATCGACCGGGACACCTACGCGCTGTTCGATCCCGCCAGGCAGCTCCTGGTGGACTGGCGCGAGGGGGGGCCGCTGGCGCTGTCCGACGGGCGCTCCCTGTGGGAGGTGGCGCGAAAGTCCTCGACGGATGACGGCGCCTTCTGGCGCCACCTCCAGGACGGCGACCTGTGGCGGGCCTTCCGGGAGGGCCTGGACCCGGCCGATCTGACGGAGCTGCGGCGCCAGGTGGAAGGGCAGGTGGCCAAGGCCACCCTTCAGGGGGACCGGCCGGATTGGGCCGCCATGGCGGGTCGCGCGCTGGAGGACCTGGGCTGGATGGCCCGGGGCGTCGGGAAGCGGTCCGCGCCGCCCCAGGCCGAACGGAAGGACCCCGGACCCGTCCTCCATGCGGAGATCCACGCCCTGGGATCCGCCAGCCTGCGCCTGACCCTGGACACCCAGGGCCTGGGGCGGGCCAACGCGACCCTTGCGCTGGGCCAGGGCGTCTACCGCCTGCAGAAGGTCCTGGAGGGCCGGGCCTACCGGACCCGGGTCCGCTTCACCTCCGGGAAGGGCTCGGAGGTCCGGTTTCAGGGGCTGGGTCCCTGGGCCCTGTCGCCGTCGCGGACCTATCCGGACCTCCTGAAGGCCGCTTCGGGCCACTACGGGGCCGGAGACCTGGAGGCGGGCCGGGCGCTGGTGGCCAAGCTCCTCGCCGACGGGACGCGGGCGCCCCTGCTCCGGAATCCGCTCCTCACCTGCGTGCTGGCCGACCTGGACGCCCTGGCCGCCCTCGGGGAGGCCGCGCCGGCGCCCCCGCCGCAGGGCGGCAGCGGGCCGACCTCGATCTTCCAGGCCTTCAAGGTCGGGCGCCTGACCCTGGGCATCGATCCGGGGGGCTACGCCCTGGTCGATGGGAAAAAGCTGCTGGACGTGGAGCGGACCCTCGCGGGGTCCCTGGAGGTGTCCGGCCCGCGGGGGCGCTGGACATTCCCCAAGGCCGAGGGCGTCGAGGAGGCGGCCTTCTGGCGGGACCTGCTCGCCGGGAAGGCGGGGGAGGCCATCCGCGAGGCCGAGGCCTCGGAGACCCTGCTGACCCTGAGGGCCGATGTGGGCCAGAAGCTGGAGGCGAGCCGGGCGCGGACGCCGGAGCCGGCCTGGGTGCCCGCGGCCCGCATGGCCTGGGCCGACCTGGGGCGGATGGGCCAGCTGGAGGCGAAGGCGGTCCGGGCGGAGCCGAAGCCGTCCGACCTCCCCTCGCCCCTGGCGGCCGCGGTGCCGGTCCTGACCTCGCCGGTGGCGGCCGCGGTGCCGGTCCTGACCTCGCCGGCGGCGGCGCCGGTCCTGGAGGAGAAGACGCCCGTGGAGCGGGCCGTCACCTGGTCGGCGGAATCCCGCCTCGGGTACCGGATCGAGGTCCGGCCCTCGGGCTATGACCTCCGCCTGGGCGGGCTGCGGCTGGTCTTCGCGCTGGGGGGCTCCGGGCGGGACGCGTGGGTGACGTTCACGGTCTCCGACGGGAAGGGCCACGCGTACACCCGCACCCGGACCTTCCACGCCCGGTCGCCCAGAGCGTCCAAGGACGTCCTGGGGGCGCTGGCCGAGGAGCACTACGACGCCTTCGAGCTCCAGCCCCTCATCGAGGCCTGGCGCGAGGGCGGCGAGGACTGGATGCGGCCCCACGCCGGCCTCCGGGCCCTGGACGACCTGGAGGCGGTGCTGCTGGACCGGCTGGAGGCGACCGCCGCGGTGGAGCCCCGGCCCGCGGATCTGGCGGCGACGTTCCTGGCGACCATGGAGGTGTCCCGCTTCGTCCAGCACGTGATCGAGGCGCTCGCCGGGCCCGTGGACTGACGCACGGGCCAGGCTGCGTCCCCAAGGCTCCCGAGGAAAAACCGAGGGCAGGCTGGGTAAAGGCCGTCCGAATGGCTGCTAGTGTCCGCAGATCGAATCACCGGAACCACCTTGTTCCGATCCTTCGGGCTGGCAAGGGTGAGCTAGCGGCCGCAGACGGGGCAGCCCTGCATGGCGAGGGGTTTTTCCAGGCGGCAGGCGGCGAGGAGGTCCGCGTCGCGGAAGAGGGGGAGGGTGGGGCCGTCGGCGCGGAGCTGGCCGTCGTGGAGGACCAGGGTGCGCGGGCACAGTTCCAGCACGAGGTCCACGTCGTGGGTGGCCACGAGCTGGGCGTGGGGGAAGGCCCGCAGCATCTCGATGAGCTGGCGGCGGCCCCGGGGGTCCAGGCCGGAGGTGGGCTCGTCGAGGACGAGGATGTCGGGCTCCAGGGCGAGGGCGGTGGCGAGGGCCGCGCGGCGCTTCTCGCCGGCGGAGAGCCGGTAGGGGGGCTTGGGCGCGAGGCGGAGGGCGTCCACCTGCTCCAGGGCGGCCCGCACCCGCGCGTCCACCTCGGCCTCGGGGAGGCCCTGGTTCCGGGGGCCGAAGGCCACGTCCTCGTACACGGTGGGCATGAAGAGCTGGTCGTCGGGGTCCTGGAAGACCATGCCCACCGCGCGGCGCACGGTGTCCAGGGCGGCCGGGGCCACGGGGACGCCCCCCACGGCGACGGTGCCCGCGGCGGGCAGGAGGGTGCCGTTGAGGTGCTGCAGGAGGGTGGACTTGCCGGCCCCGTTGGCGCCCACCACGGCGACGCGCTCCCCGGGCGCCAGGGCGAAGGCGAGGCCGCGCAGGGCCCGGGTGCCGTCGGGGTAGGCGTAGGCGAGGTCCCGGACCTCCAGGATGGGGGCGCTCACGGCCGGCCTCCCAGGATCAGGGCGCCGGCGGCCGAGGCCAGGTCCCAGACCCGGGCGCAGGCGAAGAAGGCGGCCCAGGCCGCGAGGAAGGCGGTGTCGGCGGGGCGCCACGCCAGGGGGCGCCGGTCCGGGAAGCGCCCCGTGAAGCCCCGGCTCAGCATGGCCACGTGCACGCGGCGGGCCCGGTCCCAGGCGCGCAGGAGGGCGTGGCCCGCGAGGGAGGCGAACTCCGCCGGCGAGGTGCGGCGCCCGAAGGCGCGCAGGGCGCGGGCCCGGTTCAGGCGGAAGGCCTCCTCGCCCAGGACGAAGGCGTAGCGGTGGAGGAAGGCCAGCTGGCGCGTGAAGGCGGCGGGGGCCCCCAGGCGCTCCAGGGCCCGGGTGACCCCGTCCACGCCCGTGGTGGCCGCGAGGGCCACCGCGGCGCTCACGGTGAGGGCGAAGCGCAGGAGGATGGAGGCGAAGCTGGCCCAGCCCCCGGTGAGGGCCGCGCCGCCCAGGTCGGCCACGGGGACCCGGTCAAGGAGGGGGTTGAAGGCCGCCAGGCAGAGCACGAAGGGCAGGGCCGCCAGGAGGCGGCGCCCCAGGAAGGCGGCGGGGACGCCCCCCAGCGCTGCCAGGGCCGCCGGGAAGAGGGCGTAGGGCGCGAGGGCCGCCACGGCGTAGCGGGGGAAGCTGGCCACGGCGAGGATGAACAGGGCCGTGGCCGCGACCTTGGCCCGGGGATCCAGCCGGTGGATGGGGGAATCCCCGTGGGCCAGCTCGTCGAGCGTGGCGAAGTGATGGAGGGCGGCGGCCCGGAAGCCCATGTCAGGCGGCCTTCCGCCAGGCCCGGAGGGCCAGGGCCGCCGCCAGAGCGAGGGCCAGGGTCAGGGCGCCGCCGGCGAGGCCGGCCAGGGAGGTGCGGGCCGGGGTGGCGGGGGCGCCGGGCGGGGCGTAGTCGGGCAGGGGCGCCCGGGCCTGGACCCGGGCCAGGGCGCGGTGGATCCGGTCGCCGGCCGGGGCCGGTTCGGCGCCGGCCACCCGGGCGATGGCTCCTTCCAGGCCGTCGGGGGCGCGGGAGGCGAGGACGCTGAGCCCCCCGGCCGTGCCCAGGGCCAGCAGGCCCACGAGGGCGGAGGCCCGCCATCCGCCCCGGCTCGGCCCTTCCACGAGCTCCGGCCGGGCGCGGTGCAGGAAGCGCACCACCGCCACGGTGGCCAGGCCCTCCACCAGGCCGATCACCAGGTGAATGGGCAGGAGGGCCGAGAGGAAGGCGCCCAGGGGCAGCGCCGTGATGCCCGAAAGCCGGGTCTCGAAGGCCACCCCCGCCGCCCCCAGCAGGGCCGAGGCGACGGCCGCCGCGCCGATCCCCAGGTCGCGCCGGCCGGCCCCGGGCCGCACCAGGAGCGGATGGGCGATGAAGACGGGGATGAAGCCCAGGTTGAAGAGGTTGCAGCCATAGGCGAGGAGCCCGCCGTCGGCGAAGAAGAGGGCCTGCACGAGGAGCACCGAGGCGAGGGTCAGGAAGGCGGCTTCCCGCCCCAGGAGGAGGGCCAGGAGGAGGCCGCCCCCCAGGTGGCCGCTGGAGCCGGTGCCCGGAATGGCGAAGGTCACCATCTGGAGGGCGAACACGAAGGCCCCCAGCACCCCCGTGAGGGGGGCCGCGGCCGGGGTCCCCTTCCGGGCGCTGCGGGCGAGGCTCCAGGCCGATGCCGCCCAGAAGGCCCCCCCCACCGCCGGGGACACCAGCGCATCGGACATGTGCATCAGGCCTCCGGGAAAGGTGGCTTCCATTGTGCCTGACGGGTCCGGGGGGGGCAATCGGGGGCGGAACCTCGGTCCCCTGGGTGGCATTGGAGGTTCATGTGCCCCCCGCCGGGGGCCCGAGGGGGATCCATGCGCACCGTTCACCGCACCGTCCTGCTCCTGGCCGCCAGCTCCCTGGCCCTCGCGGCCGGCCAACTCCCGGTCCTGGGGCGCCCGGCGCCCCAGCGGCCCCGGTCCCGGGTCTACCAACCCTCCTCCCGCGTGCCGGCGGCCACCCGCCCCGCGACGCCGGAAACGGAGGGGGCCCCGGCGCCCAAGGGCCGGAAGCTGCCGCCGGTCATCGCGGAGACCGACGCGGACGGACCGGATCGGATCTGGGGCTGGCGCTGCGGCGGCGCGAGCGTGGGGATCCGCCACTGCGGGGGCGGGGTCGGCGGCGATGGCCTCGTGTGGCTGGAGCTGGGGGGCTGCTGGATCAAGGTGGTGCAGTTCGACGACCATGTCCGGGTGACGGTGGGGATCGGGGACCAGCGCCTGGCCCGGAAGGCCCTGGTGGCCTACCGGGAAGGGGACGGCGCCGCCCTCTTCCAGGCGGGGACGGCCCCCCTGGACCACCTGTGGCGGCCCCGCCTGGAGGAAGCGGCCCACGCCGTGCGCGAGGCCTTCCTGGGCCTCCCCCCGGACGGGGCCGACACCGGGTTCCTGCGCAAGGGACTCGCCTTCACGTGGCGGGAACTGGGCTGGCTCGCCGGGGTGCGGTCCTCGGCCGCGGGCCGGACCCTTCCCTGAAGCCGCGGGGGGCTCCTGGACCTCGGCGATGGGCCCCCCCGCGGCTCGACAGGGGTGCGGATCCGTCCTGGCTTCCCGGGGGGGCTGCTACCGGCCGGCGTCCATCTCGGCGAGGAGGGCGCGCACGGCGGCCCGGGGGTCGGGGGCCTTGAAGACGGCGTTCCCGGCGACGAGGACATCGGCGCCGGCGGCGATCAGGCTCCGGGCGTTGGACGGGCCCACGCCGCCGTCCACCTCGATGAGGAAGTCGGCCCCGGAGGCGGTCCGCATGGCGTCCAGGCGCCGGATCTTGTCCAGGGTGCGCGGGATGAAGCTCTGGCCGCCGAAGCCGGGGTTCACGCTCATCAGGAGGGCGAAGTCGAAGGCGCCCATGAGGTCGGTGAGGGTCTCCACGGGGGTGGCGGGGTTGAGGACGACGCCGGCCTTGGCCCCGGCGTCCCGGATGGCGGCGAGGGTGCGGTGCAGGTGGGGGTCCGCCTCCTGGTGCACGGAGACCCAGTCGGCGCCGGCCTCCACGAAGGCGGTGGCGTAGCGGGACGGTTCCACGATCATCAGGTGGCAGTCCAGCACGCGCTGGGTCTCCTTGCGGAGGGCGGCCACCACGGGCATGCCGAGGGTGATGTTGGGGACGAAACGGCCGTCCATGACGTCCACGTGGACGACGCAGCGGTCGTCCAGCACGGGCAGCGCCTCGGCGAGGCGCGCGAAGTCCGCGGAAAGGATGGAGGGGGCCAACAGAGGGGCGGGACGGGTCATGGGTGCTCCAGCTTGACTTCGATGCCATTCACCCAGAGGCGGCCGGGCCGGACCTGGGCCAGGTCGGCGGGGGCGAGGGTGGCGAGGGGGGCCTGGACCCACAGGAGGTCGGCGACGGCGCCGGGCTTGAGGACGCCCAGGTCCGTCCGGCCCAGGGCCCGGGCGTTGCCGCGGGTGTAGGCCTCCACGGCCTCGGCGCGGGTGAGGCGCTGGGCGGGGAGCCAGCCTCCCGGCGGATCGCCGGCGGCGTCCTGGCGGGTTTCGGCCGCGCGGATGGCCTTGAAGGGGTTGGCGTCGGCGATGGGGGCGTCGCTGCCGAAGGCCAGGAGGGCGCCGCCCTGGAGGAAGCTCCGCCAGGGGTAGGCCTCGGCCTCCCGCTCCGGCCCGAGCCGGGCCGGGGTCCAGGCGTGGTCGTCGGTGCAGTGCATGGGCTGGACGCTGGCGACCACGCCCAGGGCCCCGAAGCGCGCCGTGTCGGCGGGGGCCACGATCTGGGCGTGCTCCACCCGGGGCGGCAGGCCCTTGGGGCGGGGCAGGGCGGCCAGGATGTCCAGGATCTCCCGGTTGGCGGCGTCGCCGATGGCGTGGATGGCGGGCTGATAGCCGGCCCGGATCGTGGCCTTGGCGTCGACGGACACCCGCTTGGGATCGGTGACCCAGAGGCCCTGGCCGGGCGCGTCCGCGTAGGGGGCCAGGAGGCGCGCGCCGCGGCTGCCGAGGGCGCCGTCCATGTAGAACTTCACGCCCTGCACCTGGAAGGAGGCGAGCTTGACGGCCCGGGGGTGGCGCAGCTCCTGGACCATGAGCCGGGCGTCGTGGTTCAGGTAGGCGAAGACCCGGATGGGGAGCTTGCCGGCCTTGGCCAGGCGCCGGTAAGCCTCGAGCTCCGGCCGGTTGACGCCCATGTCCGCCACGGCGGTGAACCCCAGGTCCCGCAGGCGGGCCAGTCCGTCCTTGAGGGCGGCCTCCAGCTCGGCGGCGGTGGGGGGCGGGATGACCTGCTCCACCAGGTCCATGGCGCCGTCCAGGAGGATGCCCGTGGGCTCGCCGCGCCCGTCCCGGAGGATGGCGCCGCCGCGGGGGTCCGGCGTGGCGCGGGTGATGCCCGCGGCCCGGAGGGCGGCGGTGTTGGCCCAGAGGGCGTGGCCGTCCACCCGGCGCAGCGCGGCGGGGCGGTCCCCGGTGCGGGCGTCCAGGTCGGCTGCGGTGGGGAAGGTCTTGGACGGCCAGAGGTTCTGGTCCCAGCCCCGGCCCTGGATCCAGCCGTGGCCCTCGCCGGCCCAGCGCGCCACCCGCGCCAGGGCCTCGTCCAGGGAGGGGGCGCCGGTGAGGTCGGCCTCCCGGGCCAGGCGGCCCAGGCCGAGCACGTGGGCGTGGCCCTCGATGAAGCCGGGCAGGAGGGTGCCGCCGGGGAGTTCCACCCGGGCGGCGCGGGGGTAGGCGCGGAGCAGGTCCGCCGCGGGCCCGGTCCCGACGATCCGGCCGCCCTTGACGGCCAGGGCCTGGCCGGCCACGGGCGGGGCTCCGGCCTGCCAGAGATCGGCGCCCAGGAGGATCTGGACGGCGGGGGGCGGGGGCGGGGCGGCGTGGGGCATGCCCCATTCTACGCTGGAGCCGCGCGGGGCCGGCAGGTGTGACCTTTTCCCGGTCGACCCCTGGTACCCTGGGTTGAAAATGGGAGGCCCCATGTACACGCCCGAATACCTCCAGAAGGTCCAGGAGAGCCTGTCCGTGAAGGAGGACCCGGCCAAGCTGCGCGAGAAGCGCTTCGAGACGTCCTCGGGCATTCCCCTCAAGAACAGCTACACCCCCGCCGACCTTCCGGCCTTCGACCCCATCGGGGACCTGGGCCGCCCCGGCCAGTACCCCTTCACCCGCCACGTCCAGCCCACCGGCTACCGCGGCCGGCTGTGGACCATGCGCCAGTACGCGGGCTTCGGCACGGCGGAGGAGTCCAACGCGCGGTACCGCTACCTGCTGGAGCAGGGCCAGACCGGCCTCTCCGTGGCCTTCGACCTGCCCACCCAGATCGGCATGGATCCCGATCACGAGATGGCCATGGGCGAGGTGGGCAAGGTCGGCGTCTCGGTCTGCTCCATCCGCGACATGCGGGTGCTCTTCCAGAGCATCCCGCTGGACAAGGTCTCCACCAGCATGACGATCAACGGCCCCGCCTCCGTGCTGCTGGCCCTCTACCTCGCGGTCGCCGAGGAGCAGGGCGTGGCGTGGAACCAGGTGTCGGGCACGATCCAGAACGACATCCTCAAGGAGTACATGGCGCGCGGCACCTACATCTACCCGCCCCGCCCCAGCATCCGCCTGATCACCGACATCTTCGGGTTCTGCGCGGAGAACGTGCCCAACTGGAACACCATCTCCATCTCCGGCTACCACATCCGCGAGGCCGGCTGCACCGCGGCCCAGGAGATCGCCTTCACCCTCGCCGACGGCATCGCCTACGTGGAGGCCGCCCTCAAGGCCGGCCTCAAGCTGGAGGCCTTCGCGCCGCGGCTCAGCTTCTTCTTCAACGCCCACAACCAGTTCCTGGAGGAGATCGCCAAGTTCCGCGCGGCGCGCCGCCTCTGGGCCCGGATCATCAAGGAGCGCTTCGGCTCCAATGATCCCAAGAGCCAGATGCTCCGCTTCCACACCCAGACCGCCGGCAGCACCCTCACCGCCCAGCAGCCCGACAACAACATCGTGCGCACCACGGTCCAGGCCATGGCGGCCGTCCTCGGCGGGACCCAGAGCCTGCACACCAACAGCCGCGACGAGGCCCTGGCCCTGCCGACCGAGGCCAGCGCCCGCATCGCGCTGCGCACCCAGCAGATCCTGGCCTTCGAGAACCGGATCGCCGACGTGGTGGACCCCTTCGCGGGCAGCTACCTCATCGAGAGCCTCACCGACGAGCTGGAGCGCATGGCCGAGGCCCTCATCGCCAAGGTGGACGAGGCCGGCGGCATGGTCACCGCCATCGAGAAGGGCATTCCCCAGCGCGAGATCCAGAACGCCGCCTACGCCTACCAGAAGGCGGTGGAGAAGGGCGAGCAGGTGGTGGTGGGCGTCAACAAGTTCGCCATCCAGAACGAGGAGAAGCCCGAGCTGCTCCGCGTGGACGAGGCCCTCGGCGCCCGCCGCCGGGAGCAGGTGGCCCGCTACCGCGCCGAGCGCGACAACGGCGCCGTCAAGGCCCGCCTGGAAGCCCTGGCCGCGGCCGCGAAGGGCACCGACAACCTGATGCCCCTCATCCTCGCCGCCGTGAAGGCCGAGGCCACGGTGGGCGAGGTCTGCGACGCCATGCGCGGGGTCTTCGGGGAGTACCAGGAGCGCCTGGTCCTGTAGCCTCCGGACCAGGGGAAGGATCCGGGCCGATGCATGCCGCCGCATGCGTCGGCCCGTCCCTTGGGGAGGCGGGGCCTTGCCCGCTCCGGGTGAGGAACCCGGGCCTGCCGGCGCGCCAGGGGGCGACACTCGGGAAGGCACGGCCTTCCCGACGCCCTGGGGGGCGATGCCCCCGATGGACGTGCAGCGGCCGCTCCCCTCGGATTATTCAGGCGACCTGGGGGAAGCTGCACTAGAATGGGGGTTTCGTCCCCCTGGAGCGCCGTGAGTCCAGACGTCCGCAGACCCATCGACCGCCTTCTGCTCTTCTTCGCGCTGGCCCTTATGGCCGTCGGCATGGTCTGGGTGTTCTCCGCCTCGGCCTTCAAGAACCACAGCGCCGCGGCCACCTTCCTCGTGAACCAGCTGGTGGGGGGCTTCGTGGGCGTGGCCATCATGCTGGCCCTCTCCCAGACCGACCTCCTCGTCATCAAGGAGAACCCCCGCGCCCTCCAGGTGCTCTACGTGCTCATCCTGCTGCTCCTGGTGGCCGTCTTCTTCTTCCCGGCCAAGAACCACGCCCACCGGTGGATGCGCTACGGCCGGGCCTCCCTGCAGCCCTCGGAGCTCTTCAAGCCCCTGGCCGTGCTCATCACCGCGTGGTGGATGGTGCGCCACCGGGACGTGTGGAACAAGGGCCGGGAGTCCGTGCCCAAGCTCGTCACCCTCTTCGCCATCATGGTGGTCCCCCTGGCCCTGATCCTGCGGGAGCCCGACTTCGGGACCACGTTCCTCATCCTGTCCGTGGTGCTCCTCGTCACCTTCCTGGGCGGCGCCGCCAGCTGGATCTTCGCCGTGGCCGCCCCGGCCCTGGGGGCGGTGGGCTTCGCCTTCGTGTGGTTCGAGCCCTACCGGCGGGCCCGCGTCCTCAGCTTCCTCAACCCCGAGGCCGATCCCCTGGGCAAGGGTCACCAGGCCCTCCAGAGCCTCATCGCCGTGGGCAACGGGGGCATCACCGGCGTGGGTCTGGGCGCGAGCATGCAGAAGCTCAACTACCTGCCCGAGGCCCACACCGACTTCATCTACGCGGTGATCTCCGAGGAGGCGGGCCTCATCGGCAGCGTCCTCGTCCTGGCCCTGTTCGTCGGGATCCTGTGGCGGGGCTACCGGGTGGCGCGCCGGGTGCGGGACAGCTTCCTGAAGCTCTGCGCGATGGGGTTCACGCTCCTCCTGGTCCTCCAGGCGCTCATGAACCTGAGCGTGGTGCTGAGCCTCGCCCCCAACAAGGGCATTCCGCTCCCCTTCATCAGCTACGGGACCTCCAGCCTGGTCGCGAGCCTGGCCAGCCTGGGGCTGCTCCTCGCCATTTCCAAGGAGGCAAGTGAATGAAGCAGGTGGTCGTCGCCGGGTCCACGGGCCTGGTCGGACGGGAAATCCTGAAGCAACTGGACGGGCGTGAGGATGTGG
The DNA here is from genome assembly GCF_030295425.1 of Mesoterricola sediminis. Taxonomy (NCBI): domain Bacteria; kingdom Pseudomonadati; phylum Acidobacteriota; class Holophagae; order Holophagales; family Holophagaceae; genus Mesoterricola; species Mesoterricola sediminis. The sequence continues at coordinate 2,351,372 of NZ_AP027081.1, read as the reverse complement.
AGGTCACGGCCCTCGTGCGCCGCCCCGGCGCCCTGGGGGGCCTGTCCGGGCGGATCCGGGAAGCGGCCTTCGATTTCCGCTCGCCGGCGGACCTGGCCCGGCTGGGCGCGGACATCCCCTGCGATCTCCTCGTGTGCGCCATCGGCACCACCCTGCGCAAGGCCGGTTCCCCCGAAGCCTTCCGGGAGGTGGACCTGGCCATCCCCCAGGCCCTCGTGCAGCGCCTGGCCGAGCTGGAGCACCGGCCCACCTTCGCCCTGGTGTCCAGCGCGGGGGCCAACCGGCCCCGGGGCCTCTACCTGCAGACCAAGGCCGAGGCCGAGCGGGCGCTGGTGGACAGCGGGCTGCCCTACCTGATCGTGCGGCCCTCCCTCCTGCTGGGGAAGCGGGAGGAATTCCGCCTGGGCGAGCGCCTCGCCGCCCTTTTCCTGGCCCGGCCCTACCTCTTCGCCGCCAAGCTCCTGGCGCCCCAGAGCCGCACCCTCTGGCGCTACGCCCCCATCCAGGCCAGCCAGGTGGCCAAGGCCATCCTGTGGACCTGCCTGGAGAGCCCCCAGGGGCCCGGGGGCAAGGTCCTCAGCGGCCTGTCCCTGCACCACCCGATCATGGCGGGCTTCACCTCCCACGCCCGCTGAGCCCGGGTCGCGGGTTGACAGGCGTAATAATTAATTAATACTTGGGGCACCCATCCCCCCGTTCCGGGGAGTGCGCCACCCCAGGTCCCGGGTCCGCCGGCGGCCTGCCTTCTTCGAGGTTCCCATGCGCCGCCTCCTGCCGGGCCTTCGGCCCGCCTTCGCCTTGCTCGCCGGTTCCGCGGCCCTGATGGCCGGAACCCATGTGGTGAGGTTCGAGGCCCCCCAGAACAAGACGTTCGGGGCCAGCTTCTACCAGTGCAAGGACGGTTCCACCGTCAGCTTCTACGACGCCTATACCTGGTCCGCCCGCAAGAACCCCGCGAGCGCGCCCAAGGCCCGGCTCAACCCGACCTGGCGGGTCGACGCCACCGGCGCCCACGACACCTACTCCACGAAATCCACGGCCTCGCTCAAGAATCAGGATGTCTGGTACGGGGAGATCACGGGCTTCGTCGTGTCCTACAAGGTCCAGCTCCAGCTCCGGGGCGGGTCCGGGACGGCGGTGGTCGAGATCAGCGGCTCCCGCTCCTCCGACTACCCCAGCGTCAAGCTGGTCTCGGGCACGGGCGTGAAGGTGATCTCGGACGGGAAGGCCATGCCCCTCATCAAGCTGCTCTGAGGCGGGCCGGGCCCCCCGTACGCGGTAAGGCCGGCGGGACGCCGGCCTTACCGCGTACGGGGTGGACCGCGCTCAGACCTTGAAGCGGCTCACCAGGTTGTTGAGGGTCTCGGCCAGGTGGCTGAGCTCGTTGACCGTGCGCGTGGTCTCGCGGATGGTGGCGGCCATCTCCTCGGTGGCGGCGGCGTTGCCCTCGGCGATGCTGGACAGGCTGCCCATGGCCGACACGACCGTGGTGCTGTCCTGGCTCTGGGTCTGGCTCTGGCTGCCGATGGTCTTCATGCGCTCGGCGCTGGCCCGGATGGCCTCCTCGATGCTCTTCAGGGCGGCGCCCGCGGTGTTCACCATGGAGGTGCCGTCGTCGATGCTCTTGCTGGAGGTGAGGATCAGGGCCGTGATCTCCTTGGCGGCCTGGGCGGAGCGCTCGGCCAGCTTGCGGACCTCCTCGGCGACCACCGCGAAGCCCTTGCCGTGCTCGCCGGCCTTGGCGGCCTCGATGGCGGCGTTGAGGGAGAGGAGGTTGGTCTGGTTGGCGATCTCGGTGATGACGTTGAGGATGTTGCCGATCTGCTTGGAGTTCTGGTTGATGACCTGCATGCCGCTGACGGCGGCGCCCACGGCCGTGCCGCCCTTGCCGGCGGCCTCCTGGGCCTGGTCGAAGACGCTGAGGGCGTCGCTGACCGTGGCGTAGATCACCTTGGAGGAGTTGGCGATGGTGCCGACGCTGTCGTTGGCCTGGCGGACGCTGGACTTCTGGTTCTCGGCGGTGTGGGCGATGGCGTCGGCGGTGGAGGCCATCTCGGTCATGCCCGCGGTCATCTGCAGGGACCCGCTTGCGATGTTGGTGCTGATGGCGATCACCTGCTGGACGATGCCCTGGATGTTCTCCACGAACCGGTTGAAGTTCACGGAGAGCTGGGCGATCTCGTCGGTGCCGTCGACGTCGAGGCGGGCCGTGAGGTCCCCCTCGCCCTCGGAGATGTCGCGCATGCGGTGCTGGATCGTCTCCAGGGGGCTGACGATGGCGTTGCCGAGGAACTGGCTGGCCACGAAGCCGAGGCCCACCATCACGGCGAGCAGGACCAGGGCGACGAGGGTGCTCTTGGTGTTCTCCTTGGAGATGCCCTCGGTGTTGAGGACGAGGAGCTGGTAGACCTTCCGGGTCGCGTCCTGGGCCTCGTTGCCCAGGGGCGAGGCGACGATCATGAAGCCGTTCTTCTCGTACTTGTCGGAGCCCTTGCCCAGGGGTTCGGCCAGGGCCGCGGTGTCGACCTTGGCGTCGGCCCGGAAGCGCTTCTGGTACTTCACCGTGGCGGCCTTGGTGGCCTGGTCCACGGAGACGATGGCGGCGATGCTGACGTCCTTGTCCTCCTTGACGAACTCCAGGGCGCGCTCCGAGGCGCCCGTGGTGGTGCCCAGGTCGTCGGAGAGGTAGGAGGACGTGGCCGCCTCGGCGAGGACCGCCGACAGGCTGTGGCCCTTGGTCCACATGGCGTCGCTCTGGGTGGCGTGCATCATCCAGCCGGAGATGGCGCTGCTGGCCAGGGCCAGGAGCGCCGTGAGGGCGATGATGGAGTAGATCAGCTTCTTCCTGATGCTCAGCGTTTTCCAGAAATCCATCGGGGGCTCCTGCCTGGCTGGATGATATGGCCCAAGGCTATACCGGAAGGATAGGACAAGGACTGTGAATTTTTGACAAAAAAAACGGTCAGGGCCTATTCGGAAACGAGGGGGGCCTGGCGGGTGCCGAAGAAGGCCGTCCCGATGCGGACCTGGTCGGTGCCGGCGCGGATCGCCTCCTCCAGGTCCCCCGACATGCCCATGGACAGGCGGAGGGCGAGCCCCGTGCGCTGGCGGAGCTCCTCCCGCAGGCGCGCCATGGCCCGGAAGGCCTCCGGATCCTCCGGGGGCGGGATGGCCATGAGTCCGCGGACCGGGAGCCGGGGATCGCCCTCGAGGGCGGCGAGGACGGCGTCCAGGGCCTCGCCCGCGGCGCCGCCGACCTTGGTGGCCTCGCCCCAGAGGTCCACCTGGAGCCACACGGGGCGGACCAGGTCGAGTTCGGCGGCCAGGTGGCGGAGGCGGAGGGCCAGCTCGGGGCGGTCCACCGTCATCAGTTCCTGGAAGGCCGCCAGGGCCGGCCTGGCCTTGTTCCGCTGCAGGGGCCCGATGAGCACCATGGCGGCCCCGGGCAGGTCCTGGGCCTTGAGGACGCCTTCCTGGACGTAGTTCTCACCGAAGCGCGAGAAACCCAGGTCCATGGCCTCCCGCACGAGGGACGCGGGCTGGCGCTTGGACACCGGCAGCAGCTCGACCTCCCCGGGGTCGCGGCCGCAGGCCTCGCAGGCCCGCTGGATACGGGCCCGAAGGCGGGCGACGCGGGCGGCGAGGGGGTTCACGGGCGCTGGGGATCGTGGATGATCCGCTGGCAGGATTCGCAGATGATGTGCTTCTCTTCGCGCAGCTGGGCGATGAGGGGGGTCCGGAGGCGGGTGTTGCAGCCGCCGCAGTTGCCCTTCTCGAGGGTGACCACGGCCCGGCCCTGGCGATGCTGGATGAGCCGGTCGAAGCGGGTCACCGTGGCGGCGGGGAGGGCCTGGCGGAGCTCCTCCTTGCGGGCGAGGAGACGGCGTTCCGCCTCCACCTGGTTCTCGTGCCCGGAGAGGAAGATGCGGTGGAGCTCGTCGAACTGGGCCTGGGCCTGGATCCGGCGGGCCTCCATCTCCTCGATGGCCTTTTCCAGGGTCCCGGCCCGGGTCTCGGCCTCCTTCAGCGGGCGAGCGACGGCCGCCTTCTGGCGCTGGCGCTCGTCCAGTTCCCGGATCGCGGCCGTGAACTGGACCTTGTGGCGGGTTTCCTTGAGGGCCGCCTTGCTCTGGTCCTCCAGTTTCTGGGCCGAGGCCAAGTTGGCCGTCAGGGTGGTCTGCTGCCCCTGGGCGGAGGCGAGGGCCTTGCCCGCCTCTTCCAGTTTCTTGGCCAGGGTCTTCAATTCCGTATCGAGCGCCGCCAGTTCCGGCGGAAAGTCCGAGAGGTCCCGGTGAATGACGCGCAATCCGTCGTGCACGCCCTGGAGTTCGATCAGGAGGGGGAGTTCGTTCATCCCTCCAGTCTAGCGCCATGGAAGGGGCCTGCGCCCGGTCTCGTTCCGGTCAAATGGTATGATCGATGCCTAATAAAACCTTAGTCCATGTTGCTCAGAAATGTCGAAAATCCCCTTGACACGGGAACGAGGGGTGCTAGATTAGCACTCGCTGATAGTAAGTGCTAACAGCCCCGGGGACCCCCGGGACCCTTCCATCGGAGGCCAATCATGGCAATCAAGCCCCTCTACGATCGCGTCCTGCTCAAGCGCTGCGAACCCGCCGAGACCGTCAAGGGCGGCATCATCATCCCCGACACCGCCAAGGAGAAGCCCATGGAGGCCGAGGTCGTCGCCGTCGGCGAGGGCAAGTTCGCCGAGGACGGCAAGCGCATGCCCATGAGCGTGAAGGTGGGCAACAAGGTCCTCATCGGCAAGTACACCGGCACCGAGGTGAAGATCGAGGGCGAGGACCACGTGATCGTGCGTGAGGACGAGATCCTCGCGATCGTCGGCTAACCATCGAACCCACCATCCAGGAGAAGACACAATGACCGCCAAGTCCATCATCTACGCCGAGGAAGCCCGTCAGGCCATTCTGCGCGGCGTCAACAAGCTCGCCGACGCCGTCCAGGTGACCCTCGGCCCCAAGGGCCGCAACGTCCTCATCGAGAAGAAGTTCGGCTCCCCGCTCATGACCAAGGACGGCGTCACCGTCGCCAAGGAGATCGAGCTCAAGGACAAGCACGAGAACATGGGCGCCTCCCTGGTGCGTGAGGTCGCCTCCAAGACCTCCGACATCGCCGGCGACGGCACCACCACCGCCACCGTGCTGGCCCGCGCCATCTACAAGGAAGGCATCAAGGCCGTCGTGAGCGGCGCCAACACCATGGAGATCAAGAAGGGCATCGACCTCGCCGTCGACACCGTCGTGGCCGCCATCGACGAGATCAAGAAGCCCGTCGAGGGCAACGCGATCGCCCAGGTCGGCTCCATCTCCGCCAACGGCGACGAGGAGATCGGCAAGATCATCGCCGAGGCCATGGCCAAGGTCGGCAAGGACGGCGTCATCACCGTCGAGGAGGCCAAGGGCCGCGACACCGAGCTGAACGTGGTCGAGGGCATGCAGTTCGACCGCGGCTACCTCAGCCCCTACTTCGTCACCAACCCCGACCAGATGAAGGTCGAGCTGGAGAGCCCCCTCGTCCTCATCTACGAGAAGAAGATCTCCAACATGCGCGACCTCCTGCCCCTCCTGGAGCAGGTCGTCAACAGCCGCCGCCCCCTGCTGATCATCGCCGAGGACGTCGACGGCGAGGCCCTGGCCACCCTCGTGGTCAACAAGATCCGCGGCACCCTGAACATCGCCGCCGTCAAGGCCCCCGGCTTCGGCGACCGCCGCAAGGCCATGCTCGAGGACATCGCCATCCTCACCGGCGGCAAGGCCATCACCGAGGACCTCGGCCTCAAGCTCGAGAACCTCCAGCTGGCCGACCTCGGCACCGCCAAGAAGATCGTCATCGACAAGGAGAACACCACGATCATCGAGGGCGCCGGCGCCACCGACGCCATCCAGGGCCGCGTGAAGCAGATCCGCGCCCAGATCGAGATCTCCACCAGCGACTACGACAAGGAGAAGCTGCAGGAGCGCCTGGCCAAGCTCGTGGGCGGCGTCGCCGTCATCAAGGTCGGCGCGGCCAGCGAGACCGAGATGAAGGAGAAGAAGGCCCGCGTCGAGGACGCCATGCACGCCACCAAGGCCGCCGTCGAGGACGGCATCGTGGCCGGCGGCGGCGTCGCGCTGCTCCGCGCCCTGCCCAAGCTGGCCGCCGTCAAGGCGATTGGCGACCAGGCCACGGGCGTCGCCATCGTCCAGAAGGCCCTGGAGGAGCCCCTCCGCCAGATCGCCAACAACGCCGGCGTGGAAGGCAGCGTCATCGTCAACCGCGTCAAGGAGGAGAAGGGCAACTTCGGCTTCAACGCCGCCACCGGCGAATTCGGCGACATGGTGGCCTTCGGCGTCATCGACCCCGCCAAGGTGACCAAGAGCGCCCTGCGCAACGCCTCGTCCGTGGCCGCCATGATGCTCACCACCGAAGCCATCGTGTGCGAGATCCCCGAAGAGAAGAAGGCCGCTCCCATGGGCGGCGCCCCCGGCATGGGCGGCATGGAGGACATGTACTGATCCCGACCGGGACGGTACGCCAGGAACGGGGCCCCGCGAGGGGCCCCGTTTTTTTTTGCGCCGGACGAGGGGGCTTGACAGGGGCCAGGGATGACTTAGTGTATTACTACACTGATACACGAGGTCATCATGCGAAGCGCATTGCAGGTGGATCCCGCGTCCGCGGTGCCCATCTGGAAGCAGATCGAGGCGGGCATGCGGCGCCTGGTGGCCGCGGGCGCCCTGGGGACGGGGGACCCGGTCCCCTCGGTGCGGGACCTGGCCCGGGACCTGGCCGTGAACCCGGCCACGGTGGCCAAGGCCTACCAGCACCTGGTGGAGGCCGGGCTCCTGGCCGTGCGGCGCGGGGAGGGCACCTTCGTCCAGGCGGACCCGGACGGCCGGCGCCGGGAACGGGGGGCGCTCCTGGAGGAGGGGGCGGCGGGCTTCGCGGCCCTGGGCCGCCACCTGGGCTTCGGCCTGGCCGAGGTCCAGGTGGCCCTGGCCGAGGCGTGGCAGCGATTGGACGGGAAGGGAGGCGAGGCATGAGCGCGATCACCTGCGAAGGCTTGACCCTGGGCTACGGCCGCCGCGTGGTGGTCCACGCGGCTTCCCTGGAGGTGCCCGCCGGGGGCTTCCTGGCCCTCCTGGGCCGGAACGGGGCGGGGAAGTCCACCCTGCTGCAGGGCCTCCTGGGCCTGCTGCCGGCGCGGGCCGGCGCGGTGCGCCTCCTGGGCCTGGATCCCGGGCGGGACCGGGTCGCGGCCCTGGCCCGGGTGGGCTTCGTCCCCGAGACCCCCGACGCGCCCCCGGGCCTGTCCCTGCGCGAGCTCTCGACCTTCTGCGGCCGGCTCCGGCCCGCCTGGAATGGCGCCGGGGTCCTGGCCCGGCTGGAGCGCATGGCCATCGACCCGGCGCGGCCCTTCGGGGACCTGTCCCGGGGGCAGCGGGCCCAGGGCGCCCTGGCCCTGGCCCTGGGCGGCGATCCCGCCGTCCTGGTGCTGGACGATCCCACCCAGGGGCTGGATCCGGTCGCCCGGAAGGCCTTCTTCGGGGAGGTCCTGGGGGACCTCGCCGACCGGGGGACCACCGTGGTCATGGCGACCCATGACCTGCCGGGGGTGGAGGGGCTGGCGGACCGGATCGCCGTCCTGCAGGACGGGCGGGTCCAGGCCCAGGCGGCCCTGGAGGACCTGAAGGCCCGGTTCCGGCGCGTCCGGGGCCCGGCCGGCCTGGATCCCGCGCGCCTGGCTCCCTTCGGGGCCAGCCAGGTGGTCCGGGGACCGCTGGGCCTGGAGGCCACGGTGGCCGCCTTCGACGCCGGGGCCTGGGCCGCGGCCGGCCTCGACCCCGCCTGGGCCGGCGGGGCGGACCTGGAGACCCTGTTCCTGGCCCTCACGGCTGGAGGTGCGGCATGAAGACGCTGGCGTTCACGGGACGCGAACTGCGGGAGAACCGCCTGGTGTGGGCGGGGGCGGCCTTCACGGCCGCGATGGCCTGGGCCTGGCCCTGGCTGCGCCACCTGCGCGGCGGCGCGCCGGAGGGGACGGCCCTCGCGGCCGTCGTGGCGGCGCACCTGGGCTGCGTGTTCGCGGTGGCCGGGTTCCTGGCCTTCCGGGGCATCCCCGGCGACCTGGGCGACCGGCGCTTCAGCTTCGATCTGGCCCAGCCGGTGGGCCTCGGCGCCCTCGTCGCGGGGCGGCTCCTGGGCGCCTGGCTCCTCGCCATCGGCGGCGGCGCGGTGGTGCTCGCGCCGGCCCTCCTCGGGGGCAGCCTGCCCTGGGGCCACGGCCTGGGCCTCCTGGGCCTCTCCGGCGTCCTGGCCCTGCCGGTGCTGCTGGCGGGCCATCTGCTGGGGATCGCCTGGCGCTCCCGGAGCGCCTGGATCCTCGTGGACCTGGCCGCGGCGGCCCTCTTCCTGAGAAGCCAGGCGGCCCTCGCCCAGGGCCTCCTGCGGAAGGGGGGAGGCTGGCTGGACGGCTTCATGCTGGGTACCGGCCTCCTGCTGGTCCTCCTCCTCGCGCTCGCCGTGGGCCTGCCGCTGGCCCACGGGCGGACCGACCTGGCCCGGGTCCGCGCGCGCCAGAGCCTGGTGCTGGTCGCGGGGCTCGCCGTCATTACGGCCGCGGGCTGCCTCCTGGCCGTGTTCGCGCGGTCCTGAACGGGCGCCTTCGGGCACCGGCGGGGTCCTGCCGGCCGCGGGGAAGGCTGTTCCTGCGTATTCGGCCGGAGGGACGGGGCGGCTTGTTGATACACTGTCGCTTTGCGGTGAACGAAGCATGAAGTATCTGATCGAGACCTGGGGCTGCCAGATGAACGACCACGACAGCGAAAAGCTGGCGGGGCTCCTGGCCAAGGAAGGATTCGAAGCGGCCGCCGGCGTCGGCGACGCGGATGTTGTGATCCTCAATACGTGCTCCATCCGGGAGAAGGCCGTCAACAAGGTCTATTCCGAACTGGGCCGGCTCCGGGAGGAGAAGCTGCGCCGGCCCCTCCTGGTGGGCGTCACGGGCTGCCTGGCCCAGCAGGAGAAGGAGGGGCTCTTCCGGCGGGCCCCCCAGATCGACTTCGTGATGGGGACCATGGCCATCCAGCAGCTGCCGCGGCTGGTGGAGGAGGCCCGGGCCGGCCGGACCCGGGTCATCGACACGGGCGAATACCCCGACAACCACCTCTTCCCGCCGGAGACGGCCCTCCGGCACAGCACGGCCAAGGCCCTGGTCACCATCATCGAGGGCTGCAACCACGCCTGCACCTACTGCGTCGTGCCCACCACCCGCGGACCCGAGCGGCACCGCCCCTGGAAGGACGTGGTGGCCGAGGTCCGGGACCTGGTGGAGATGGGCTACCGGGAGGTGGAGCTCCTGGGCCAGAACGTGAACAGCTACATGGGCGGGTGCACCTTCGCCCAGCTCCTGGACCGGGTCGCCGAGGTGGACGGCCTGGAATGGATCCGCTTCACGACGAGCCACCCCATGAACTTCACCCGGGAACTGGCCCGCACGCTGGTGACGAACCCCAAGGTCGCGCCCTTCCTCCACCTCCCCGTCCAGAGCGGGAGCGACGCGGTGCTCCGGCGCATGCGCCGCGAATACACCATCGACCAGTACCTGGAGCGCCTGGGCTACCTGGAGGCGGGCCGGGACCGCCTCTGCCTCTCCACCGACTTCATCGTGGGCTTCCCCGGGGAGACCGAGGCGGATTTCGAGGCGACGATGGCCCTCCTGGAGCGGGTGCGCTACGACGCCTCCTTCAGCTTCATCTACTCCCCCCGCCCGGGGACGCCCGCCCTGCGCCTCCAGGACGATCTGCCGGCCCAGGAGAAGTCCGACCGGCTGGCCCGCCTCCAGGCGCGCCAGGTCGAGCTGACCCTGGCCAGCAACCGCCGGATGGTCGGGCGCACGGTCCCCGCCCGGGTGGAAAGCCGCGGCGCGGTGGAGGGCGGGCATTGGCTCGCCCGGACCGGCGAATGGAAGAACGTGCACCTGGCCGCCGGCGAGGGCCGGCGCCTTCCCTTTGGTGAATTGGTCAACGTGCGGATCACGGATGCGGGTCCTCATTTTCTGAAAGCTGAAATTGCCTAGTCATTGGAGGTATACTCCCTCCCGGAGAAAATCCATGCCAGCCTCTGCGGTTCCCACCCCAACCCTGCGTCGGTTGCCGAAGTACTATCACTACCTCCAGCGGATCCACATGGAGGGCCAGGAGATCGTCTCGGCCACCCAGATGGCCGAGGACCTGGGCATCCACCACACCCAGGTCCGCAAGGATCTCGCGGCCACGGGGAGCCAGGGCAAGCCCAAGGTGGGGCACCGGGTGGCGGACCTGCTGGCGTCCATCGAGACCTTCCTCAACTGGAACACGTCCTCGGACGCGTGCCTGGTCGGGGCCGGCAACCTGGGGTCCGCCCTCCTGGGCTACTCGGGTTTCGACCGGGCCGGCATCCGCATCACGGCCGCCTTCGACGCCCACCCCGCCAAGGTGGGGAAGAAGATCCACGGCGTGCCCGTCTTTCCCGTCGAGAAGCTGGACGAGGCCATCCGGCGGCTCCACATCACCATCGGCATCCTGACCATCCCCGCAGACCGCGCCCAGCACATCGCGGAGGTGATGGTGGGCGCGGGCATCCGGGCGATCTGGAACTTCGCGCCGATCACCCTGACGCTGCCCGAGGACATCATCGTCGAGAACGTGGAACTCTACGCCAGCCTGGCGATCTTCAGCCGGAAGCTGTCCGAGCGGGCCAAGCAGAAGGCCTGATCAGGTGAGCAGGCCCGGCAGGGCCGCGTCCACGTGGGGGTAGCGGAAGGTGAAGCCCAGGGCCTGGGCCCGGGCGGGGACCACGTGGACGCCGCCCAGGAGCATCTCGTCCGCCATCTCGCCCACCAGCAGCTTCACCGCCGCCCGGGTCAGGAAGGCCGGCACGGGGAGCACGGGGCGGTGGAGCGTGCGGGCCAGGGCGCGGGTGAAGGCCTCGTTGGAGAGGGGCGCGGGGGCCACGGCGTTCACGGCGCCGGCCCAGGCGGGATTCCGGGCCGCCTCCAGGACCATGGCCACCAGGTCGTCGATGTGGATCCAGCTGAGGCCCTGGCGGCCGTCGCCCAGCTTCGCGCCCTGGAAGAGCCGCACCGGCAGGGCCATCTTGGACAGGGCGCCCCCGTCCCGGGCGAGGACGACGCCGATGCGCAGCTTCACCACCCGCACCCCGGCGGGGGCGGTGTCGGCGGCGGCCTCCCAGGCGCGGCACACCTCGGCCAGGAAGCCGGTGCCCGAAGGGGCGGACTCGTCCACGGGCCGGTCGTCCCGGTTGCCGTAGAAGCCCGTGGCGCTGGCGTTCACCAGGACGGGGGGCGGGGCGGCGGCCTGGGCCAGGGCGGCGGTGATCCGCCGGGTGGAATCCACCCGGCTGTCGATGAGCGCCCGCTTGCGGTCGGGGGACCAGCGCTGGTCCGCGATGCCTTCGCCGGCCAGGTTGATGACGGCGTCCGCCCCCTCCAGCACGCCGGGCAGGGCGTCCCACCCGACGGCGCCCGGCGTCGCCGCCGGGTTCCGGGTCAGAAGGGTCACCCGCGTGCCGGCCGCCGCCAGGGCGGCGCGCAAATGGCGGCCCACCAGGCCGGTTCCCCCCGCCAGCACCACCTGCTTCAGTCCGTCCATGGCGTCCTCCCCAGCTATGGGATGCCATAGCCTGCCCGGACGTTCAGCCGCAGGCAAGGGATTCGGAGGCCGGAGGCCGCCTTCTATTCGTATTCGATGGTCGCCGGGGGCTTGCTGGTGATGTCGAAGACCACCCGGTTGATGCCCTTGACCTCGTTCACGATGCGCTGGGCCACCTTCTCCAGGAGCTCGTGGGGGAGCCGGGCCCAGTCGGCGGTCATGAAGTCCTCGCTGGTGACGGCCCGCAGGGCGCACATGTTCTCGTAGGTGCGCTCGTCCCCCATGATGCCGACCGTCTGGACGGGAAGGAGGACGGCGAAGCACTGGCTCGTCGTGCGGTACCAGCCGGCGGCCTTGAGCTCCTGGATGAAGATGGCGTCCGCCTCCTGGAGGATCTGCACGCGATCGGCGGTCACACAGCCGGGGATGCGCACCGCCAGGCCCGGGCCGGGGAAGGGGTGGCGCCAGACCATGTCCTCGGGCAGGCCCAGGGCCAGGCCGGTGCGGCGCACCTCGTCCTTGAAGAGTTCCCGCAGGGGCTCCACGAGCTTGAGCTTCATGACGTCCGGCAGGCCGCCCACGTTGTGGTGGGACTTCACGAGCACCGCCCCGCCCACGCCCGAACTCTCGATGACGTCGGGGTAGAGGGTGCCCTGGGCGAGGAAGTCGGCCTGGACCTGGGCGGCCTCCCGGTCGAAGACCTCGATGAAGGTGCGGCCGATGATCTTCCGCTTCTGCTCCGGATCGGAGACGCCCTCCAGGGCCGACAGGAAGTCCCGCCCGGCGTCCACCCACCGCACCTGCATGTCGAAGGGCGAGAAGGCCTCCTGCACCTGGGCCATCTCGTCCTTGCGCATGACGCCCGTGTCCACGAAGACGCAGGTGAGCTGGCGGCCGATGGCCTTGTGGAGGAGGAGGGCGGCCACGCTGGAGTCCACGCCCCCGGACAGGCCCAGGACCACCCGGCCCTTGCCCACCTGGCGGCGGATGTCCTTGACCTTCTCCTCGATGAAGTGCCCGGCGTTCCAGTCCAGCTTCATGCCGCACAGGTGCAGGAAGTTGAGGAGGATCCGGGACCCGTGGGCCGTGTGGGTGACCTCGGGGTGGAACTGGATGCACACGATGCGGCGGGCGCGGTCCTCCATGGCGGCGACGGGGACCCCCCGGGTGTGGGCGGTGACCCGGAAGCCCGCGGGGGCCTTCTCCACGTGGTCGCCGTGGCTCATCCACACCTGCTGCTCGGGATCCAGCCCGTCGAAGAGGAGGCTCTCGGGGTCCGTGAGCCGGATGAGGGCCTTGCCGTACTCCCGGCGGGCGGAGCGGTGGATGACGCCCCCCAGGTTCCGGGCCAGGAGCTGCTGCCCGTAGCAGATGCCCAGCACGGGCACCCCGAGGGCGAGGATGGCGGGGTCGATGTCCGGGGCGCCGGCCTCCATGACCGAGTTGGGCCCGCCGGAGAGGATGACGCCCTTGAGGTCGGGCCCGCCGATCTCCTCGGCGGTGGCGCCCGGGGCGTACACGAGGCCGAAGGCGCCCAGTTCCCGGAGGCGCCGGGTGATCAGGCGCGTGTACTGGGAGCCGAAGTCGAGGATGGCGACGCGTTCATGGTGCATGGGGGCTCCCGGGAAAAGACCTGTGTCCGTCCCTCCGAGGATAACCCAATCGGGCCCTCACTGCCCCTTGCGGAGGGTCTCGTCGGTGCCCTGGAGGATCCAGCTGCGGCCGTCCTTGCGGTACGCGGCGTGCCGTTCCTTGGTCTCGCCGGCCCGGACCCCGGGGTGGAGGACCTGGAAGAGCCCGAAGTGGCGGGTGGGCCGGACCAGGCGGATCTGGTAGGTGACCCGGGCCTCGCCGCCCCGGTACTCGATGCGGAGGGCGCGGTCGAAGTCGGCCTCGGCGGCGGGGAGCTCGAAGCCCTTGGGGCCGGTCCGGAGCTCCCTGGGGGCGGAGGGGCCGGGCTTGAAGGCGAACCGTTCCCGGTCCCCCTCGGGCGTGCGGGCCACGGTGAAGAGGCCGGGGCCGGCCACGGCCTCCTGGATCGCCACGAGCCTGGCGTGCTCGGGGGAGCCCTTGATGGCGGAGGCGGACTCGGGGACCGTGACCGTCACCTGGACGGGGTAGTCCTTCCGGATGTCGCTCTCGGCCTCCCGGCGGGACAGCCTCGCGGGCCCGCAGGCCAGGGCGAGGACAAGGGCGGGGACCAGGGCTGGAAGGGCGGCGGGGATGCGCATCGTCTCACCTTTTGAGGGCGATTATAACCCGGGTTCGTGACAAGGCTCACGAACCTCCGGGCCTATAATGGCCGGGAAAAGAGGTGACCCGTGAACAACGCGTTCAAGACCTTCCTCATCGAGGAGACCGCCAAGCTCAAGGAGCAGGGGCTCTACAAGACCGAGCGGATCATGACCTCCCCCCAGGGCGCCTGGGTCGAGGCCAACGGCAAGAAGGTGATCAACCTTTGCGCCAACAACTACCTGGGTCTGGCCAACCACCCCGAGCTGGTCAAGGCCGCGCAGGAGGCCCTCGGCCGCCGCGGCTTCGGGCTCTCGAGCGTCCGGTTCATCTGCGGCACCCAGGACATCCACAAGGAGCTGGAGGCCGCCATCAGCGACTTCCTCGGCATGGAGGACACCCAGCTCTACTCCAGCTGCTTCGACGCCAACGGCGGCGTCTTCGAGCCCCTCCTGGGCGAGGAGGACGCCATCATCTCCGACGCCCTCAACCACGCCTCCATCATCGACGGCGTCCGCCTCTGCAAGGCCCAGCGCTTCCGCTACGCCAACAGCGACATGGCCGACCTCGAGGCCCAGCTGAAGGCCGCCGCCCACTGCCGCTTCAAGCTCATCGTCACCGACGGCGTGTTCAGCATGGACGGCTACCTGGCCAACCTCCCCGCCATCTGCGACCTGGCCGAGAAGCACGGCGCCATGGTGATGGTGGACGACAGCCACGCGGTGGGCTTCGTCGGCGAGAAGGGCAGGGGCACCCACGAGCACCACGGCGTCATGGGCCGCGTCGACATCATCACCGGCACCCTGGGCAAGGCCCTGGGCGGCGCCTCGGGCGGCTACGTGTCCAGCTCCAGCGAGGTCATCGGCTGGCTGCGCCAGAAGAGCCGCCCCTACCTCTTCAGCAACACCCTGGCCCCCTCCATCACCGCCACCAGCCTCAAGGTCCTCGAGCTGCTCAAGGGCGGCGACGGCCTCCGGCGGCAGCTGAAGGAGAACGCCCTCCACTTCCGCACCGAGATGACGAAGCTGGGCTTCAAGCTCCTGCCCGGCGAGCACCCCATCATCCCCGTCATGTTCTACGATGCCCCGCTGGCCCAGCAGTTCGCGTCCAGGCTCCTGGACGAGGGCGTCTACGTCACCGGGTTCTTCTTCCCCGTCGTGCCCAAGGGCCAGGCCCGCATCCGCACCCAGATGTCCGCCGCCCACTCCCGCGCGGACCTGGACGTGGCCATCGCCGCCTTCGCCAAGGTCGGGCGCGAGCTCGGCGTCATCCAGTAGCCCCCCACAGGAGGAATAGCCATGAAGGCATTGGTCAAGAGCAGAAGGGAGCCCGGGCTCTGGCTGGAGGACGTCCCCGTCCCCGAGATCGGCCCGAACGACGTGCTCATCCGCATCCACAAGTCCGCGATCTGCGGCACGGACATGCACATCTGGAACTGGGACGCCTGGAGCCAGAAGACCATCCCCGTCCCCATGCACGTGGGCCACGAGTACGTGGGCGTCATCGAGAAGGTGGGCGACGAGGTCGAGGGCTACAAGGTCGGCGACCGCGTCTCCGGTGAAGGCCACATCGTCTGCGGCCACTGCCGCAACTGCCGCGCGGGCAAGCGCCACCTCTGCCCCAACACCAAGGGCGTGGGCGTGAACCGGCCCGGCTCCTTCGCCGAGTACCTCAGCCTCCCCGCCGCCAACGTCTTCAAGGTCCCCGACGGGATCTCCGACGACCTGGCCGCGATCTTCGATCCCTACGGCAACGCGGCCCACACGGCCCTGTCCTTCGACATGGTCGGCGAGGACGTGCTGATCACCGGCGCCGGCCCCATCGGCATCATGGCCGTCGCCATCGCCAAGCACGTGGGGGCCCGCCACGTCGTCATCACCGACGTCAACCCCTACCGCCTGGACCTGGCCCGCCGGATGGGCGCCACCCGCGCCGTCGACGTCAGCCGGGAGCAGCTCCCCGAAGTCATGAAGGAGCTGGGCATGACCGAGGGCTTCGACGTGGGCATGGAGATGAGCGGGAACGCCGGCGCCTTCCGCGGCATGATCGACGCCATGTCCAACGGCGGGCGCATCGCCATGCTGGGCATCCTCGGCGACGACGCCGCCATCGACTGGGGCAAGGTGATCTTCAAGGGCCTGTTCCTGAAGGGCATCTACGGCCGGGAGATGTTCGAGACCTGGTACAAGATGGCGGCCATGATCCAGGGCGGCCTGGACATCAACCCGATCATCACCCACCACTTCCCCATCGCGGACTTCCGCCAGGGCTTCGAGGTGATGGGCAGCGGCCATTCCGGCAAGGTCATCCTGGACTGGGGCGTGAAGTAGGTCCCTTCCCGAACGGAGGGTCCGGGACCGGCGCGGGCAGGCAGGGGCGAAGGCCCCTGTCTGCCCGCGCCCTGGTCTTGGCAGGGTTCTGCACAGGACCGATCCACCTCGAGGGGGAAGATGCTGAACCAGGGAATAACGCAGAGGTAGGGGATGGCATGGGATCGCTTCGCCTGTAAGCAGCTATTCATTGCCTTGGGGTTGCCGACACGCTCCGGGGGCGGACGAAATTAATTCACGTGACGATCCGGGCGGCCTCTGGACGGTTCGGGGCGATAGCCATGCATTGAAGATCCGGAAATACGGAATGGGGCAGGGCGCCGGACGCCGCTCCAGCCTTGCCTTCGGGGGCGGGTTCATAGGCCATTCCTATTTATGCTCGCTCCTCTGGCTGTTCTGGCGATAGGCTGGGAGTTTGATTCCCCCCAGCCCAGGCCGGGTTCGCGCCGGCCCTGCGATCAAGCCATAGGTAGCGTCATGACAGCTTTCGTGAACGGTCGATCCGGATGTTTCCAGCGCCTCGCGAGGGGCCTGATGGCCCTCCTGGCGCCCCTGGCGATGGCCTGGCCTGCCGCTGGGGCGACGGTCCCGGGGGAGCTCCTCTTCGTGGACCCGGGGGTCCAGGACAGCGCCCGCCTCCTGCAGGGCCTGCGGCCCGGCGTGGAGGGCCGGCGGCTGGCCCCGGCCGAAGCCTCCCTGGAGGGAATCGCGGCCCGGGTGGCCGGACGAACGGGTCTCCAGGCCCTCCACGTGGTCGCCCACGGGGAGCCCGGCCGGCTCCTCCTGGGCCGGGATCCCCTCACGGCCGCGACCCTGCCGCGCCATGCCGCGGCCCTGGCGGCCCTGGGCCGGAGCCTGGCCCCGGGCGGTTCGCTCCAGGTGCATGGGTGCGAGGTGGCCGCCGGCGGGGAAGGGGAGGCCTTCCTGAAGACCCTGGGGCGCCTCGCAGGCGTCCCCGTCGCCGCCGCCGCCGCGCCCCTGGGCCAGGGCAGGACCTGGGAGCTGGATCGGCAGGTGGGCGCCGCGGCCCGGCCCTCGCCCTTCACGGCCGCCTTCCAGGCCGCCTACGGCGGCCGCCTGGGCACCGTGGCCACCCCCGTCACCCTGGACTTCAACTCGGCCGCCGCCTTCAGCCCCGCGCCCCTCAACGGTTTCTTCGGGACGACGGACAACTACCTGACGACCTACAGCCAGAGCGGCATGACCTGGACCCTCCAGAACGTGCTGCCCGGCGATTACTTTTCGGGCCTCTCCAGCTTCCAGGGCATGATCGCCCCCTGCGACAGCACCGCCTACAACGGGGGCTTCAGTGGGGCCACCGTCACCACGACCCTGGCGGCCAGCGCCACCTTCGAGCTGAAGGCCCTGGACCTGCGCTGGACGGGCGTCGCCTCGACCCCGGATTCGACCCTCCAGATCCTCGGGTACCTGGGGGCCACCCAGGTGGCGGACACGGGGGTCTTCGACAGCGGGGCGAGCAAGCAGAACCTGTTCCAGACCCTCAATCAGGCCGGGGTCCTGTCCTCCTTTGTGGGCGTGACCCTCGACAGGATCGTCATCCGCTGCCGGGACTGGTTCGACGTGGACAACCTCCAGGTCGTGGCGAACCTGCCGACCCCCTGTGCCAACGTCTCCTCGATCACCCGCCAGGACAGCGCGGTCACCGCGGCTTCCAGCGTCAGCTACCTGGTCACCTTCGACCGGGCGGTGACGGGACTCACCGCCTCCAACTTCGATCTCAACCCGACCCTCACCGGCGCCGCCATCACCGACGTGAGCGCCAAGGCGGGTACCAGCAACGCCCAGTGGGTGATCACCCTGAACCCGGGCACGGCCGACGGGACCCTGATCCTGCGCCTGGTCAACGACACGGGCCTGAGCACCACGGTCTGCGACACCCTGCCCAAGGCCGGCCCGGCCTACGTCATCGACCGGACCGCGCCCGCGGTGGCCCTCGGTTCCCCCAGTCCCAGCTCCACCTCGACGGGGCCGGTGACCTGCACCGTCTCGTACCTGGACGCCAACTTCGCATCCTGCACCCTGTCGGCGAGCGACATCACCCTGGTCGCCACCGGCACGGCCGCCTGCGGGTCCATCGGCGTCTCCGGCTCCAGCTCCACCCGGACGGTGACCCTCGGCAGCCTCTCGGGGAACGGGACCCTGGGCATCCGCGTCGCGGCCGGCACCGGCACGGACGCGGCCGGCAACACCAATGCCCTGTCCGCCACCAGCGCCACCTTCACGGTGATCAACAAGCTGACGTCCACGACGGCGCTGGTCTCCAGCGTGAACCCCACCACCTACGGGCAGTCCGTGACCTTGACGGCCACCGTGACCTCGGGCGCCACCGGCACGGTCACCTTCATGGACGGCGCCTCCACGCTGGGCACGGCCACTCTGGACGGATCCAGCACCGCCAGCCTCGCGACCTCCGCCCTGGGCGGCGGGAGCCACAGCCTCACGGCGGTCTACGGGGGCGACAGCGCGTACAACGGCTCGACCTCCTCGGCCCTCACCCAGGTGATCAACCCCGCGGCGCCGGGGCTCGCCCTCGCGGCCAGCCCCAACCCGTCCACCTACGGGCAGAGCGTCACCCTCACCGCCACGCTCAGCGCGGGGGTCACCGGGACGGTCACCTTCAAGGACGGGTCCACGACCCTGGGCACCGCCAGCCCCAACGGCTCCGGCGTCGCCACCCTCGCCACCTCGACGCTGGGCGGCGGCAGCCATACCCTTTCCGCCGTCTACGGCGGGGACGCCAACTACAGCTCCGCCACGGCCACCACCTCCCTGGTGGTCCAGACGGCGGCGACGACCACCTCCCTGGCCGGGACCCCCAACCCCTCCACCTTCGGCCAGAGCCTCACCCTCACGGCGATCGTGACCTCCGGGGCCACCGGGACGGTCACCTTCAAGGACGGGGCCACGACGCTGGGCACGGCCTCCCTCATCGGCGGCACCGCCTCCTTCAGCACCTCCGCCCTGGGCGGCGGCACCCACACCCTCACCGCCGCCTACCCCGGCGACGCCAACTTCGCCGCCTCCGTCTCCAGCCCGGTCACCCAGGTGGTGCAGCCGGCGGCGACCACCACGGTCCTGAACCCCACCCCCAACCCCTGCACCTACGGCCAGGCCGTGACCCTCACGGCCAGCGTGGCCTCCGGGGACACCGGCACCGTCACCTTCCTGGACGGCGGCGTGACCCTGGGCAGCGCCCCGCTTTCGGGCGGCACGGCCACCCTCGTCACCTCGGCCCTGGGCGGCGGCACCCACCTCCTGACGGCGGTCTACAGCGGCTCCGCCAACCACGGCGGCTCCACGTCCGCCCAATCCACCCTGACGGTCAACAAGGCCTCCTTCACCCTGCCGATCCTCGTCGGTCCCGACCCGAGCACGTACGGCCAGACCGTGACGGTCTCGGTGAGCGTTCCCGCCGATGCCACCGGCACGATCACGTTCCGGGACGGCGGCACCACCGTCGCCAGCGTCCCGATCAACGCGGGCGCGGCCTTCATCCAGACGACCACCCTCCCCGTGGGGAGCCACTCCTTCACGGCGGTGTACAGCGGTGACGCCAACTACGCGAGCGTCACCTCGGGCTCCGTCACCCAGGTGGTGGATACCGCCGCCTCCGCAACGAGCCTGGCCGCAACCCCCAATCCGGCGGTGTACGGCCAGACGGTGATCCTGACGGCTACGGTCTCCAGCCTGGCCACGGGCACGGTCACCTTCAAGGATGGGGCCACCACCCTGGGCACCGCCACGCTTTCGGGCGGCTCGGCCACCTTCGCCACCTCCGCCCTGGCGATCGGCCCCCACACCCTCACCGCCGTCTATGGCGGGAACGCCAATTTCACCGGGTCGACCTCGGCCTCCCTGGCCCTGACGGTGGGCACCCTCCCCACCACCACGACCCTGGCCGCCAGCCCCAATCCGTCCACCTTCGGCGCTGCCGTGACCTTCACAGCCACGGTGACGTCCGGCGCCACGGGCACGGTGACGTTCAAGGATGGAGCCATCACCCTCGGCACGGCCACCCTCAGCGGGGGGACCGCCGCCCTCACGGTGTCCACCCTGGCCGGCGGCAGCCACGCGATTTCCGCGGTCTACGGGGGGGCCGCCACCTATGCGCCGTCCACCGCCTCGACGGTCACGCTGGTCGTTCAGGCGGCCCCGGTCATCCCCGTCCTGGTCGCCTCCCCCAACCCGGCCACCTACGGCCAGCCCCTGACCCTCACGGCCACCCTTCCCATCGGGGCCACCGGCACCGTGACCTTCAAGGAAGGCGCGACCACCCTGGGCACGGCCACGGTCGGCGGCGGCCTCGCCGCCTTCAGCCCCGCCGCCCTGGGCGGGGGCAGCCATGCCCTCACGGCGGTCTACGGCGGGGACGCCAACTACGCCCCCGGGACCTCCGCGCCCCTGACCCTCCCGGTGGCGCCCGCCGCCTCCACCGTCACCCTGGCGGTGTCGGCACAGCCCGCCACCTATGGCCAGGACGTCACCTTCACTGCCACCCTGACGGCCGGGGCCACGGGCACCGTGACCTTCAAGGACGGAACGACCACCCTGGGCGCGATCCCGGCCAACGGCGGGACGGCGGCCTTCACGACCCGCGGCCTGCGGGGCGGGGACCATGCCATCCACGCCGAGTACTCGGGCGACGCGAATTTCGCGGCCTCGAACTCCGCGGCCACCGTCCTGACGGTGGTCCCGGTCCTCCCCGGCGCCCCCGCAATCCTGTCGGCCGCGGCCGGCGATGGCCAGGCCACCGTGGCCTTCACGGCGCCCGACAGCGATGGCGGCACCGCCGTCACCGCCTACACCGTCACGGCCCTGGTGGACGGCGCGCCGACCCTGCTCGCCGCGCGGGGCGCCGCCTCGCCCCTGACGGTCCAGGGCCTGGTCAACCACCGGGCCTACACTTTCACGGTCACCGCGACCACCGGCGCCGGGGACGGCCCGGCCTCGGCGCCGTCGGCCTACGCCATGCCGGGGCCCGCCTCCAAGGTCCTGCTCCTCCACGATGCCCTCCAGGGTCCGGCCGGGCTCGCGGCCGCCCTGGCCTCCCGGGCCGCCCTGGGCGCCAACCTGGCCGTCACGGCCTGGGACACCGCCTCCGCGGCCCCGCCCGCCCTCGCCGCCTTCGACCAGGTCTGGGACCTGCGCGCCACCTCCGCCCTCGGGGCGGGGGACGCGGCCCTGTTCCAGGCCTACGTGCGGGGCGGGGGCGTCCTCGCCCTCCTGGGCGGCCTCGGTTCGCCCCGCAACGACGGCATCGCGGCCCTGGCCTCGGACCTGGGCGGCGGAACGATCCGCACCGCGGACGGGGATGGCGCCGTCCAGGCCCTGGTGGCCCCCTTCACGGGACCCGCCGGCCTGACGTCCCTCGCCTTTCCGGGATCGGGGGTCTTCACGGCCTGGGGCACGGGCGCACCCGTCTCCCTCGACCCGTCGGGCCGCGCCACGGGCGTGGCGTGGGTTCCCGGCACCCTGGCCCTGGCGCCCAAGGGCGCCCTTCTGGCCGTGCTGGCCACCGATCCCTTCGGTCCGGCCGCCGCGGCGCCGGCCGACGCCTTCGTGTGCGACCTGCTCAATCACCAGGCCCGCCTCGCCACCGCGGCGCCCCGGATCCTCAGCCTCGGGGTGGCCGCGCAGCTGAACACCGTGACCTACACCGTGGGCACCAGCGCCCCCGTCACCGTCTCGGGCGCGCCGTTCCTGCCCGTGACCGTGGGCGGCGCCCCGGCCCGGGCCGCCTACGTCTCCGGCAGCGGCACCACGTCCCTGGTCTTCCGCTACGTGGCCAGCCCAGGCGACAACGGCGCCGCCGCCGCGGGCCCGGCCCTGCGCGTGGCGGACGCCACGGCCGCCGTGGGCGCCCTCCGGGACGCGGACGGGTTCCCGGCCCGCACCGACCTGGAAGGCCTGGCCACCGGAACGCCGGTCATCGACACCGCCGCGCCCGCGGCCCCCGTCATCACGTCGGTGGCGGGGCGCACGGTGACGGGCACCGCCGAAGCCGGGGCCACCGTCCGGGTCTACCTGGGCGCGACCCTCCTGGGCACCGCCCAGGCGGATGCCGCTGGGGCCTGGACCTTCACCCTCCCCGTGAACCAGTCGGGCAGTCTCACCGCCACCGCCGCCGATGGCTACGGGAACGTGAGCGGCGGGTCCGCGGCGACGACGGTGGATACCCTCCTCCCCGTGCCCCAGGGCCAGGACGTCACCGTGACGGCCGGCAGCGTCGCCCAGCCGATCACCCCGGTGATCGGGGGCGGGAAGGCCACCGCCCTCACGATCGCCGAGGCACCCGCCCACGGCGACCTGACGGTGAGCGGCCTGCGCTTCCTCTACACGCCCGCGGCCGGCTTCTGGGGCCATGATCGCTTCACCTACACGGCCACCAACGCCAACGGCACGTCCGCGGCGGCGGAGGTGCGGATCTTCGTGCAGGCGGCCACGCCGCCGGTGATCGCCCTGGACGCCCCCGCGGACGGGATGACCACCTCCGCCGTCCTCCTCACCGTCGAGGGGTCGGCGACCAGCGTCAATGGGGCCGTGACCCTCACCCTGGACGGCGCGCCCGCGACGGTGCTCCCCTCCGGCCGCTTCAGCGTGCCCGTGCGCCTCAAGGCCGGGGCGAACGTCCTGACCCTCACGGCCACGGATGTGGCCGGGCTGACGGCCCAGGCGGTCCGGAAGGTCACCCTGGACCTCACCGCGCCCCGGTTGGAGGTCGTGGCTCCCGCCAACGGGGCCGTCGTCCAGGTTCCCGACCTGACGCTGGCGGGGTCGGCCTCCGCCGCTCCGGGCACGGAAGGTCTGGACAGCCTGGCCGGGGTGACATGGCGCCTGAATGGCGGCGCCGCTGCTCCCGCCCCCCTGGTCAATGGGGCCTTCGCCGTCCCCCTGACCCTGGCGACCGGCGCCAACACGCTGGTGGTGGAGGCCACCTCCCTGGCCGGCAAGACGGCCCGGGAGACCCGGACGATCACCTTCGGCTCCGGGGTTGCCGTCGCGGTGACCGACCCGGAGCGGGACCTGCTGCTCCTGCCGGACGCCTACCTGCTGCGGGGGACGGTCGCCTCCGACGCGCCGCCGGTGACGGTGACCGTCAGCCTCGGCGGGCGCACCTGGACCCCCGCGGTCCAGAACGGCGCCTTCTCCGTGCGGCTCCCCCTGGACGGGTACCAGGACTGGTGCGCGGTCGTCTCCGCCACCGACGCCCTGGGGCGGCGCGCGGACACGGCCCGGCACCTGGTGCGGGCCGCCGCCACGACCCCGGCCCTGTACACGATGGCCGACGCCCTGCGGGCCTTCCAGATCGCCAATGGTCTGGTGACCCCCACCGCCGAGGACCTGGCCCGCTTCGACCTGGCCCCCTGGGCCAACGGCGTGTCCAGGCCCGATGGGGTGATCGACCTCCAGGACGCCGTCCTGGTGCTCTGGGCCGCCTCCGGCCACAGCCTCCTGCCCTGAACCCCTGGAAGACGAGGAAAACATGAACATCCGATGGAAACATGGTGCCTGGGCGGTCCCCCTCGCCCTGGGACTCCTGCTGCCGGGGTGCAGTGGGGGCAACGACCACGGGGGTGTCCAAGCTTCCCGCCGCTGCCGCGTGCTCCTGGCCCTGGACCCCTACGCCACCCAGGTGCCCGTCCAGGGACTGGACCTCACCTTCCGGGTGCCGGAGGGCGTCACCGTGGCGGCCTGGCAGGATGGGGCGCTCGTGCAGGGCGCCCTGGTGGCCGGCCCGGACTTGCCGGCCAACCGGCTCCTGGTCGGCCGCTGGACGCCCGGGACCCGGGAGGTGCGCCTCACCGTGGGGACCGCGCCCAGCGCGGCCTGGCAGGGGACCTTCGCCCAGGTGGAGGTGACCGTTCCCCCCGGCGTCAGCACCCAGGCCCTGGGGACCGAAGCCGCCCGCTCCTGCACCCTGGTGGCGGCCACCGGCCTGGCCCCGGACACCCGAAGCCCCCTCGCCCTGACGCCCGCCGTCCGCATGAAGGTGACGGCCAAGGACACGGACTCCCTGTCAGGCGGGGTACCCGTTATTTAGGGTGTGTTCGTAATCTAGGATAGTAATGGCTAATACCCATCCGTGCCGGAGCATGGAGGAGCTGGAATAGTGAGTCTGTGCTGCAGTGCCTGATGGCGCCGCGCATTCGCAGGATCCTATTGGAACGCGGAGGCGCGGAGGATCTCGCTGAGGCTCGCGGAGAAAGGATCAAGCCCTTGTATGTATCACCCGCTTGATTCCACCGTCTTTGAAAGGCCACTGACGGAAATTGAGGAGCAGGCCGACCTCCATTCCGCCTTCGCCTCCACGACCACGAGGTCGTCAACCAGCAAATCCAGCCGGTAGGCCCGCTCAACCACAAGCCCCCTCCACTCGATATCCAGGGGCAGGTTCCAGGAGCGCTTTCCTCCGCGACCCTCTGCGAGATCCTCCGCGCCTCCGCGTTTCATAGGATCAATGAGGATCCGGAACGCTTGTCACCCTCCGCTCATAGCCTCAGCCAGATCACGATGCAGGCCAAAGCCACCTGGGCTGAGAAACTTCGCGCCGTTTTGTCGAACCTGGTGGCCAGCGCCCTGAACTGTTTGAGCTTGGCGAACCCATGCTCGATGGCATGGCGGGCCTTGTATAGGTGTGAGTCCCAGGCCGCCGGATTCTTGCGCCGGGGATGAGGTGGGATGACGGCTGTCGCACCCATGGCCTCGATCGCCTTCCTTACCGGGTTCCCATCGTAGGCCCGATCTCCGAACACGTACTCTGCCTGCCAACCGCACAGCAATCCTTCAGCAGACCGGCTTTCATGGGCTTGCCCCGGAGTGACCAGGAAATCCAAAGGATTACCGTGGGCATCGCAGATCAAATGGATCTTGGTCGAGCATCCACCCCGAGATCGTCCGAGCGCCTGGTTCCAGAGCCCCCCCTTTTGCCTGCTGAAGGTTGATGAGCGCGAAGGATGGTGCCATCCGGCATGACCCACTCCAGGTCGGCTTCCTTGCGCAGGAACTCCAGGATCCTTTGCCACACGCCGCGCTTGGTCCAGGCCTCAAATCGCGTGTACACGCTTCTCCAAGGTCCAAATTCCTCCGGCAGGTCTCTCCACGGCGCCCCAGTCCTGTGCCTCCACAGGATCGCCTCCACCATGGGACGGTTGGGGTGACGGGATCGCCCCATCCCTCCACGCTCTGGCGGAAGGAGCGGTTCAAGCTTTGCCCACATGGCATCGGTCAGGAAACGTCTCGGCATCGTTACCCCAGGAAAATTCGTGGTGTACGAGCCTTTACGTATGAGTACAAGTTAACTATTTATCTAATCTATAGATTCCGAACACAGCCTAGCTGAATTCAACGGAACCCGAATGGGGCAGAGCCGGTACCGCTCATCGGATCGGCTTCCACGCGCAACCCCGCGGACGCGGCTTCGGGGTGGGGGCGGCTTGTGGGCTCCGCTAAATGCATTATTTATATAGCGGAGGGCCCATGCGCCAACGTCCTGCCCGCTTGATGATCGTCGCGGCCCTGGTCCTGGGGCTGGGGAGCGCCTGCCGGGTTCCGGCGCCGGCGCCGGCGCCCCTGAGCTGGCGGGTGGCGGCGGCGCACCTGGAGGACGTGTTCGCGGACATCCCGGGCAGTTCCATCGACGATTTCCGGGCGGGCGTGCCGGAGGCGGAGCGGCACTTGATCAACGCGAGCCACGGCGCGGAGGGGATCAGCCTGGACAAGGCCCACATCTATGGCGAGCCCTCCCCGGCGGCCACCGACGCCATCCTCCGGCGCCTCGGGGCAGGGCGGGGGGACGTGCTGTTCGACCTGGGCTGCGGGCGGGGCTTCTTCCTCATGCAGGCCCTCCTGACCACGCCCTTGCCGAAGGTCGTCGGGGTGGAACTGGCCGGGTCGCGGGCGGCGGTGGCCCGGGCGGCCCGGGATCGCCTGCGGGCCGGAGGGCTGCTGGGACCCGGCCGGGTCCTGGAGCTCCGGGAGGAGGACCTGGCCCGGACGGACCTGACGGGCTGCACCCTGGTGTTCATGGATTCGGTGTTCTTCTCGGACGAACTGCTGACCACGGTGGCCCGGCGCCTGCACGAGGCGGGGACGGTCCGCGGCCTCGCCATGATCCAGAAGGGCCTGCCGCCCAACCCCTGGTTCGAGCTGGCGGGGACGGAGCGGCTCAAGATGAGCTGGAGCCCGCGCTTCGGTACCGACGTGCTGTTCTACCGTCCCGTCCGGGGCCGCTGAGGACCGGGCTCAGCGCAGGGGCTGGGGCTGGGGGATGGGGGGCGGCGCTGCGCCCTTGTAGGGTTCGCCGTTGACGATGTAGCTGTCCTCCGCCAGGTCCTCGCCCCCGATCTGCAGGTCCAGGCCGAGCGAGCAGAGGATGTAGCCGTCGAGCTTGGTGTTGAAGACCTGGGCCACCCGGCCCCGGCGGTCCTTCACGTCGGCGATGGGGACGGTCACGTAGGGGCGGTACAGGAAAGGGTGCTTCCAGGGCGTTTCCGGCGCCTGGTCCAGGTAGTCGGGGACGAGGGCCGAGAGGTAGCGGGGATACTCGCCGTGGGTGCTCCGGTAGCGGGTCAGCGCGTCCGCGACCCGCTTCATGGTGCCGTGGAGGGCCCGCTGGCGCTCCCGCACCTCCTGGCGCACGAGGCCGTCCAGGGTGTACAGGTCCTTGACCGCGTCGCGGCCCGCCTTGGTGTCCGGATACTGGGACGCCAGGCGCTTCAGGAGGGCCTGGGCTTCCTGGTTCCGCCCCTGCTGGGTGAGGCTGATGGCTTCCTCGTAGAGCTTGTCGGGCAGCCGCGGATCCTCGGAGCTGCATCCGGCGAGGACCAACAGAGACAGGGCCGTGGCGGCCCGGCACAGGGCGTTCATGCCGGAACGATACCAGCAACGGCCGGCGAATTGAAGCGCCCATGGGTAGACTGGAGGCATGCGCCTGATCGCCCAGCATTCCCCCGGCTTCGATCCCGCCCGCCCCTGGACGGACGGTGAGGTGGAGCTCCAGGTGGAATCCCGGCTCTTCCGGCACGTGGTGGCGCGGCGGCGGAGTCCCCACACGGACCGGGAACACGGGTTCACCCGGCTGCTCTGCCCGGCCTGGGTGAACGTCGTGGCCTTCACCCGCCAGGGGGAGCTCCTGCTCGTGGAGCAGTTCCGCCACGGCATCGGGGCGAGCACGCTGGAGGTCATCGGCGGGGTGGCCGAGCCCGGCGAGGCGCCCAGCGACGCCGGCCTCCGGGAGCTGCTGGAGGAGACCGGATTCCGGCCGGACCGCTGGATCAGCCTGGGGAGCTGCCTCCCCAACCCCGCGATCCAGGACAACCGCTGCCACTTCTTCCTGGGCCTGGACTGCGATCCAGTGGCCCCCCTCGACCTGGACCCCTCGGAGGAACTGCGGGTCTGGGCGGCGCCCTGGCCCGAGGCCGAGGCGATGCTCCGGGAGGGCCGCATCGAGCACGCCCTCGTGCAGGTCGCCCTCCTCCGCATGTTCCTGTGGGAGGGGTGGCCGGAGCTCCGCGCGCGCCTGGAGGCCCAGCCATCCTGAGACCAATTCCCTCGTGTGCTGCTACATTGAAATCAACGGGAGGATCCAGATGGCCAGCGACTGTTCATTCGACGTTGTGTCCAAGGTGGACATGGACGAAGTGAAGAACGCGGTTAACCAGGCCACCAAGGAGATCGGCCAGCGCTTCGATTTCAAGGGTTCCGTGTCGAAGATCGAGCTCAAGGACGAGGCCGTCCTCGTGCTGACCAGCGACGACGAGGTCAAGCTCAAGGCCGTGATCGACGTGCTCCAGGGCAAGCTGGTCAAGCGCAACGTGAGCATCCGCGCCATGGAGTACGGCAAGCTCGAGCCCGCGGCCAAGGGCACCGTCCGCCAGGAGGTGAAGATCCTCCAGGGCATCCCCTCCGAGAAGGCCAAGGCCCTCGTCAAGGTCCTCAAGGACGCCAAGGTCAAGGTCCAGGCCGCCATCCAGGGCGACCAGCTGCGGGTCTCCGGCAAGAACAAGGACGACCTCCAGGACGCGATCGCGCTCCTCAAGAAGAACGACCAGGGCCTCGACCTGCAGTTCACCAACTACCGGTCCTAGGCATGAGCCGCATCGACCTCCTCCGGTACTTCCTCCCCATCTCCGGCAAGCTGGCCGAGGTGGAGGAGGAGATCCAGCGCGCCCTCGCGTCGGAGGTGGCCGTCGTCAGCCGCTTGGCGGCCCATATCGGCGCGGGGAAGGGCAAGCGCCTTCGCCCGGCCCTCGTCCTTCTCGGCAGCCGCCTCTGCCGCGTCGAGACGCAGGAGGACATCCGCTTCGCCGTGGTCTTCGAGATGCTCCACACGGCGACCCTCATCCACGACGACGTCATCGACCACGCCCAGACCCGGCGGTCCAAGCCCACGCTCAACGCCCTGTGGGGCAACACCCTGACCGTGCTCTTCGGCGACCTCCTCTACCTGCGCTCCATGTCCATGGCCATCGCGGGGCGGTCCTTCCGGATGCTGGAGATCATGGCCGAGGTGACCACCCGGATGATCGAGGGCGAACTCATCCAGAACGACTGCCTGTTCAACCTGGAGACGAGCCGCAAGGACTACTTCGACATCCAGGAGCGGAAGACGGCCCTCCTCTTCTCGGGGTGCACCGAGACGGGCGCCGTGCTGGCGGGCCGCCCCGAGGCCGATTGCGTGGCCATGCGGCAGTACGGCCTGGAGATCGGCCGGGCCTTCCAGCTCGTGGACGACCTCCTGGACTACACCTCCACCGAGGCGGAGATGGGCAAGCCCGTCTTCTCCGACCTGCGGGAGGGCAAGCTCACCCTGCCGATGCTCACCCTCCTGGAGCGCGCCCCCCGGGAGGCGCGCCCCATCATCGAGCGCATCTGGGCCAACGGGGAGGAGACCCCCATCGCCCCCGCGGACGAGAAGGCCCTCCGCGCCCTGATCCAGGCCCACGACGCCCTGGCCGAGACCCGGGACCTGGCCCTCCGCGCCAGCCGCGCGGCCACTGCCGCCCTCCAGGGCGTGGACGGGGACCCCGCCACCCGGAAACTCCTCCTGGACATCCCCGAGATCCTGCTGGCCCGCAGCAACTGAGGTCCGGGAGGCGCCCCGTCCGCCGTGCCTTGAGCCGCCCTTCCGCCAGGGCAGGGGTCAAGCCCCCGGATTCCGGGGGGGGTGGGGTGTTTCGTGGGGGGCCTGGTGCCCGCCTGTCCCTACTCCTGGCCCCGGGGATCCCAGTTGATGCCGCCGCGCTTGAGGGTGTTCATGAAGGACTCCTTGTCGGGGCACTTCATGTAGGCTTCCTGGGGCTCCACGACCCGGTTCTGGATGAGCTCCAGGAGGGCGTCGTTCATGAGCTTCTGGCCGTAGGCGCGGCCGGTCTGCATGGCGCTCTGGATCTGGAAGTTCTTCCCCTCGCGGATCAGGTTGGCGATGGCCGGGGTGATGAAGAGGGTCTCCAGGGCCGCGACCCGCCCGCCGCCGACCTTCTTGAGGAGGGTCTGGGACACGACGCACTTGAGGGCGTCGGCCAGCATGACCCGGATCTGCTGCTGGCGGTCGGAGGGGAACTGGTCCACGATGCGGTCCACCGTCCCGATGGCGCTGGAGGTGTGGAGGGTGCCGAAGACGAGGTGGCCGGTGATGGCCGTCTCCAGGGCGATGGAAATCGTCTCCAGGTCCCGCATCTCGCCGACGAGGACGATGTCGGGGTCCTCGCGCAGGGCGGCCCGCAGGCCGGACTTGAAGGAGTCGGTGTGGTTGCCCACCTCGCGCTGGTTGACCAGGCACCGCTTGCGGGGATGGACGAACTCGATGGGGTCCTCGATGGTGAGGATGTGGTCGTTCCGCTTCTGGTTGGCGATGTCCAGGATGGCCGCCAGGGTCGTGGACTTGCCCGAACCCGTCGGGCCGGTCACGAGCACGAGGCCCTTGGCCAGGTCCGCCAGCCGCCGGACCGGGTCCGGGAGCCCCAGGCGGTCCGGATCGGGGATCTCGTTGGGGATCACCCGGCAGACCATGCCCGGCCCCTGCCGGTCCTGGAAGTAGTTGACGCGGAGCCGGCATCCCCCCGCCTCGAAGGGGTAGGCGAAGTCGGCGTCGTTGTGGGCCTTGAAGTGCTCCCAGGCGGCCTCCGGGGCCAGGGCCTCCATCATGGCGCCGAGCTGGGCGGGTCCCAGGATCCCGAACCCTTCCAGTTCTTCCATATCTCCGTGAATCCGGGCGGTGGGGGTCTCGAAGGAGGTCAGGTGCAGGTCGGACCCCTTCCGGGCCAGCAGGTCCTTGAAGAGGGCCTCGGCCAGGGCCCGGCCTCCTGCGGCGTCGATTCGGGGCGCGTCGGCCCGGGGCGCGTCAGCCCGGGGCGCGTCAGCCCGGGGCGCGTCAGCCCGGGGGGCGGGGGGCGGCGCCTGGGGCGGGGCCACGGGCACGGGGGTGCGGCGGGGCAGGGGCTGGGTGAGGGTCGCCGAGGAGGCGCCCGACTGGGGCTCCACCTGGATGGCCACCCCCCGGGGCGTCCGGGCCAAGGTGACGAGGAAGGTCTCGTTCCCGGCCTGGTGGTCGAAGGCCGCCTCCCCCGTGGCCTCGAAGCCCGGGGCGCTCCCGGCCGGCAGGACCTCCCGGGCCAGGGCCTCCACCATGACCCCGCTCAGGGCGCTGGCCATGAGGGGGGTCTCCACCCCCGCGGGCATCATCAGGAGGGGCGGGGCGCCGGCCTCCAGGCGGAGGCGGAGGCCCCCGCGGGGCGTGATGTGGGCCAGGAGCTTGTCCAGCTGAGCCATGGGGAAGACTCCCGGGAGGGGGGAAACTCCAGTCTATACCTTCGGGGGCCTCACCTTCCAGTTGCGAACTGGACCCAGGAACGGGTTAAGATGATCGATCCGAAACCAGCAGGTCCCCGGGAGCCTCGCATGAACATCCATGAATACCAGGCCAAGGAACTTCTGAGGAAGTACGGCGTGGCCACGCCCCGTGGCCAGGTGGCCGCCGACGCCGCGGAGGCCGCGGCGATCACGGAATCGTTCGGCGGGCAGAGCGTCGTGAAGGCGCAGATCCACGCCGGCGGCCGCGGAAAGGGCGGTGGCGTGAAGTTCGCGAAGACGCCCGCGGAGGCCGCGGAGCTCTTCGGGCGGATGATGGGGATGAATCTGGTCACGAAGCAGACCGGCCCCGAGGGCCGCGTGGTGCGCACCGTCTTCGTGTCCGACCCCGTCGACATCGCGCGCGAGCTGTACTTCAGCTTCCTCGTGGACCGGGCCACGGGCCGCGTGACCGCGCTGGCCTCCACCGAGGGCGGCGTCGAGATCGAGGAGGTCGCCGCGGCGACGCCGGAGAAGATCGTGAAGGTCGCCGTGGATCCCGCGATCGGCCTCGCCGAGCACCACGCCCGCGAGCTGGCCTTCGCCCTGGGCCTGTCCGGGGACACCTTCCGCAAGGGGGTGGTCTTCTTCCGGAACCTCTACAAGCTCTTCGTGGAGAAGGACTGCTCCATGCTCGAGATCAACCCGCTGGTCGTCACGAAGCAGGGTGACGTCACGGCGCTCGACGCGAAGATCGCCTTCGACGACAACGCCCTCTTCCGCCACCCGGAGGTCCAGGCCTTCCGCGACCTCAACGAGGAGGCCGCGGCCGAGATCGACGCGTCGAAGTTCGGGCTGAACTTCATCAAGCTGGACGGCAGCATCGGCTGCATGGTCAACGGCGCGGGCCTGGCCATGGCGACCATGGACATCATCCAGTACCACGGCTCCAGCCCCGCCAACTTCCTCGACGTGGGCGGCGGCGCCTCGGAGGAGGCCGTGAAGAACGCCTTCCGGATCATCCTGCAGGATCCCGGCGTGAAGGCCGTCCTGGTCAACATCTTCGGCGGGATCATGCGCTGCGACATCGTCGCCAACGGCGTCGTCAAGGCCGCGCGCGAGATCGGCGTGCAGGTCCCCGTCGTGGTCCGCCTCGAGGGCACCAACGTCGAGGAGGGCAAGCGCATCCTCTCCGAGAGCGGCCTCCGGATCCAGGTGGGCGCCGACCTCGACGACGCCGCCCGCAAGGTCGTGGCCGCGATCGCATGAGCGCCGCCGACCCCCAGACCGCGTACGAGGCCAAGTGGGCCGAGTACCAGTCCGCCATGCACCAGGGCGCCTGGCGCATCGGCTGGGGCTTCTTCTTCGTGACCGTGGGCCTCCTGCCCATGATGTGGTTCTTCATCTGGATGGTGGGCGCCCGGAACTGGGAGCGCGCCGTCTTCCACGCGCCGCTGCTCATGTGGGCGGCCGTCCCCCTGAACCTGGTGGTCGTGGCCGCCCTCCTCTTCCGCCTCTACCGCCGGAACCTCGAACTGGACGCCCTGAAGCGCCGGTATCTCGCCGAGCTCAGGGCCCTCAAGCCCGCATCGCCCGCCCATGAGCCGGAGGCCCCCGCGGGCCCCGACCCCGACGCCTTCCGCGACGACCACTGAACCCCATCCCCCCGAGGTCAACCATGTCCATTCTCGTCGGCAACCACACCCGCCTGATCGTCCAGGGCATCACCGGCCGCGAGGGCCTCTTCCACGCCAAGGGCTGCCGGGACTACGGAACCCAGGTCGTGGGCGGCGTCACCCCCGGCAAGGGCGGCACCGAGGTCGAGGGGTTCCACGTCTACGACACCGTCAAGGCCGCCATGGCCGCCACCGGCGCCAACGCCACCATGATCTTCGTGCCGCCCCCGTCGGCGGCGGACGCCATCCTGGAGGCCTTCGAGGCCGACATCGAGCTCATCGTCTGCATCACCGAGGGCATTCCCGTCCAGGACATGATCAAGGTGAAGCGCATCATGCACGAGCACCCCGGCACGCGCCTGGTCGGCCCGAACTGCCCGGGCGTCATCACGCCGGGCCAGGCCAAGATCGGCATCATGCCCGGGCGCATCCACAAGCCGGGCCACGTGGGCATCATCAGCCGCTCCGGGACCCTGGCCTACGAGGCCGTGGGCCAGCTCACGGCCCTGGGCATCGGGCAGAGCACCTGCGTGGGCATCGGCGGCGACCCCATCAACGGCACCAGCTTCATCGACGCCTTCGAGCTCTTCAACGCGGATCCGGAGACCCACGCCATCGTGATGGTGGGCGAGATCGGCGGGGACGCGGAGGAGAAGGCCGCGGCCTACGTGCAGGCCCACGTGAAGAAGCCCGTGGTGGCCTTCATCGCGGGCCAGACGGCCCCTCCGGGGCGCCGCATGGGCCACGCCGGCGCCATCATCAGCGGCGGCAAGGGCACGGCCGCGGACAAGATGGCGGCCCTCGAGGCCGCCGGCATCACCGTCGTCCGGAGCCCCGCCGACATGGGCAAGGCCATGGCGGCCCGCCTCGCCCGCGCGTGAAGACCTGGCTCCTGGCCCTGGCGGCCGGCACCTGGCTCGGCGCCCAGACGCCCTCCCCGGACGCGCTGGGCGCGCTGCCGGGGGTGGCGTGGGCGGACGCCAAGGCCCTGGCCACGGCGCCCGCGGACTGGTCCCGCGCCCAGTGGGGGGAGGCCGGCCTCTGCGCCGCCGCCGTGCTGGGCACGGCCCTCCTCCTGGACCGGACTGTGGACGACGGGATGGGGCGCTCCCAGACGCCCGGCAGGACGCGCCTCGCCCGGGACCTGGCGAAGCCCGGCGGCATGGCGGGCCTCGCCGTCCTGGGCGCCGGCTACGCCGTCACCAGCCTCCTCGACCTGGACAAGCCCCGCTCCGTGTTCGTGGACATGGGCCTCTCCGCCGTGCTCGCCCAGGCGGCCATCCTCCCCGTGAAGGTCCTGGCGGGCCGGGCGCGGCCGGTCGACGGCTACGGGGACCACGCGTTCAAGCCCTTCTCCTCCCGGGACGGCTTCCCCTCGGGCCATGCCGCCCAGGCCTTCGCCATGGCCGCGGCCCTCTCCGCCCGGACCGACCGGACCTGGGTGTCGGTGGCGTCCTACGGCGTCGCCGGGCTCGTGGGCCTCTCCCGCCTCCAGACCCGGGACCACTTCGCCTCCGACGTCCTCGCGGGCGCCCTGGTGGGGATCTACGCGGGGCGGGCCGTCACCGGCC
Organism: Mesoterricola sediminis; assembly: GCF_030295425.1. Classification (NCBI taxonomy): domain Bacteria; kingdom Pseudomonadati; phylum Acidobacteriota; class Holophagae; order Holophagales; family Holophagaceae; genus Mesoterricola; species Mesoterricola sediminis. Next base: position 2,317,101 of record NZ_AP027081.1, on the reverse strand, counting down.
TGGACCAGGCGCGCCGCGCCGGGAAGCGGGTGGCCGTCGAGGTGCGGCCGGCCCTGGGCCCCGGCGGGGCCGGCTTCACCGTATCCGCCCGCTTCTGAAGCCCGCCCGCGTCCGGGCGGGATATTTTCGGCATGGAGCGTGTAGACTGGAGCCATGTCCACCATCGCCCTGGCGCTCCATGAACCCGCCGCGGGACGGGTCCGGGATATCTGGGCCCACCTGGGCGCGCAGTTCGGCCTGGCGGGGATCCGCCGGGTGCCCTTCCCGCACCTGACCCTGCTGGGGTTCGAGGGCCTGGACCACGACCGGGCGAAAGAGGTCCTGGAGCGGTTCTCCCAGGAGACCGCGCCCTTCGCGCTGGAGGCCCACGGCCTCGGCCTCTTCCACGGGTCTTCGCCGATCCTCTACGCGCCCGTCGTCAAGACCCCCACCCTGGAGGCCCTGCACCGGAGCCTGGCCGCCGCCTTCCAGGCCCTGGGCGCCCAGACCTACCCCCTGTACGAGCCCGACCGCTGGATCCCCCACATCACCCTGGCCCAGGGCGCCCCGGCCCGGGGCACGTACGGCGAGGCCGTGGACCTCCTCCTGGGCATGGACCTGCACATTCCCTTCGAGGTGCGGAACCTGACGCTGTTCCAGTGGATCGGCCCCCGCTACGAGCCTGCGGACCGGTTCCCCCTGATGGGGCCCCTCTGCGACGTTCAGAACAACCCGGGGGCGTAGTCGCCGGCCCGCATCAGGGGCAGGGCGGTGCCGTCCTCCAGGCGGAGGGTGACGCTGTCCACCTGGACCCGGGGCTGGGTCTCGGGCACGTAGACCCGGTCGATGTGCACGACGGCCTCGGGCCGGCTGAACGCGGACGGTCCCACCTGGCCGCCGAAGTGCTCGCTCCGGCCGAAGGCGATGTGGAGGCCCAGCTTCTCGTCCAGGAGCACCACGCCCACGGGCTTCACGCCGAAGGCGGCCAGGACCCCCAGGCCCAGTTCGGCCAGGTTGCCGTAGGCGGGTTCCGCCGCCAGGAGGGCCGCCTCCCGCGCCGCCTCGGGGCCGCCGGGGAGCACGCACCGGGCCACATTGCCCTCGATGGCGTAGCAGACGACCTCGTCGCCGAACTGGACGGGCAGCAGGCCCGCGGTCCGGCTGGGGTCCTGGGGGCGCTCCCCCTCGTAGGGGACGATGTAGGCTTCGCCGGAAGGCAGGTTGCCGGCCGTGCCCAGGTCCGGGATGAGCCCGCCGCTGGCGTGGCCCGTGCGGTGGCGCAGGTCCAGGTGCAGGTTCGCCGCGCCGCCGGGGTGGGTGAACCGCAGGTCGGCGCCCTCGGCCCGGTCCAGGAGGTCCTTGAGGAGCTGGACCCGCCGGTTGACCTCCCCGTAGTCCAGCCGGAGGCTCGGCACCATGGCCCGGGAGAAGCCGGGCATGGTGGCGGCCCGGATGGGGAACTGGCGGGCGGCCATCTTCAGGGGGGCCGTGGCGGAGAAGGTGGTCAGGGCGATGAGGATGGAGTGCCCGGCATAGAGGTCCGGGAAGGGCAGGGCGGCCGCGGGGTCCAGGTCCTCGGCCCGCTGGGGCAGCGGCCCGTCCCCCTGGAGCCACGCCTGGGCGGGCAGGTCGCCGTTGTTGGTGTGCACATTGGGATACAGGGCGAGGTGGGTGTCGAAGCCCAGCTCCTCCCGCCGCCCGGCCAGCATGGCGGCCCAGGCGGCGGCCATGTCCCGGCGCTCCCGCCAGGCCGGGGTGTCCGGCACCTGGGCGTCGGGCAGGTCCACCAGGATCGCCAGTCCGCGCTCGCCCGGTACGGGCCGGAAGACCCGCGTCACCAGGGCCACCAGTTCCTCCGCCGTCATGTCCTGAACCATGCCATCCTCCTGGGGTGAGCATGCCCGACGGGACCCGGTCTGTCGAGCGAGCCATCAGGAGGCGGGGGCCTCCAGCACCTCCACCCGGTTCCGCCCGCGCCGCTTGGCCAGGTACAGGGCCTCGTCCACCCGGGAAAAGAGGCCGGCCGCGTCCCGGGCGTCGGGGGCGCCGACCCCGAAGGACATGGTGGGGAACGCGGTGGGACCCGTGGGCAGGGGGCAGGGGTGGGCCTCGATGCGGCGGCGGATCTTCTCGGCCACCTCGGCCCCGGCCTCCAGGGTGGTCTCCATGAGCAGGACGGCGAATTCCTCGCCGCCGATGCGGAAGGCCAGGTCGGACCGGCGGAGGCCGGCCCGGAGCAGGTGGCCGACGCCCTGGAGGACCTGGTCGCCGGCCACGTGGCCGAACCGGTCATTGATCAGCTTGAAGTAGTCCAGGTCCCCCAGGATGAGGACGAAGGCGCGGCGGTGCCGCTCCCACTGGTGGACGGCGTGCTCCAGGTTCTGGGTGAAGGCCCGCCGGTTGAAGAGGCCCGTGAGGGGATCCAGGAGGATCTCGCTGCGCAGGCTGCTGGCCTCCCGCTCCAGGGCGGCCCGGCGTTCCGCCAGTTCGTTGAGCTGGCGCTGCACCTCCCCCTTGAGGCGCCGGATGTGGAGCCATTCCATGGCCTGCCGCACGCCGTGGACCAGGAGGGGGCCGGACACGGGGAGGCTGAGCCAGGCCATGGCCCCGGCGTTGAGGAGGCGGCGCTGGGCGGCCTCCGGGATCCGGCCCCCCACCAGGAAGGTGTAGGGGACGTGCCCCTCGGGCAGGTTCCGCAGGACCCGGAGGGCCCGGTCCCCCGTGGCGTCCACCCCCAGGAAGAGGAGGAGGGGGCGCCGGTCCAGGATCGCGTCGTTCAGGCCCCGGGCCGGCACGGCCTCCAGGTCGAAGCCGAAGCCCCGCACCACGTCGTCCACCCGGGCCCGGGCCCCCGCGCCCAGGCCCCGGGCCAGGGCCCGCAGGGGCTGGCCGCCGGCGCGCAGGGAGCTCCCCTCCAGGAGGGGGCCGAGCTGGGCATGGAGGCGTTCGGGGGAGGCGAAGGTCTCGCAGAACCCGTCCCCGTCCACGGCGTCCAGCAGGGCCAGCTCCTCGCCGGAGGGGGGGCGGTCCAGGATGAGGAACACGGGCAGGTTCCGGTACAGGACCCGGGACTCCCCCCGCAGGAGCCCGCAGAGCTGGTAGCCGCTCATGGGGTCCCCTTCGGCGTCCACCAGCACGAGCCGGGCCCGGTCCCAGGCCTCGGCGGCGAGGGCCTGGAGGGCGTCCTGCATCACGGTGAGCCGGTGGCCCACCCCCTGGAACGCGGTCCGCAGGGATTCCACAAGCCGGTGATGCTGGGTGATGACGAGGATATCCATGGCGGCCGGGGAGTCTGGCCCAATGTACAGCCTGCGGGGACCCGCGTTAAGGGGTCTTTACGGGCCTGTCCCGGCCGGGGATCAGGCCCCCAGGCCCTGCTCCCCCAGCCAGCGCTCGGCGTCGATGGCCGCCATGCACCCGCTGCCCGCGGCCGTGATGGCCTGGCGGTACTGGTGGTCCTGCACGTCGCCGCAGGCGAAGACGCCCGCGACGGGGGTGCGGGTGGTCCCCGGGACGACCTGGAGGTAGCCGGCCGCGTCCATGGGCAGTTGGCCGGCGAAGAGGTGGGTGTTGGGCTGGTGGCCGATGGCCACGAAGAGCCCTTCCACGGCCAGCTCGTCCAGGGCCCCGGTCACGGTGTCCTTGAGGTGGAGGGCCGAGATCTTCTCGACGGTCTCCCCGGTGGCCAGGGTCTGGGTGCGGGTGGCGATGTCCTCCACGACGGCGTTCCAGCGGACCTGCAGCTTGGGGTTGGCGAAGGCCCGCTCCTGCATGGCCTTGGAGGCCCGGAGCTGGTCCCGGCGATGGATGAGGGTGACCTTGGAGGCGAACTTGGTGAGGAAGGTGGCCTCCTCCACGGCCGTGTCGCCGCCGCCCACCACGGCGATCTCCTTGCCGCGGAAGAAGAAGCCGTCGCAGGTGGCGCAGGCGCTGACGCCGCCGCCGGTGCGGCTCAGCGCCTCGTCCTTGCCGATGCCCATCCACTTGGCGGAGGCGCCGGTGGCGATGATCAGGGCGTCGCAGGTGTACTCCCCCTTGTCCGTGGCGACCCGCTTGGGCGTGGCGGCCACGTCGGCCCGGAGCACCGTCTCGGAGCGGATCTCGGTGCCGAAGCGCTCGGCCTGGGCGCGCATCTCGTCCATGAGCGAGGGGCCCAGGATGCCCTCCCGGAACCCGGGGAAGTTCTCGACCTCGGTGGTGATGGTGAGCTGGCCGCCGGGCTGCGCCCCCTCGAAGACGAGGGGCGCCAGGTTGGCCCGGGAGGCGTAAATGGCCGCCGTGTAGCCGGCGGGGCCGGTGCCGATGATGATGACCTTGTGGTGGGACACGCGGAACTCCCTGCGTTCGTGGAAGCCCAGTCTAGAAGGCCAGCGGCGCATTGGAAAGCCCTGGCCCTCAGCCCTTCTTCCGGAACGCCGGATAGTGGAGGGACGCGCATTCGGGGCAGATGCCGTGGCTGAAGCCCACTTCCGCGTGCTGGGAGAGGTAGAGCTCGAGCTGGTTCCAGTAGCCCTGGTCGTCCCGGATCTTCTTGCAGTGGGCGCAGATGGGGAGGAGGCCGGAGAGCTGCTTCACGTTGCCCAGGGCCTCGGAGAGCTCCTGGTTCCGCTCGCTCAGCTCCCGGGTCCGCGCGGCCACGAGGGCCTCCAGGGCCGCCTTGCTCCGGGCCAGGGCCCGCAGGCGCAGGAGGACCACCCCATAGAGGAGGCCGCACCCGGCGGCGAAGGCGGCCCCGTAGGCCCAGCCGGTGCGCCACCAGGGGGGCAGGACCTTGAAGGCCAGGGTGGCCGGCGGGCCAAAGGGCCCCGTGCCGAGCGCCGCCCGCACCTCGAAGCGGTAGGATCGCCCCGGCAGGGCGGGGAAGTGGACCTGGCGGCCGTCCAGGTCCCGCCAGGCCGCCTCCAGGCCCAGGAGCCGGACCTGGAAGCGCAGCGCCTGGGGGTTGGCATAGGCGGGGGCCGCCACCCGGAAGGCGACGGAGGCCTGGTCGGAGGGGATGGCCCCCAGGGCTCCGAAGGGGGGTTCCAGCCGCCGGCCGCCGAAGGCCACCTGGAGGATGTGGGCCTGGGGGGGCGGGGGCGGCTCGGGCAGGGCGGCGGCGTCGACGGCGGACAGGCCAGCCGAAGTGCCGACCCACAGGACCTGCCCCTCCGCCCGGAGCGCGCTCACGGAGCAGTCCTCGCTGGCGAGGCCCTCGGGCCGGCCCAGGTGGAGGGGCGGGTCCAGGCGGTCCAGGCCCTTGTCGGTGGCGACCCACACGTGGCCGGCGCCATCCAGCCGAACGGCGTACAACATGTTGCTGCTCAGCCCCTGGCCGCGGGTGCGGCGCTCCAGGACCTCCAGGCCGCCGTCGGCCAGGCGCACCCGGGCCAGCCCCTTGGGCTCGTCCCCGTGGACCCAGGCCGTGCCGTCCGGCAGGATCGCCATCCCCCGGACCCGCAGGCCCGACGGCTCCCGGTGAAAGCGCCAGGCCCCGGAGGCCTCCCGGAGGAGGAGCCCCGTGTCCGTGCCGACCCAGAGGCGGCCCTGGGCGTCCCCATGGATTTCAAAGGCGGCCGTGGTCTGGGCGCCCGGGCCGGCGGGGGGCACCTCCTGGACGAGCCGGCGCGCCCGCGGATCCCACCGGAGCAGCCCCTTGTGGATGTGCCCCAGCCACACCTGGCCGGACGGATCCACGTGGACGCTGTTGCAGCCCGTGCCCGCCTCCCCCAGGGGCGCCTGGACGGCGGCGGCCGCCCCCCGGCGCAGCCACAGCGTGGGCCCCCGGGTGTTGACCATCCAGAGGGTCCCCTCCGCGTCCAGGGCCAGCCCCTTGATCCGCCACCCCTCGGTGCCGGGAAGGGGGACGGCGCCTTCCGGCCCGATGCGCAGCACCCCGTTGTCGGTGGCCTCCAGCATGCGGCCCTGGGCGTCCCGGAGCATGGCCCAGACCACCTCCCCGCCCGCGCCCAGGGTCACGATCCGGCCGTGGCCCTTGAGGTGCGCGAGGCCGGTGCCCATGACCCACAGGGAGCCCTCCCGGTCCCGGAAGAGGCCCCGGACCCAGCGGAAGGGCAGCCCATGGGCGGCGTCCAGGCGCTCGCCGCCCAGCTGCTGGGCCCCGTTCTGGGTGGGCATCCACACCGTGCCGTCCCGGTCCACGTAGGCGTGGCCGTTGGGGGAGATGGGCGCGGGCAGGTGCTCGGAGGCCGGCGCGAAGCGCGCGGCGCCCCGATCCAGGCGCGCGAGGGTCCGGCCCGACCCGGCCCAGAGGCGGCCCTGGCCATCCTCCACCACCGTCATGGGACCCTCGGGGGGCAGGCCCTCGGCGGGACCCCAGTCCAGGTGCCGCCCGTCCTCCTCGATCCCGTGGATGCCGGCCTGGGAGGCCACGTACACCCGGCCCGTGACGGACCCCGTGGCCAGGTCGTAGACCGCGGCGGGGGCGCGCCAGCCCACCCGCTCGAAAACCAGGCCCGCCTTCTGGCGGAGGAGGCCATCGGCGGTGTGGATCCAGACCCGGCCCCGCCGGTCCAGGGCCAGGTGCCCGGGGTTGCCCAGGTAGGGCTTGCCCTCCACCTCGATGGGCCGGAACGCGCCGTCGCGGAACAGGACCAGCCCGCGCAGGGTGGCGGCCCAGATCCCGCCGTCCGGGTCGGCCAGGAGGCGCCCGACCATGGCCGAGGGGAGGCCGTCCTCGGTCCCATAGAGGCGGCTGGAGGCGCCCTCGTAGCGCATCAGGCCGTTTTCCGACCCCATCCACAGGAAACCCTGGGTGTCCTGGGCCATGCAGACGACGGCCCCCGACGCCAGGCCTTCGTCCGTCCCCACCAGGGTGTAGGCCTTCCGGCCGCCCTTCAGGACCTCGGTCAGGGGCAGGGAGGCTGGGCTCCCGCCCGCCGGAGCGGCAAGGAGCGCACACAGAAGGGCCGGCCAGGAGCCGCGGGGGAGCATGGCCCCATTATGCCGGGAGCGCGGCCCGGATCCAGCCTCCTCCCAGGACTTCTTCCTCCCCGTAAAACACCACCGCCTGGCCGGGCGCCACCGCGCGCTGGGGCACCTGGAAGGTCACTTCGACCTGACCGTCGGGCAAGGGAACGACAACCGCCTCCGCCTCGCGCCCCCGGGACCGGATCCGGGCCCGGCACGCCAGGGGACCCCGGGGGGCCTCCCGGCACCAGGACACCTCCCCGGCCCGGAGCCGGGTGGCGAAGAGGTCCCCCTCGCCCCCCACCCAGACCGTGTCCGTGGCCGGGTCCACCCGCACCACGTAGAGGGGCTCCGCATGGGCGATCCCCAGGCCCTTTCGCTGGCCGACCGTGAAACGCCAATAGCCGCCGTGGGCGCCCAGGTCCCGGCCGTCCACGTGGCGGACCCGGCCCGCGCCCGGCGCGGGGGCCCGGCCCTCGGATTCGATGAAGGCGTCGTAGCGCCCCGGCACGAAACAGATCTCCTGGCTCTCCGCCTTCTCCGCCAGGTGGAGGCCCAAATCCCGGGCCAGCTGGCGCACCTCCGGCTTGCTGAAGGGGGCGAGGGGGAAGAGGGTGCGGGCGAGGGTGGCCTGGTCGTGGGTGAACAGGAAGTAGCTCTGGTCCTTGTCCGGATCCGCGGCCTTCAGCAGGTGCCAGCCGGCCCCGTCCCGGGCGATGCGGGCGTAGTGGCCCGTGGCGACGTGGGAGCAGCCCATGGCGTCGGCCGACTCCAGCAGGGCCCGGAACTTGAGGTGCTGGTTGCACCGGATGCAGGGACTGGGGGTTTCGCCACCGAGGTAGGCCGCGATGAAGGGATCGATCACCTCCGTCCGGAAGCGGTCCTCCAGGTCCATCACGTAGTGGGGGAACCCGGTCTGGAAGGCCACCCGGCGCGCGTCCTGGAAGTCGTCCAGGGTGCAGCAGCGCCCTTCGGCCGCGTCCTGCGAGCCGCCCCGGGTCTTGTCGAAGAGCTGCATGGAGACCCCCACCACCTCGAAGCCGGCCCGGTGGAGCAGGGCGGCCATCACGGAGCTGTCGATGCCCCCCGACATGGCGGCCAGGACCCGGGCCCCGGGCGCAAGGCCGGGAACGGCCCGCAGGCAGTCCAGGGCGTGATCCAGCAGCAGGGAAGGCCCTTCGGCCATGCGCGTTCCTCCGGCGTCCATTCTAGCGGAATGCCCGGTCTGCCTGGGGGCGGGGGCCGGCGCCCGAACTTCCCGGAGGTCGGCGGCACCCGGGAGGGGGCCCCAGGCCCGCCTGGAGGCGCCATGCGACCCGGATTCCTCGCCCTGCTCCTGCTGGCGGCACCGCCGCTCTCCGCCTGGGGCGCCCTGGGCCACCGGCTCCTGGCCGTGGGCGCCCTCCGCGATCTGCCGCCCGGCCTGGCCGGATGGTACCGGGGCCGCGAAGGGGAGGTGGCCGACCACGCCGTCGATCCGGACCGGTGGCGGGCCTCGGATCCCCTGGAGGGCCCCCGCCACTACCTGGATTCGGAGGCCTACGGCGGCCCGGCCGCGGTGCCCCGGGACCCGGAGGCGGCCTGGGCGCGCCTGGGGCCGGCGGGCTTCCTCCGGGCAGGGCAGGTGCCCTGGGTCATCCAGGCCCGGGCCCTCGACCTCGTCCGGGCCTTCCAGGCCGGGGACCGGGAGCGGGTCCTCCTCGCCACGGCCTGGCTCAGCCACTACGTCGGCGACCTCCAGGTGCCCCTGCACACCACCGCCGATTCGGATGGTGAAGGGACGGGCCAGGCCGGCATCCATGCCCGCTGGGAGTCGGACCTGCTGGCGCGCCTGGAGGCCCAGGACCCCTTCCGGCCCGAGGTCCGCCCCGCGGAGCCGGGCCCGGATCCCCTGGGCCTGCCGTGGCGGTGGCTGGAGGAGGCCTACGGCCTGGTGGAGGAGGTCCTGGCCGCGGACCGGACGGCCCAGGCCGCGGCGGCCGCCGCCGGGGAGCCCGGGTACGGCCCGGTGTACTGGGCCCTGTTCGAGGCCCTGCAGGGCGCCCGGCTCCGGGATCGCCTGACGCTTTCCGCCCAGCGGACGGTGGACCTGGTCCGCTGGGCCTGGAACGCGGCCGGCTCCCCGGGGGCGGGCCTGTGAGCCCCCGGAGAGCCGGCTTCGGTCAGGGCGCGGGGCTCAGGCCAGGACGGCCTCGAGCTGGTCCACGGCCCAGTCGATCTGGGCCTTGGTGATGACGAGGGGGGGCGCCAGGCGGATGGTGTCCACGTGGGTGTCCTTGCAGAGCATGCCCCGGTCCTTGAGCTGGTAGCAGTACTTGCGGGCGCCGCCGGCCTCGGGCTTGAGCTGCACGCCGGCCCAGAGGCCGATGACCCGGACCTCGGCGAGCTTGTCGGTCTTCATGGTGGTGAGGCGGTGGCGCAGGTGGTCGCCCAGCTCCGCGGCGCGCTCCACGAGCTTCTCGTCCACCAGCACGTCCAGGGCCTCGGAGGCCACGGCGCAGGCCAGGGGGTTGCCGCCGTAGGTGGAGCCGTGGATGCCGGGGGTGAAGACGTCCATCACCTCGTCCTTGGCCAGGAAGGCGCTGACGGGGTAGAAGCCGCCCGAGAGGGCCTTGCCGATGGTGATGCCGTCGGGGCGGATGCCCTCGTGCTCGAAGGCGAAGAGCTTGCCGGTGCGGCCCAGGCCGGACTGGATCTCGTCCAGGATGAGGAGGACGTTGTTGCGGTCGGCCAGGTCCCGGAGGCCCTTGAGGAAGCCCTTGGGGGGGATCACCACGCCGCCCTCGCCCTGGATGGGCTCCATGAAGATGGCGCAGGTGTTGGGGTTGATGGCGGCCTTGACGGCCTCCAGGTCCCCGTAGGGCACGATCCTGAAGCCGGGGGTGAAGGGCCCGAAGCGGCTGGTGGAGTCGGGATCGGTGGAGAAGCCCACGATGGTGGTGGTGCGGCCGTGGAAGTTGCCGTCGGCCACGATGATCTCGGCCTTCGGGTACTCGATGCCCTTCTTGTCGTAGCCCCACTTGCGCGCGGCCTTGAGGGCGGTCTCCACGGCCTCGGCGCCGCTGTTCATCAGCAGGGCCTTGTCGAAGCCGGTGATGCGGCAGAGCTTCTCGAGCAGCGGGGGGAACTGGTCGTTGCGGAAGGCGCGGCTGGTGAGGGCCAGCTCGCGGATCTGGCGGATCATGGCCTCGCCGATGCGGGGGTGGTTGTGGCCCTGGTTCACGGCGGAGTAGGCGGCGAGGAAGTCCATGTACTTCTTGCCGTCCACGTCGGTCAGGTAGACGCCCTCGCCCTTGGTGCACACCACGTCCAGGGGATGGTAGTTGTGGGCTCCGTACTGGTTTTCCTGGGCGATGAAGGCCTGGGAAGAGGTGCCGGCCGGGGTGCTCATGGAGGACTCCTTCATGGAAAAAGGCGTTGAATGTTCGAAAAAACAGGCCGGGCGCTTGCCTCCCGGGGCCAATGTGCAGTATATTGCTCATGGCGCCGATGCGCAATATATTTCCCCGGACGGGCATGGCCTACGACCCCAAGAAGCTCCTCAGCACCGTGTCCCGGAACATCGTGGCCCGGCGGAAGGCGCTCATGTGGAGCCAGCAGGACCTGGCCGACCGCTCCAAGGTGAGCCGGCGGATGATCGGCATGATCGAAGGCGGGGAAAGCAACGTGAGCCTGGCCACCCTGGGCCACATCGCCGCCGCCTTCAACCTGACCTTCACCGAGCTCGTCAGTGACGGGGACGGGGATCCGGGGCGGGGGGCCCTGCCGCCCCGGGGCCTCCGCCTCTGGCAGGGCAGCCAGGCCGGGACCCGGGTGGACCTCCTCCAGAGCTTCCCCGCCTCGCGCACCGTGGAGCTCTGGCGGTGGACCATCGCCCCCGGCGACCGCTACCAGGGCGAGCCGGACCTGCCGGGCTACCGGGAGGCGGTCTTCGTCATCCGGGGCGAGCTGACCCTCGAACTGGAGGCCGGCCCCACCGTTCTGAAAGCCGGCGACTCCCTCGCCTTCCCCTCCGATCGCCCCTACGCCTTCACCAACACGGGGAAGGGCGCCCTGAGCTTCATCCTCAACGTGGTGGCCTGAGGCCGCCGGGTCCAACCTGCCCCATCCCGGAGCCGCGTCATGAGAACCTTCGAGGCCGCCTCCCAGGCCGTGGAAGTGAATGGCGAGACGGTCCTGGCCATCGTCTCGGGCCTCCCCTTCGGGCCGGCCCAGGCCCTCCGGGTGCTGGCCGCCCACGGGATCCGGGACCCCCAGCCGGGCCAGTGGTTCCGCCAGCAGGCCTGGCTCGACGCGTTCCGTGAGATCGCCGCCACCCTGGGCCCCAACACCCTCTACGCCATCGGCCGCAAGATCCCCGACCAGGCCCGCTTCCCGGCGCCGATCACCAGCCTCCACCGGGCCCTGGCCGCCATCGACGAAGCCTACCGCCTGAACCACCGGGGCGGCCCCATCGGCGCCTACCGCTTCGAGGCCGACGGTCCCGGCCGGGCCCTCCTGGTGTGCGACAACCCCTACCCGTCGGACTTCGACCGGGGCATCATCACCGCCATGGCCGAACGCCACCGGCCCGCGGGCGCCGACGTGCGCGTGACCCTCGACCCGGCCCGGCCCACCCGCAAGCAGGGCGGGGACAGCTGCACCTTCGTCGTGACCTGGGAGGCCTGACCTCAGTCCCAGGCGCCGGGTTCGGCGGGCCGGGTCCGGCGGCGGGGCGGGGTGGGCCGTTCGAAGGTGAGGAGGGCGGAGGCGCCCTTGTGGCCTTGCACGGTCTCGCAATGGTCCACGCACTCCCCGCAGTTGAAGCAACCGTCCGAGAACCCCAGCCTCAGGTCCGGGGTGCGCGGGTCCAGGTCCACGAAGCAGGCCTTGACGCAGGCCTGGCAGGTTCCGCAAGCGTCCAGGGACCCGGGCATGAACCGCGGGCGCAGGATGCGGGCCGGATCGGCGGCCGAGGCGGCCATGGCTTGGCCCATGCCGTAAATGCAGACCATGCGGCAGAAGTGGAACCGGACAACGAAGCCCGCCGCCCAGGACCCCAGCAGGACCAGGGCCATCCAGGCCCAGATGGCCGTCTGGCCCGTGTCCGATAGGACAGGAAGCCGGCCGAGGGCCTGGAGGATCCGGGCCGGGGGGACCAGGTAGGCCGCCAGGCTCGCCGCCATGACCAGCGGGACCACCGTCAGAACGAGGAGCGCCCCGCCCCGCAGCGCCCAGCGGTGCAGGGGGCCTCGCCGCATCCAGGCGGCCACCCGCCGGTGGCGCCCCCGGCCCAGGGCGGTCCGGAGCGCGTCGAAGGCCTCGACCAGGCTTCCGTAGGGGCAGGCCCACCCGCAGAAGACCCGGCCCCGGCGGTAGGCGAGGTAGGCCAGGCCCCAGACCAGGAGCACGAAGGGCACGATGAGGCCGAGCACGTGGGGCCAACCCAGGGGGTAGGCCCGGCCGGCGTACACCACCTGGGACCCGGGCAGGTCCAGCCGGACGCCGTTGAGCCAAGGCATGAGCACCCCGCCGGCCAGGACCAGGACCTGGACGACCCGGCGAGCGCGGTGGCGCCGGCCGTTCATGTGCGGAGCCTTTCCAGCCGGAGCAGGCCAAAGCCGAACAGCAGGAGGATGGGACAGAGGACGCCCCAGGCGGCCGGCAGGTCCCCGGCCTTGGCGGCCCCGGAGAAGAGGGCCTGGAGCCCCATGAAGACGAGCCCCGCCACCAGGCTGAGGCCGAGGGCGGTGCCCCGGCCGCCCCGGGGCGACGGGAAAGCGTAGGGCAGCATGGCGAACAGGAGGACGGGGCCGGCCAGCCAGTTCAGGAGGCGGGTCCACAGGATCGTCGCCCGTTCCGGGTCCGGCGCCCAGGCCTGCCACGAGACCAGGTCCAGGGTGGCGGTGTCCTCGGCGTACGAACTCCGGCGGAGGGCCTCGCTGGGGAAGAGCCGGGAAGCCATCGGACCATCGACCCAGGTCAGGCCGCCCCAGGGCAGGGCCGCGCTCCGGGCCTCCCCGCGGCTCCAGCACAGGAGGACGGGGGCTTCCCCCGCGGGCTTGAGGGGGAAGCCCCACCGCAGGTTCCCCTCCAGGTGCCACACCACGCCCGTCGCCCCCAGGTGGAGCCAGGGCTTGGATTTGTACTCGGAGGTGGGGCGCGCCAGGATCTGATGGTAGAGCCGGTCCTGCTGGCGGTAGGCGAAGGGGGCCACGAGGACCTGCAGGACGAAGGTGAGGATCAGGACCCCGCCCCAGGCGCGCCACCCGGACCGGCACCACTGCACCAGGCTCGCGCCGCCCGCGCGCAGCGCCACCCACTCCCGGCTCACGGCCGCGTCGCTGAGGGAGAGAACCCCGCCCAGAAGGAAGGCCAGGGGGAGCACGACGCTGAGAAAGGGGGGGAGGTTCCAGACCCAATACTTGAAAAAGATCAGGATGGAGACCTTGTTCTTGGCGAGGTCGCCCGCGAGGCTGGCGTATTCGATGAGGAGACTGAGGGCCAGGAAGGTGCCCATGACGCCCCCCCAGTTGCGCCACCAGAGGCCCCGGGTCCACCGGGCCAGGACGCCCCGGGAAGGGCGGGCGCTCCGCTTGGCTTCCAAGGACATCTTGAATTTATCCAGTGGCTTACGGAGCGAACTCCAACAGGTCTTCGAGCACTCCTGCCCGAAGGCCTCCAGACGGAGCACCGCCTTCATGGGGAGGAAGCGGTAGATGCGGTTGGCCTGGTGGGGGTGCAGGCGGCGGCGCAGGAGCAGCAGGCCCGCCCCGAGGAAGATCCAGGGAAGGGCAAGGAGGGCGAACCTGGGGAAGAGTGCTGTGGATTTGGCCGACAAGATCTGATTTTCAAAGTACTTGAGCATCAGGTAGTAGACCAGGATGACGCCCAGGCTCTTGAGGATGGCGCCGCCCTTCTGGAAGCGGGGGTGGCCGAGGCCCAGGGCCACGCCCAGGAGCAGCAGACCGCAGGAGGCCACCGGCAGGCTGAGGCGCCGGATGAATTCCACCGTCGTCTCGAAGCCGGGTTGGGCCAGGAGTTGGGGGGTGGTCATGTAGCGGGCGTCCGTCGGCTTCAGGAGCCGGGGCGCCTGGGGCGCGCTGAAGGCGTAGCGATGTTCGGCCTCCTGCATGTGGACGATGCTCTGGTCCTTCCTGTGAAAGACGGACCCCTTCAAGTCTTTCAAGGTCAGGCTGATGGTCGCATTTCCTCCAGTGCCTTCTCCGGGACTCCACTCCAGGGAGCGGGCCACCAGGTGCTGGACCGTGTCCCGGTTGACCTCCATGAGGTGGACCTGGCCGTCCGGCGCCATCCACACCGCGTCGCCCGGAGCGCTGGGCGGGAACCAGGGGGCGGAGCCGGGGCGAAGGAAGCGCGTCCGGGCCTCCTCCAGCATCTGGTTCTGGGCGCCGCGCTGGGTGGCGTTGGCCCAGGGCACCACGAGGTGGGCGTTGGCGCTGGCCAGGACGAGGAGGATCCCCGCCAGGATGAGCCAGGGTTTCACGAGGGCCCGCATGCCGACCCCCAGGCCCTGGGCCGCCACCATCTCGGATCCCTCGGACAGGTGCTGCATGCCCATGAGGCCGCCCAGCACCGAGGCCATGGGCAGCACCAGGCCCAGGTTGTCCGGGAGGCTCAGGGCCAGCAAAGGCACCAGCCACCTGAACGGGGCGCCCATGGCGAAGATCTCCTTGGAGACCCCCACCACTTCGTAGGCCATGAGAAGGCCCCCATAGAAGATGAGGGCCCCCAGGAAGGGGAGCGTCCAGGCTTTCAGGAGGTATCGGAGGATGGTGGAACGCACCGGATTCAACTTTCGATAATGTATATTATGTAACCTTGGGTCCAGGGGCAGAAAAGCAGAAACCCTTGAATCAGATGACTTTGGCGCCCAGGAGGTCATGGATGTGGAGGATGCCGGCAGCCCGGTCACCTTCCCGCACCACCACGAAGGTGATCTTCCGGGCCTCGAGGATCCGGGCGGCCTCCACGGCGAGGGTCCCGGGTTCGACCGAGACGGGGTTGACTGTCATGATCCGCGCCGCCTTCAGGTCCAGGGGGCTGATGCGTTCGGCCTCGGCCTTTTCGAGGGCCCGCCGGATGTCCCCGTCGGCGATGATGCCCGCCAGGCGGTCCCCGTCCATGACGGTGGTCATGCCCAGGCGGCCCCGGGTCATGGCGCCCAGGGCGTCCAGGAGGCCGGCGTCCAGGGACACACGTGGGTAGTCTGTGTGCATCAAGTCCTTCGACTTCAGCAACCTGGAGCCGATATTTCCAGCGGGATGCAGCTGGGCGAAGCGCTCCAGGGTGAACCCGGACCGGCTCATGAGGAAGGCGGCCAGCATGTCGCCCCACACCAGCTGGAGGGTGGTCGACGCCATGGGCGCGAAATTCAAGGGGCAGCCCTCGCCTTCGGGCAGGTCGTACAGGAAGGCCCAGGTCGCCGCCTGGGCCAGACGGCTCTCCCCCCGGGACGTGATGGCCCCGATGCCCACCCCCAGCCGGAGGAGGCTGGGCAGGAGCTTGAGGACCTCCTCCGTCTCTCCGCTGTTGGACAGGATGAGGACGGTGTCCTGGACGGTGACCATGCCCAGGTCCCCGTGGAGGGCGTCCGTGGGGTGGACGAAGAGGCTGGGGCACCCGGTGCTGGCCAGGGTGGCGGAGATCTTCTGGGCCACCAGGCCGGATTTCCCGACGCCGGTGAGGACCACCCGGCCCCCCTGCCCCGCGACGTGGGCCGCGAAGGCCTCGGCGGCGGCCGGGTTCCAGGAGGCGACCAGGGCGTCGAGCCCCTTCCGCGTGGCCGCGGCCACCTGCAGCGCCGCCACCGCCGGATCCTTCACCTCCACCCCCCTGCCGGTCGAATTGGACACCGCCGTCCTCCCCTGCCTGATGCGACAGGTTCCATCCTATCAGCCTCGCGGACCCGGCCGCGCGATCCCGGCTAGAATGGGGTTTTGCACGGATCCCACATGCTCAACATCACGGAAGTCAGGATCAACAAGGTGGACGGGGACGAGAAGCTGCGGGCCTTCGCGGGGCTCGTGCTGGACGGGTGCTTCCTCGTGGGCGACCTGCGCGTGATGGAGAACGACGAGGGCTTCTACGTCACCATGCCCACCAAGCGCAAGCGCGACGGCAGTTTCAAGGACATCGCCTACCCCCTGGATCCCGCCACCCGCGAGGACATCGAGCGCCGCGTCCTGACGGCCTTCGAGACGACCACCGGCGTCCGCGCCATCTCCCGCCTCGAGAGCGGCGAGGCCGCCACCGTCCGCGCCGATCTCCTGGGCGTCGAGGAATTCGGCTTCACCCCCAAGGCCAACCCCTGACTGGACCGGCCGGCGCCGCCCAAGGTAGAATACCGATCGCCCTTGGGGAGTCGCCAAGTGGTAAGGCAGCAGGTTTTGATCCTGCCTATCGAGGGTTCGAATCCTTCCTCCCCAACCAAAAGCTCCCTCCGGGGAGCTTTTTCCGGTTCCGCCTGCAAGCTTCCCGTTCATCCATGTCAGGGAACGACTTGGGTTTGCCGACAGCGCCCAGGGTGTGTTCGTAATCTAGGATAGTAATGGCTAATACCCATCCGTGCCGGACCATGGAGGAGCTGGAATAGTGAGTCTGTGCTGCAGTGCCTGATGGCGCCGCGCATTCGCAGCATCCTATTGGAACGCGGAGGCGCGGAGGATCTCGCTGAGGCTCGCGGAGAAAGGATCAAGCCCTTGGATGTATCACCCGCTTGATTCCACCGTCTTTGAAAGGCCACTGACGGAAATTGAGGAGCAGGCCGACCTCCATTCCGCCTTAGCCTCCACGACCACGAGGTCGTCAACCAGCAAATCCAGCCGGTAGGCCCGCTCAACCACAAGCCCCCTCCACTCGATATCCAGGGGCAGGTTCCAGGAGCGCTTTCCTCCGCGACCCTCTGCGAGATCCTCCGCGCCTCCGCGTTTCATAGGATCAATGAGGATCCGGAACGCTTGTCACCCTCCGCTCATAGCCTCAGCCAGATCACGATGCAGGCCAAAGCCACCTGGGCTGAGAAACTTCGCGCCGTTTTGTCGAACCTGGCGGCCAGCGGCCCGAGTCCCGTCAAGTGGTGTAGCAAGAGCGGCCAGCGAAGCGCCGCCGTACCCGTATGATCCGATTTCAATGAAATGCTGCTGCTGATGGACCTTTGGCCGGGGCGGTGTGGAAAACGCGCCAGCGTTTTCCAGGCGAAGCCCGCGGGTGTTGGAAGGTTGTGGACCCGAAGGGCGCCCCGCAGGGGCGTTGCCTGTGGACCCGGAGGGCGGGCCGGAGGCCCGTTTCGCGCAGCGAAATCCAGCGGGCAATCCATCAGCCTTTCCATGCCCGCGCACCGCCCCGGCCGGGTGGGTCGCGACCTCGCCCCAGGGCCATCACGCCTTCACCTTCAAGTAAGGGAACCGGGCAGAAACCCACTCAGCATGCTGGTCCGCGAGCAACGAGCCCAGAAGGCGCAGCACTGCGGCCCGGTTCGGAAAGATGCCCACCACGTCGGATCGCCGGCGAAGCTCACGGTTCTCCCGTTCCAGCACGTTGGTCGAGTGGATCTTTCGCCAGTGGGCTTTGGGGAAATCCATGTAGACCAGGACGTCCTCCACCGCCTCGTCCAGCAGGGCCGAGAAGCCGGGGTGCTTGCGCTGGGTATCCAGGGCCAGGGCTGCGAACAACCGCTGCGCATCCTCCTTGCAGGGCGCCTGGAAGGCCTGCTTCAGGCGGTCCAGAAGCTCCTCCTGCGCCGCCTTGGGCAACCGCGTCGCTGCATTCCGCATGAAATGAACCCGGCACCGCTGCCAGGAGACACCGTTCAGGACCCGCCGCACCGCCGCCTTCAGCCCAGTGTGGGCGTCCGAAACCACCAGCTCGACGCCCTTCAGCCCGCGCTTGACCAGGCCCTCCAGGAAGCCGCTCCACGCCGATTCCATCTCGCCATCAGCAACTTCCAGGCCCAGCACCTCCCGGTATCCCTGCTGGTTCACGCCAATGGCCACGAGCACTGCCAGGCCCACCACCCGCTGACCTTCCCTAACCTTCGGATACATGGCGTCCAGCCAGATGTAGCGGTAGGGGCCCTCCAGGGGCCTTTCACGAAACGCCGTCACCTCGGTATCCAGGTCCTTGGCCAGCCTGGAGACTTCGCTTTTCGACATCCCCTTGGCCCCCATGGCCTCGACCAGGTGCTCCACCTTGCGGGTGGAGATCCCGAGCACGTAGGCTTCCGAGACCACGCTCAGGAAGGCCCTTTCCCAGCTTCTGCGCGGCTCCAGAAAGTCTGGCATGTAGCTTCCCTGACGAAGCTTCGGAATCCGCAGCGGCATCGTCCCCAGGCGGGTTTCCCAGGCCCGGTCCCGCACCCGTTCCGTTGATTCTCGCGCAAGGGCGAACGTTCCCCGGCCTCCGCCTGGCAGAGAGCGGTGACGTCGCTTGCCATGATCCGTTCCAGGGTCATCATCACGAGCTGGCGCAGGAAATCCCCGCTGCCTTCCTCCAAAGCCTTGCCCAGGGCCCCAAGACCCTCCACACTTTCTCTGGCCATCGTTCTCCGCTCCTATGTTGTTTCCGCAAAAACAAACATACGGAGGACGGTGGCCATCTGTCTGCCTACCCGGCTCTTACACCACTCCCTGGGACTCTATCGGCCAGCGCCCTGAACTGTTTGAGCTTGGCGAACCCATGCTCGATGGCATGGCGGGCCTTGTATAGGTGTGAGTCCCAGGCCGCCGGATTCTTGCGCCGGGGATGAGGTGGGATGACGGCTGTCGCACCCATGGCCTCGATCGCCTTCCTTACCGGGTTCCCATCGTAGGCCCGATCTCCGAACCCGTACTCTGCCTGCCAACCGCACAGCAATCCTTCAGCAGACCGGCTTTCATGGGCTTGCCCCGGAGTGACCAGGAAATCCAAAGGATTACCGTGGGCATCGCAGATCAAATGGATCTTGGTCGAGCATCCACCCCGAGATCGTCCGAGCGCCTGGTTCCAGAGCCCCCTTTTGCCTGCTGAAGGTTGATGAGCGCGAAGGATGGTGCCATCCAGCATGACCCACTCCAGGTCGGCTTCCTTGCGCAGGAACTCCAGGATCCTTTGCCACACGCCGCGCTTGGTCCAGGCCTCAAATCGCGTGTACACGCTTGTCCAAGGTCCAAATTCCTCCGGCAGGTCCCTCCACGGCGCCCCAGTCCTGTGCCTCCACAGGATCGCCTCCACCATGGGACGGTTGGGGTGACGGGATCGCCCCATCCCTCCACGCTCTGGCGGAAGGAGCGGTTCAAGCTTTGCCCACATGGCATCGGTCAGGAAACGTCTCGGCATCGTTACCCCAGGAAAATTCGTGGTGTACGAGCCTTTACGTATGAGTACAAGTTAACTATTTATCTAATCTATAGATTCCGAACACAGCCTAGTCGATCCGCTCCACCAGCTTCAGGGCCCCCCCGCCCTCGCTGCCGCCCAGGAGGAGGAGGTGGCCGGAGGGGAGGCGCACGGCGGCGTGGCCGTAGCGGGTGGTGAGGTCCGAGACGGCGAGGCGGCTCTGGCCGGTGCGGGGGTCGAAGGCCTCCGCGGTGGCGGTGGCGAGGGTGCCTTCGCCGTAGGTGAGGCCGCCGGCCAGGAGGAGGGTGCCGTCGCCCAGGAGGGTCGCCGTATGGTTGCTCCGGGGCCGCAGGAGGTTGCCGGCGACGGTGAAGACGCCCGTGGCGGGGTCCCACACCTCCACGAGGGACGACACGTCCGTGTCCAGGAGGTCGGGGGAGGTCCCGCCGGCGATCAGCACGCGCCCATCGGGCAGGAGGGTCGCCGTATGGCCGGTGCGGCCCTGGGCCATGGACCCCGTGTCGGACCAGGTGCCGGTGGCGGGATCGAAGAGCTCGGCGCTCCGCCAGATGGTCACCGGGCAGGTGAAGAGGCAGGTGCTGTCCCGGCCACCCACCACCAGGACGCGGCCGTCCTTCAGGCGGGTGGCGGTGTGCCCCGCCCGGGCCCGGGCCAGGGCGGAGGCCGACGTGAACCGCTGCAGGACGGGGTCATAGACCTCGCACCCCGCCAGGGCCTGGACGTCGCTCCCCCGCAGGGGCAGGCCGCCGGTGACCAGGACCCGGCCATCCCCGAGGACCGTGGCCTGGTGATCGTAGCGGGCCGCGGCCAGGGTGGCGGCCTGGGTGAAGGCCCCGTCCTTGTACTGGAGGGTGGAGGCCAGCACCGCGCCGGGGCCCAGGCCGCCCGCCACGAGCAGGGCGCCGCCGGGCAGGGGTGAGGCGGTGTGGTGGGTGCGGGCCGTGCCCGTGTCGCCCGCGTCCAGGAACCGCTGCTGGGCGGGCACGTAGCGCTCGGCCCGGGCGGATTCGGGGCCGCCCACCACGAGCACGGACCCGTCCGCCAGGAGGTCGGCGGTGGGCCGGAAGCGGGTCACCGCCATGGCCGGTTGGGTGGTGAGGGTGACCTGGTAGGGCTGCACGGTCAGGGAGGCGATGGCCGTGGCCCCGCCCCCGCCCCGGGCCTGGACCCGGACGGGGCCCGGCACGGCCGAGGCCGTGAAGCGGCCGGTGGCGTCCACCGTGCCGCCCGCGCCGTCCAGGACCTGGTACGTGACCGCCACGGGGCGACCCTGCCCGTCGGTGGCCGAGAGCCGGGTTTCGCCGCCCACCTTCAGGGTCGCGGCGTCGGCGGTCAGGGTCAGGGTCTCCGGCGCGGCCCCGCCCCCGCCGCCGCAGGCCCCCAGGAGGAGCAGCAGACTGGCGGCGGGGAGGGCGAAGCGGCTGCGGGCGGGATGGGCCTGGGCCATGGAGGGGCTCCTTGTTGGAATGCTTACGGGGAAGTCCCCGGCGCCGGTTATTTGAAACATGAGACCAAGACCACGTTGCATCCGTCAAGGTACCCGGTCAAACTCCCCGCAAGGAGGCCGCCATGGCCAGCGCCGTCCATCTCCACCGGGTCCTCCGCGCCGATCCCGCGCGTGTCTACCGGGCCTTCACCGACCCTGACGCCATCGTCAAGTGGCTGCCGCCCAACGGTTTCACCGCCCACGTCCACCGCATGGAGGTGCGGGAGGGGGGCGAA
Organism: Mesoterricola sediminis; assembly: GCF_030295425.1. Taxonomy (NCBI): domain Bacteria; kingdom Pseudomonadati; phylum Acidobacteriota; class Holophagae; order Holophagales; family Holophagaceae; genus Mesoterricola; species Mesoterricola sediminis. The sequence goes on along the minus strand of NZ_AP027081.1, from coordinate 2,296,155 downwards.
TGGCGCATGTCCTTCACGAGCCTGGCCACCGGCGAGGGCCACACCTTCGGCGGGATCTACCTGGAACTGGTGCCCGGGGAACGCCTGCGGCACACGGACGTCTTCGACGACCCGGGGCTGCCGGGCACCATGGAGACGACGGTCTCCCTGAAGAAGGTGCCCCTGGGCACGGACCTCACCGTGGTCCAGACGGGCATCCCGGACGCCATTCCCGTGGAAGCCTGCCACCTGGGCTGGCAGGAGTCCCTCGCCCTCCTGGCCCTCCTGGTGGAGGCCGGCGCCTGAGGCGCCGGGTCAGAAGAAGACCACCAGCTCGATGTCGAAGACGAGCATGCCCTGGGGCATGCCGCGCTCGCCCTTGTAGGCCTGCTTTTCCGGGATCCAGACACGGACCTTCTCGCCGGGGGTCATGGTCTGGAGGACCTGGGTCCAGCCGGGGATGACCTCGTTCAGGCGGAGGGTGGCCGGCTTGGACCCGGTGCGCCAGGTGGAATCGAAGCAGCTGCCGTCGGCGGTCCAGCCCGAGTAGCGCACGGTCACCGTGGACCGGGAGGTGGGCCGGCCCCCCATGTCCCCGGGCCGGAGGATCCGGTACGCGACCCCCGAGGGCAGGCGCACGGCGCCCTCGGGGGGCGCCGCCAGGTCGGGCGGGGCCAGCAGGGGGCTGGGCTCCACCAGGAGCAGTTCCAGCTCCATGGTGATGGTGCCCGTCGGACGCCCCGCGGCGCCTTCGAAGGCCAGGGGCTGGGGGATCCAGATCCGGCGCTTCTCGCCGGGGGTCATGAGGCGCAGGGCCTGGCCCATGCCTTTCATTAACTGATCAAGGGTGGTGGAGAGGGGCCGCTCCCGGCGGGAGGTGGAATCGATCAAGCGCCCGTCCTCGGACCAGGCCGCGTACTCCAGGGTCACCATGTCCGACGGGGCGGGCCGGGCACCTCCCTGCCCCGGCTTGAGCACCACCATGGCCAGCCCCTTGTCGGTGCGCTCCGCCTCGGGGGGCGGCGCCAGGACGGGCGCCGGGGGGATGGGGAACCGGTCGGTGGCGGCCAGGAGGGTCAGGGCGGGAAGCAGGAGGGAGGGCAGCATGGTTCCATCCTCCCGCCCTCGGGGCCCGCTGTCTATTTCACCCGGTTGGCGTCCAGGTATTCGGTGACCTCCGGGGCGCAGTCCTCCGGGTCCTCCGTGAACTCCACGCCGGCCTGGAGGAAGGCGTCGGCCGGGGCGCGGGGCTCCGCCACCCAGGCAATGCGGCCCTTCATGGCGTAGCGGCGGCTGCCAGCCTGGAGGATCACCAGGTTGTCCAGGTTCGGCCGGCTGCGCAGGCTGGGGGCGGTGGAAGCGGGCAAACGGAGGCAGCAGCCGCGGGTGCCGATGTTGGTGACATGGACATTGGCGTACGTTTGCCCGCCCAGGGAAAAGGAGGAACTGGTATCGGAAATCAGCGACGTGCGGGGGTAGCGGCGTTTTTCCATGGGGCCTCCGGTGGCTGGAGCTTCCAGGCAGGGTATTGGATGCATGGGGCATGCACCTGTTACCCTCTGCGGGTGCCCCAGGTCGGGGTCCAGACCCCGGGAACCCCTGGCCTTCGCGCGGCACTGGGAGACAGCAACGCATATTAAAGGTTTGTATTGAATTCCCTGCCTCCCAAGCCCCTGCTTTCGCCCCAGCGGCGCGTGCTCCCGGAAGTCCGGGTGGACCTCGCCCACCGGCCGGGTTTTGGCCGGGTCTGCGAGGAGGTGGTGTTCGAGGCCGCCGGCGACCAGGGTTCCCTGGACCTGCAGGCGGCCTGCGTCCGGCAGGCGGAAGCCTGGCCGGGCCTGCGGGTCCTCCCGGCCCCCACACCGGGCGGCCTGGTCTTGAACCTGGCCCTGGACGTGGAGGAGGTGGTGCGCGGCGAAAACCAACGGGGAGGCCGCGCCTGCGCCCGGACCGTGGTCCGTCTCGGCGCGGTGGTGCAGCCCAGCGGCCCCTTCGCCCCGGCGTCGCGCTGTCTGTGGGCCTCCCGGGCGCGGGAACTGCGGGCCGCGGGCCAGACCTTCTTCCACCCCTCGCCGGCCGACCTCCGGGACGAGGCCCTGGAGGATCTGGGCCTCCAGATCATCCGGCTGCTCCAGCCCTGGACGGAGCCCCGGAACCTCGTCTTCTTCCCGGACCCCAATCCCGAGGCCTTCGCGCGCCTGGAGGCCGGGGACGTGGAAGGGGCCCTCCGGATCTCCCTGGAGGCCCTGCGCTGGGGCACGAGCCCGGAGGTCCTGGCCGCCGCCACCTACAACGCGGGCCTCTGCCTGCTGCTCCGGGGCGACTCCGCCGCCGCCCTGCCCCTCCTGGCCTCCGCCCTCGACCTGGAGCCCCGCAGCGCCGTCTTCCGGGAGGCCTGGGAGGCCTGCCGCCGGGAACTGGCCCTGGAACGGGCGGGAACGGGACGCTAGGAGCCCGGCTCAGTAATCGCACGTGTCCCGGACTCCCGCGCCGCAGGGTTCGTTGGCGCAAAAGTCAGGGACACGTGCGATTACTTGGCCACCCTCCTAGACCGACAATCGGCCCCGCACGTGGTTGAGGAGCATCTCCAGGGCGGTGGTGTTCTCCACGCCCACGGGCACGATGAGGTCCGCCCAGCGCTTGCTGGGCTCGACGAATTCCAGGTGCATGGGCCGGACCGAGTTGAGGTACTGGTCGATCACGCTCTCGATGGAGCGGCCACGCTCCGCGGTGTCCCGCTGGATGCGGCGGAGGATGCGGATGTCGGCGTCGGTGTCGACGAAGATCTTGACCTCCAGGTGGGCCCGCAGCTCGGGCAGGGCGAAGAGGAGCAGGCCCTCCAGGAGCACGACCTGGCCGGGGTGGATGGGCTCCTCCCAGCCGATCCGGTCGGAGGTCTTGAAGTCGTAGATGGGCTTGCGGATGGGCTGGCCGTTGCGCAGGGCCTCCAGGTGGGTGGCCATGAGCTCCAGGTCGAAGGCGCGGGGATGGTCCCAGTTGATGGGGCCGCCGCGGAACCGGGCCTTCACCACCTCCAGGGGCGCGTAGTACGCGTCCATGTCCAGGAGCATGGCGTCCAGGCCTTCGTCCCGCATCCGCCGGAGCAGCTCCTGGGCGATGGAGGTCTTCCCGCTTCCCGAGCCCCCGACGATCCCCATCAGCAGCGTCATGTCCTTCACCTTCTCACTCCTTCCCCGCGCCCCAGATCAGCACGGTCCCATCGTTGAGTTTCAGGGCCGACGGCGCCGAACGGCGGATCTTGGCGGATCCGGCGGGGGCCAGGGCCTTTTTCTTGAAATCCCAGATCTCCAGGCTACCCGATGGCTCGCCGTCCTGGGAACCGCCGGCCACCAGGGCGCGGCCCTTGTCCAGCGCGACCACCGCGGCCCCGGCGCGGACCTGGCCCGCCGCGAAGGGCGGCGGCCCGGGCGGGGCCGGCACCGGCCGGAGGGTGCGGAGCAGCGGCTCCAGGTCCTCCCGCCACCCCAGGGGGGTGAGGGCGCCGGTGCGCGGGTCCACGAGGTCCACCACGTCCCCGGCCGCCAGGACGCGGCCGTCGGGGAGGAGGCCCAGGTCGCGGGTTCCCGCCCGGAGGGTCCCCGCCACGGCGCAGCTGCGCGTGCGCGGATCCCAGCGGTCCATGGGATCGCCGAAGGCGCAGGTGCCCAGCACGAGGAGGGTGCCGTCCGGAAGGGGCACCAGGATGCCGCCCAGGTAGCCGTTGGCGAGGCGCCCGGCGGGCTTGCCCCCGGGCAGATCGAGGGGGCCGGCGCAGCGCAGCACCTGGCGCCCGGCCTCGGGCAGGAACCAGGCGCCGCCGCCGGCGGCCTCGGCCCAGGCGGGGAAGCCGTTCCCCTCCAGGGTCCCGGCCGGCGTGACGGTCTCCCGGACCGGGTCCAGGAGCTCCCGCTCGGCCACCGGGGTCTCCCCGTCGGCGCCCACGCCCCCGAAGAGGCAGATGCGGCCGTCCTCCAGGAGTGTCGCCTGGTGGCGCGCCCGGGGCCGGGGCAGCCTGGACCAGGTGGACAGGGTGGACCAGCGGGGATTGAAGACCTCCACGGGCAGGTCCGTCCCCGGGGCGGGCCGGCGCCCGCGAACCCGGGCGTCCGAAGGCCAGCCGCCCAGGATGGCCACCTTGCCGTCCTTCAGGCGCAGGGCCCGGAAGAAGGAGCGCGGGCGCGCGAGGGTCCCTTTCTGGGAGGTGGCCTTCCGGCCGTCCCACGCGTGGATGGCGCCGGACTGGCCGTCGATGAGCAGCACCCGCCCCTCGTCCAGGTCCACCGCCTCGGCGCTGACCCCGAACACCGCGCCGGGAATGGCCTTGAAGGCGGACGCTCCGGGGTCGAGCACCTCGGCCGGGGCCGCGGGATCCGTGCCCCCGAGGAGGATCAGCCGGCCGTCCCGGGTCGCGAGGGCCCGGTGGCCCTGGCGGGGCCGGGTGAGGGCCGGACCCGCCGTGAAGCGCCCCGTGGCGGGGTCGAACCACTCCGAGGTGGCGGTGCGGGTGGACCCGCCGGTGACGAGCACCCGCCCGTTCGGCATGAGGGTGGCCTGGAAGTCCGTCCGGGATTCCCCGAAGGGGCCGATGGCCCTGCCCCGCCCCGTCGCCGGATCCAGGCGTTCCCCGGCCGCCCCCGGCAGGGCGACGGTCGGATCCGCCTTCAGGACCGGCGAGGTGGACCGGGCGGGCCGCACTTGCTTGGTCGGAGGTTTGCCCGCAACCAGGCACATGGAGGCCAAGAGGCCGATCGCCAACCGCATCCGCATGGCGCGTCCCCCTCAGCCCACGGGCCGGTAGATGTTGTCCCGCTGCCAGGGCGCGTAGCCCGCGCCGCGGACCATGCGCTCCATCTCGTCCCGGTTCACCGAATAGCAGGTGCCCGCGGCCGAGACCACGTTCTCTTCGAGCATGAGGCTGCCCATGTCGTCGCAGCCGTAGTGGAGGGCCATCTGGCCCGTCTTGCGGCCCATGGTCACCCAGGAGCTCTGCACGTGGGGGATGTTGTCCAGGTAGATGCGCGCCACCGCGATGGTGCGCAGGTACTCGGCGTCCGTGGGCCGGGGCACCTTGCCCTCCCAGACGGTGTGCCCGCTCTGGAAAGGCCAGGCGGCGAAGGCGGTGTGCCCGCCCCCGTTGGCCCGGGCCAGGGCCCGGTCCTGCTGGGCCCGGAGGACGCGGAAGTGCTCCACCCGCTCCGCCAGGGTCTCGGTGATGCCGAACATCATGGTGCCCGTGGTCTTCATGCCGATGGCGTGGGCGGCCTCCATGACCTCCAGCCAGCGCTCGGGGCCGCCCTTGAGGGGGGCGATCTTCCGGCGGACCCGGTCCACCAGGATCTCGGCGCCGCCGCCGGGGATGCTGCCCAGGCCCGCCGCGCGCAGGTCCTGGAGGGTCTTCTCCAGGCTCTGGCCGCTCAGCCTGGCCATCATCTGGATCTCCACCGGGCTGAACCCGTGCACCCAGATGCCCAGGTCCTTGAGGAAGCCCACCAGTTCCAGATAGTACGACCAGGGGAGATCGGGGTTGACGCCCCCCTGGAGGAGGAAGCCGGTGCCCCCCACGGCCTTCGTCTCCTCGGCCTTGCGCTTGAGCTGCTCCCAGGTCAGGACATAGCCGTTGGCGTTGCCGGGCTTGTGGTAGAAGGCACAGAAGGTGCAGTAGACGTTGCACACATCGGTGTAGTTGACGTTGCGGTCGATGACGTAGCTCACCCGCCCCGGATCATTGTGGCGGTCGCGGACGGCGGTGGCCGCCGCGGCGAGGTCGGGCAGACTGGCGTATTCCAGGAGGTGGAGGGCCTCCGCCTCGTCGATGCGCCCGCCCCCCATCGCCTTGTCGAGGATGGCGGCGGTATCCTGCAGGGTTTGATCCACGGCTAGACCTTGTACCCCATCGCCACCAGGCAGCGGCGGCAGACGCACGCCTGCCCTTCCACGCCGTGGTTGAACGCGTCCAGGGTATAGCTGTTGCGGCACTTCTGGCAGACCTGCTTGGGAACGTCCTGTTTCTCGGCAGCTGCGGGCGCGGCGGCTGTTTCGGCCATGCTCACCTCCATCTCCTCCAGGATAGCAGGGCCCCGCGGCCCGCCATGCGGGTTTGGGAGCAATCGATCTTTTTATCGCGAAAGATTTGAACTCATGATAATTTGGTCATACCACCTGACCATGCCGAACGCCTCCCTCTCCATCTTCCCCGTGACCGAAGTCCGGAACCTGCGCTTCCAGTGCAGCGAACCGGCCCTGCACACGCATCCCTTCCACCAGGTCTTCGTGCTCACGCGCGGGGGCGGGCGCCAGATCATGCACGGCGAGACGGTGGAGTTCCAGGCGCCCTGGGCCCTGGTGGTGCCCCGGGGCCAGGCCCACCTCTACTACCCCACCGCCGACGCGGAAGGGTGGTCCCTGGGCTTCACCGAGGAATTCCTGCCGGCCGGCACCACCCTCCTGGTGACCAACGCCTTCCCGCCCGGAGGGGTGGCCCTGGCCAGCCCGGGCGTCGCGGACCGCCTCTGCGCCATCGTCAAGATCCTGCACGAGGGATCCTCGGACGCCAGCACCTTCTGCCCCACGGCCCAGTTCCACCTGGTGGCGGCCTTCCTCCAGCTCCTGCACCAGGCCTGCCAGCGGCAGCGGCCCGCGGAGGCCAGCCTCTCCCAGGCCGATCACCTCCTCTTCCAGCGCTTCACCCGCCTCATGGACGAGGCCTACCGCTCCCACTGGGAGATGACCCGGTTCGCCCACGAACTGCGGTGCTCCCAGCGCCGGCTGGGCGGCATCTGCCAGCGGATTCTGGGCAAGTCCCCGCACGCCGCGCTGGAGGAGCGCCGCATGATCGAGGCCCGCCGGCGCCTCGCCCACGGCACGGATTCCATCCAGGCCATCGCCCTGGACCTGGGCTACGAGGATCCCTCGTACTTCGCCAAGGCCTTCCGGCGGGTCGTGGGGCAGACGCCCACCGACTACCGCAACAGCCGCGCGGGCATGGTCGCCGGCCAATAGCCGGATCAGCTCCTGGGCTCGGCCACCCATGCGACGGCCACGGAGACCGCGTAGAGGCCCAGCAGGACCACGCTGAAGAAGATCGTCGTCAGGATCACGTCCCCGGGCGTGAAGAACGCCGAGGCCACCAGGATCCCGATCGTGGCGTGGCGCCAGTACTTCAACATGCCCCGGGCCGTGAGGATGCGGAAGCGCGCCAGGAAGAACACCAGCACGGGCAGTTCGAACATGAGGCCCGTGATGGCCAGGGTGGAGATGAACAGATCAAGGTAGGCCTCCATGTGGAGGTTGGCCCGAAGGCCGGCCCCCTGGGCCTCCTGGAAGAGGATGTCGCCCAGGAACTTGAAGGCCTGGGTGTAGGCGAACGCCAGCCCGAGGGCGAACATGCCCGAGGTCGCCGCCAGGAAGGGGATCATCAGCCGGCGCTCCCGGGTGCGCAGGGCGGGGCTGATGAAGCCCCAGACCTGGAGGAGCACCGCGGGGGCCGCGAGGAAGGCGGCGGCCCAGAGCGAGAGGCGCATCAGGCTGAAGAACGGCTCGGCCAGGTCGGTGTAGGCCCAGGGATGGAGTTCCCCGGGCCTCACCTTGAGATTCCTGGCCATGGCCTCGAGGAACGGCACCTGGGCCCAGGCCCAGAGCCGGACGCGGAAGGCGTAGGTGACTGCGAAGGCCGCCGCGACCACGACGAGCGATCTCACGAGCCGGATGCGGAGCTCCCGGAGGTGCTCTGCGAACGGCATCCGGCCCTGGAGCTCGTCGGCGGTGGCGGCGTCCATCTCAGGCCTTGGTCTCGTCCGAGACGCTGTTGGTCAGCTCGCGGCTGGCCTTCTTGAACTCCTGGATGCCGCGGCCCAGGGACTTGCCGAGCTCGGGGAGCTTGGAGGGGCCGAAGAAGATCAGCAGCGCGACGCCGATCAGGAGGATTTCGGTGATGCCGAGATTACCCATGGTGGACTCCCAGGACCCGGCTCAAGGCACGGGCCAGTTGAAGGAATGGCATTGAATGCAGTGATTGGTGGACTTCTTGTGGGCGTGGTGGCACAGGTTGCAGTTCTTGGCGTACCCATGCTGGTCCGCGTGCGGGTTGTGGTCCTTGGCCTGCGCGGTCTTGGCGGCCAGGCCCTCCAGGTCGTGGCACCCCGTGCAGACGGAGGCCGCGGGCTTGGCGGGCTTGGCCTTGCCATGGCAGGCGGCGCAGTCCACGCCAGCCAGGGCGTGGCGATGCGCCAGGTCCAGCTTCGTCCGGAGGCTCTTCTCCCCGGAGTGGCAGTCCCCGCAGGCCCCGGCCTTCTTCAGGTCGGGATGGCCGGCGGGCAGGACCTTGTCCTTGCCATGGCAGGTTGCGCAAGCGGTGGCCTTCACCCCCGGCTTCCGCGCGGGCGCGGAAGCCAGGGGAACGCTCAGAACGCCCAGGAGGACGATCAGGAAGGCACGCAGCATGGATCAGCCCCAGGCCTTCGCCTTGGCGGCGTTGGAACCGGCGGCGCGGCCCATCACCAGGCAGTCGATGACGGCGCAGCTGCCCAGGCGCACGGCGCCGTGCACGCCGCCCGTGGCCTCACCGGCCGCGTAGAGGCCGGGGATGGGCTTGTCGGTGCTGACGTCCATGGCTTCGGCGTTGGTGTTGGTGAAGATGCCGCCCATGCAGTGGTGGATCTTGGGGAGCAGGCGGGAGACATAGTACGGCGCGGTCTCGATGGGGGCGGTGCCCTGCGGGAGCTTCGTGCTGTTCTTGATGTCGTCCTTGGGATCCTTGGGATCGCTGTTCTTGATGTTGGTGTTGTACTTGGCGACCGTCTCCAGGAAGGCGGCCTTGGGCATCTTGTAGTAGTCGGCCACGGCCTCGAGGGTCTGGAAGGCCTTGACCACGCCGCGCTCCTGCAGCTTGGTCATGACGCCCGGGGTCAGGCGGCTGACGCCCTTGGCGTCGGCCAGCGCCACGCACTGGTGGCCCTGGTTCATGAGCATCATGATCGCGTCGGCGCGGATCTTGCGGTTGGCCAGCTCGTCGATGAAGCGCTTGCCGGTGGTCGCGTCGATCCAGATGCCGTACATCGAGGCGGCTTCCTGGGCGAAGTGGGGCGCGAGGCCGAAGCCCTTCTCGTCCGGGGAGGCCCAGGGGCCCACCTGGATCCAGTCGGCCTGGATGATGTTGCAGCCGACGCGGGCGGATTCGCGCCACATCTCGGCGGTGGCGCCGGGCTGGTTGGTGCTCTCGAACTTGGCGGTGAGCTTGGGGTCCTGGATCATGCGGAAGGCCACGTCCTGGCCGAAGCCGCCGTGGGCCAGCACCACGCCCTTGCGGGCGCGGATGTTCTTCACCTTGCCGCTGTCGGCCTTCGGGAACTCGTAGCCCTCGCGGACCTGGAGGCCCTTCACGCGCCCGTCCTTGTCGCGGTAGATCTTGGCGACGTAGGTCTCGAGGCGGGGCTCGACGCCCAGGGCCTTCAGCTTCTCGAGCTGGGGCAGCACGATGGCGGACCCGCTGGAGTTGTAGGTCTTGTAGCTGCGCTTGACGGTGTGGCCACCCTCCTGGACCAGCTCGTTGTCCAGGTACTTGACGCCCAGCTCGTTGATGGTCCAGAGCACGGTCTCCGTGGACTTCTCGGAGATCAGCTTGACCAGCGCGGGGTGGTTCAGGCCGAGGCCGGCCTTGATCATGTCCTGCGCCATCAGCTCCGGGTTGTCCTTGATGCCCATCTTGGCCTGCAGGGGGCTCCCGGCGGCGGCGACGATGCCGCCGTTGATGATGGAGTTGCCGCCCGCGGTCGGCATCTTCTCGAGCACGACGACGGAGGCGCCGGCCTTCTTGGCCTCGTAGGCGGCGGCGAGACCGGCGAAGCCGGACCCGACGACGACGACGTCGAAGGTCTCATCCCACTTCTTCGGCATGGCCGTTTCCACGACGGTGCCGGGCTTGCCGGCGGCGTCGAGGGGCAGCTGGGTCAGCGCGAGGCCGCCCAGGAGGGCGCTGCCGGCGCCCAGGAAGCCGCGGCGGGAGAAATTGTTCTCATCACTCATGGTCGACTCCTAGAAGGTGTAGAGGATGCCCACGCCGAAGCCCTTGGTGTCGGCGCCGGGGTTGATGCCGGAAAGGACGGGGAAGGCGCCGTAGGTGGCGGCTTCCTTGTTGGTGATCTGGTAGAAGGTCGCGAAGACGTCGGCGGTCTTGGCGACGGAGTAGGCGTAGCCCAGGGACACCTGGCTGGCGCCGAGGTTGCTGGTGCTGGTGTTGGCGGTGCCCAGGACGGTGGCGGAGCCGTCGGCGGCGTTGCTGTAGACGCCCCAGATCTTGTGCTGGCCGAAGGTCTGCTGCACGGAGGCGGCCCAGGCGGTGCGCTTGTACTCGTTCACCTTGCCGATGACCGTCTCGTCGTTGTGGTACTTCAGCTGCTCGACCATGGCGGTGATGCGGGTGCCGGTCTCCTTGATGACGTAGAAGGCCAGGAACTCGTGGCCCTCGTCCTTGGAGCCGGTGTTGGTCAGGCTCGGGGCGGTGGCGTTGCCGGTCAGCTGGGAGAGGCCGAAGTAGTCGTTGTGCTGCTCATAGCCGTAGTTCAGGGTCAGGCCGCCGATCTTGTAGGTCAGCAGGGCGGAAATGACGGTGGGGTTGTACTGCAGGGTGGTGGCGGCGTCCGTGGTGGGCTTGGACTCGTTGGCGGAGTAGGCCAGGCGGAAGCTGAAGCCGCTCCAGTCGGGGCTCCAGTACTGCAGGCTGTTGCCCTGGCGGCGGTTGAAGGAGGCGTCGTTCTTCGTGCCGGCGCGGCCGGAGTTGGTGACGGTGCCGGGGACGTTGAAGCCGGGGTTGCCGGTCAGGCTGAAGTCGAACGGGAACAGGCCGCGCAGGGCGCCGGTGAAGATCTGGGGAACCTTGTAGGGGGTGTCCCAGCTGCCGACGAAGAGGGTGCCCCAGGTCTTGCCGGCGATGCCGATGCAGCTGTTGCGGCCGGCGAGGACGCTGGGCTGGTCGCCGTCGACGCTGGCGGAGCTCTCGAGCTGCCAGATCACCTTGAAGTTGTCGCCGTCGACCTTGTAGTCGCCCTTGAAGCCGATGTTCGAGGTGCTGCAGGTGAAGCGGAAGCGGGCGGGCACGTTGGTGGCGGTGGGGGCGATCGTCACCATGGAATTGTTGTAGGCGGTCGCGCGGGTGGCGCCGGTGGCCTCCACGTTCTCGCCGTAGGCGATGAGCGTGCCATAAATGTTGAAGCTCGCCTTGTCCTGGGCCGTGGCGGGGACCGCGGCCAGCAGGCCCGCCAGAAGGGGAAGGGTGATGCGCTTGCGCATGGTGGCTCCTGGATGCATGGGCAGGCCGACGGCCGCCCGGTTGAGGGGGAATGCTTCCGGCCGGGTCGACCCGGACGGTCTTTCGTCTATGAAATCGATCCTAGAATCACGATTTCCCCCGGCCCAGGGAATGAATGGCAAAGTTCCGGTGATATCACGGCCTTTGTATTGGCGACCTAAAGGTGGTTTTACGTCCTTTTGAGGCCTTCATAGGCCGGCGGGCCAGGGAGCGCCCCCTGCGGGCTGGTCCTTTTGTGCAGGAGGCTGGCACTTTTTGGACGGCCGGCCAGGGCTCAGGCGCGTCCCGGCCACTGCCGGCGCAGCGTCCACACGCCCCAGGCGAGGGCCGCGGCCATGAGGAGGGCGCCGAGGATCCAGGCGAAACGCGCGAGCGTCAGGTCCAGGGACAGGAGGCCCGTCCGGTCCAGGAGCTGGTACCAGTCGTGCCCCTCCCAGTCCGTCTGGCCCGTCTCGCCCGAGATGAGGAGCAGCTGGCGGGCCCGGGCGTCGGCGATGTAAGGCGCGCAGTCCACGAAGCTCTGGCCCATCCACCAGAGACCCACGCCGGCCCCGAAGGGGTCCCGCTGGCGCGCGAAGGCCCCGGCCACGAGGAGCGGGACCAGGAGCTGGCCGAGGGTGCCGCCCAGGATGTGGAGGAAGGTGCCGAAGGGGCTGAACACGAAGTGGCCGGCCTCGTGGAAGGGCAGATCGATCCAGTGGAGGAACCCCATGGCCTCCGGCCCGGTGAGGGGGGCGGCCAGGACCCGGACGGTCAGGAGGGCCAGCACCGCCAGGGCGAAGGCCCGCGCGAGCACCGCCCCGGCCGACCCGGCCGGTTCCGGCCAGAGCAGGTCCTGGAGCCAGGTGCCGCCGTCCTCGGGGGCCGTCTGGACCGGCCGGGGAGGCGGCGGCCAGCGGCTGAACACCACCCCGCAGGCCTGGCAGGCCTCGAGGCCGTCCTCCTGGGGGTGTTGGCAGCGGGGACAGTGCATGCCCCAGCATACCCGCCGGAAAGGGTTGGTTCCTCCCCAGGTCGATTGTATGGTCAAGGTGCCTGTCCATGGCGGGGAGGGTCCCTTCCCTGCCCGGGCGGGTTCCTGAACAGGCCCCACCCGAGACCCGCCCGATGACGCAACCGCTGACCATCAGCCAGCAGGCCCGCATCCTCAAGTCGGCCCTGGAGCGCGGCTTGATCCGCCCGGCCGAGCTGGGCCTGTCCCCGCGGGGGGATTCGGAGACCCTGTCCGAGGCGGACCTGGCCGCCCGGTTTCAGGAGCTCCTGGACGCCGGGCGGCTCCAGGGGGTGGTGGACGAGGCCTTCGGGGCGGACACGGACGCGACCCTGGCCCCCGGGCCGCCCCCCCTCTCCCGGACGCCCAGCGGCGCCTACGAATCGGTGCTGCTCCCGGAGGAGCGGGCCCTGTTCCCCCTGCCCCTGGATGGACGCTACCTGCCCCTGGCCTTCCTGGGCGACGGCGGCATGGGGGCGGTGTACAAGGCCTTCGACCAGCAGCTCAAGCGCATCGTGGCCCTGAAGTTCCCCAAGCGCCTGGGCCAGGGCCAGGCGGAGCGCTTCCTCCAGGAGGGCCGCGCCCAGGCCCGCATCGAGCACCCCAACGTCTGCCAGATCTATTCGGTGGACGAGCACCAGGGCCAGCCCTACCTGTCCATGCGCTTCATCGCCGGCCCCACCCTGAAGGAGGCCATCGGCCGGCTCAGCCTCGAACAGCAGGTGCACATCGTCCGGGAGGTCGCCCTGGCCCTCCACGCCTGCCACCGCCTGGGCATCATCCACCGCGACGTGAAGCCCGGCAACATCATGCTGGAGGCCCAGGAGGACGGCGCCTGGCGCCCCTGCCTCATGGACTTCGGGGTCGCCCAGGAGCAGGGCGAAGGGGCCGAAGCCCTGCCGGGCGTGCTGTTCGGCACGCCCGCCTACTGCAGCCCTGAGCAGGCCGAAGGCCATCTGGGCGGGGTGGACCGGCGCTCGGATGTCTACGCCCTCGGCGCCACCCTCTACACCTGCCTGAGCGGCCACCCCCCCTTCTCCCCTGCCCTGCCCCTGCCGGAACTGGTCCGCCAGATCGTCGAGGAGGAGCCCGCGCCCCTGGGGCCGCCCGTGCCCCGGGACCTGGCCCGGGTGGTCCGCAAGGCCCTGGAGAAGGACCCGGCGCGCCGCTACGACTCGGCCCGGGCCCTGGCGGAGGACCTGCAGCGGTTCCTGGACGGGGATCCGGTCCTGGCGGATGGCGCCGGCCTGGGCTATCGGCTGGTCAAGTGCTACCGCAAGAACCGGGCACTGGCCTGGGTGGCCGCCGTTTCCCTGCTGGCCGTGGTCACCTTCGCGGCCTTCGGCGTGGCCATGGCCTTCCGCGCCCGCGCCATGAGCCAGGCCTACCAGAAGTACGGCCGGGAGGCCGAGTACCTGGAGGACATCCTGAACCGGTCCTACACCCTGCCCCTCCACGATGTCACCGAGGAGCGCGCCCGGGTGCAGGAGCGGCTGGACCAGATCCTCGCCAGCCTGGGACACCTGGGGCGATGGACCCTCCCCGCCGCCCGGGTCGCCCTGGGCCGCGGCTACCTCGCCCTCGATCGCCTGGAGGAGGCCCGCAAGGAGCTGGAGGCGGGTGCCGGCCGTCTGCCCCAGGATCCGGACACCGCCCTCGCCCTGGGCCTCACCCTCTCCCGCCTCTACCAGGGGGAGCTGGAGGGCCTCCGGGGCCAGGTCCTGCTGGACAAGAAAAAGGACACCGAGCAGGACCTGCGCCAGCCGGCCCTGGCCTGCCTGCGCCGGGCCCGGGGCGCCCGCCAGGACGGGCCCGACTACGTGGAGGCGGTGCTGGCCCTGGTGGAAGAGCGGTACGGGGACGCCATCGCCAAGGCCCAGGCGTACCATCGGGCCGCCCCCTGGTCGTACGAAGCCTGGCTCCTGGAGGCGGAAGCCCACCAGGCCCTGGCGGCCCTCCGCCTCGGGGAAGGCCGCTTCGAGGACGCGGAGGTCCGCCTGGAGGAGGCCGGCAAGGCCCTCGCCCAGGCCCGGAACGTGGCCCGCAGCGCGCCCCTCGCCTACCAGGGCGAGGTGCAGCGGCGTCTGCTCACCTACCAGCTTCGCCTGGATCGCGGCCGGGCCACCCAGGCGGACCGGGACTGGGCCCTGGAGGCGGTGGACCTGTGCCTCCAGGCCAACCCCCGGGACTGGAAGGCCCTGGGCTACCGGGCCGCCATCCATCGCCGCTGGGGCGCCCACCTCCTCAACCGCGGCCAGGACCCCACGGCCAGCCTGGACGCGGCCATCGCCGCGGCCCAGGAGGGCCTGGCCTGGCGGCCCCAGGACAATCCCCTCTGGAACAACCTGGGCACCTGCCTCCGGAACCGGGCCGACTGGGAGGCCTCCCAGGGGCTGGATCCGCGGCCCACCCTCGCCCGCGCCGTGGCCGCCCTCAGCCGGGCCCTGGACCGGCCCCAATTCAAGGACTGGCTCCTCGACAGCATCGGCTGCTGCCATGGGCAGGAGGCCAAGTACCAGCTGGACCACGGCCAGGACCCGACCGAGGCCGCCCGGCGCGCCGTCGCCTGCCTCACCCAGGCCTCCGCCCTCAAACCGTGGGTGGGCCACGACACCACCCGGGGCGCCACCCTGGTGGACCTGGCCCTGTACCAGGCCATGACGGGCCAGGACCCGGCCGCCGCCTTCGCCGAGGCTCGGCAGGCCTTCCGGGCGGGCCTCCATCTCAACCCCCGCTCGTACCAGGCCCAGGCGGGCCTCGCCCAGATGCTGGCGGAACGGGCGGAATGGGCCCTGGGCGCCGGCCGTCCCCCGGGCGGCGACCTGCCGGAGGCCCTGGATCACCTCCAGGCCGCCCTGGCCCTCAACCCCGGCCTCGGCGCCACCGTGTTCCCGGCCCTGGCCCGGTGCCGCGCCCTGGAGGCCCTGGCCCGCCCCGAAACCCGGGCCGCCAGCCTCCGCGCCGCCCGGGAGGCCCTGGCCCAGGCCCGCCCCTTCGCCCAGGAACCCGGGACCGCCCTCGCCCTCGCCCACGCGGGCTGGCTCCTGAGCCGCGCCGATCCCGCGTCCGGGGCTGCGGCCCAGGCCCTGGCCACCCTGCGGCCGGCGCTCGCCCGCCGTGCCTGGGACGCCCAGGTCCACCTGACTCAGGGCCGCCTCCTCCAGGCTCTTGGCCGCCGGCCGGAAGCCGCCGCCGCCTTCGCCCGGGCCCAGGCGCTCAACCCGAACCTGGGGCGCCGGGGAATGTGAAAGGGGCCCGGTCGCCCGGGCCCCTCCGCGCAATCAACCGGCCGTCAGGCCTCGCGTTCCGTGGCCAGCGCCTCATGGACCTTCACGCTGAGGCCCGTCTGGCGCTTGCCGGCATGCTTGTGGGCCTGGGTCTCCAGCTTGTCCAAGGCTTGGGCCAGGCTCTGGTACATGTCGGGGCTCTCGGCGGAGGCGACGAAATCGGCGGTCCGGGTCTTGAGCGTGATTTCGGCCATGTGCCTGAACTTCTCGACGCTGAAAATCACATGGACGTCGATGATGTCGTCCAGGTAGGCCTGCATCTTGTCCAGACCCTCCTGGGCGGACGCGCGCAGGGCGTCCGACACTTCGACGTGGCGGCCGGTGTAGATGACCTTCATCGTGGACTCCTTGAAGGATTGGACCCCGGAGGGTCCGGTGGAAAACGGCACTGCCTCACGAATAAGGTGCGCCGTCCGGGGTGAACGTTCACCGTCTCCGGCGACGGGAGGCGGGTGGGATCCGGATTTCCTCCCGGTACTTGTTCACGGTCCGTCGGGCGACCTTGATGCCGTCCCGTTCCAGCAGCTTGGCGATGGTCTCGTCCGAAAGCGGCTTCGCAGGGTCCTCGGCCTGCACCAATGCCTTGATCTTGTGCTTGACCACCGTCGCGGAGACATCGTCCCCGCTGTTGGATCCCAGGCTGGCACTGAAGAAGTAATTCAGGTCGAAGAGCCCCTGGGGGGTGTGGATTGTCTTGGCCTTCACCACACGCGAAATAGTAGATTCATGGAAGCCCGTCGCTTCCGCCACGTCCCGCAGGACCATCGGGCGCAGGCGCTCGATGCCGTGCTCGAGGAAATCGCGCTGGAGGTCCACGATGGCCGCGGACACCCGGAGGACGGTCCGGTTCCGGTCCTCGACGCCCCGGATGAAATCCCGGGCGCTGCGGTACTTGTCCCGGATGAAATCCTTGTCGTCCTTGGCCTCGGCGGCCGCCAGGAAGTGGCGGTACTCCCCGCTGACCCGGAGCCGGGGGACCGTCTCGTCGTTGAGGTAGACCTTCCAGGCGCCATCCTCCCCCTTGAGGACCACCACGTCGGGCTTCACCACCCGCTCGTTCTCGGGATCGAAGGCCCGGCCGGGGGTGGGGTGGAGGTGGCGGAGCACGGCGAGGGCCTCGTTGAGGTCCTCCTCGGAGCAGCCCATGGCCTTGCGGAGCTTGGCGCTGTCCCGCTGGCTGAGCAGTTCGCTCTGCTCCTGGATGATGCGCACGGCGAGGTCATCCGGCTCGGCGCCGGCATGGCGCAGCTGGAGGAGCAGGCTCTCCTTGACGTTGAAGCAGCCGACGCCCGAGGGATCGAATTCCTGGAGGATCTCCAGCAGGTCCGTCAGCAGGTCCAGGGGGATGCCCAGGTCCTCGGCCAGTTCCCGGGGGGAGGTCTCCGCGGGCTGGTCCGGATCCAGGCGCAGGAAGCCCTTGGGATCCACGTGGTCGATGAGGGCCTCCATGGGCCGGGCCCGGGGATCGTCGGGGTCCATCACCTGGTAGAGCTGGGCGAGCAGGTGCTCCTGGAGGGTCTCGGTGCTGCTGAGCCGGTCCTCCCAGCTCATGCGCTCGTCCTCGGGGAGGCTGCTGGTCCGGGGGATGTCCAGGTCCCAGCTGTTCTCGGCCCCCATCTCGATTTCCTGGACCTGGCTGATGCCCTCCTCGGTGAACCGCTCCAGGTCCGCCTGGGGGTCCATCTCGGCCGGGGCGTCCGGCAGGGGGCCCAGGTCCACGGAATCCACGCCCTCGGGGAGTTCGGCGTTGGCCTCGGCCCCCTCGGCCACCTCGCTGTCCCGGCCCTCCTCCAGGGCCTCCAGGGTGGGGGTCTCGTCGCCGTCCTCCAGGAGCTCCAGGAGGGGGTTCTCGCCGAGTTCCCGTTCAATGGTCTGGCTGAGCTCCAGCAGGTTCATCTGCCACAGCTTCAGCTTCAGCTGCATGGCCGGGGTCAGGGCCAGGGTCTGGCTCTGGGTGAGGCGCTGGGAAAGTTGCGGTCCGAGGTTCGCCATTCAGTCCAGCCTGAACCGGTCGCCCAGGTAAACCCGGCGAATGTCCGGGTCTTCCGCGATGTCCTGGGGGAGGCCGTGCTTCATGATCATTCCATCTGCAAGAATGTACGCCCGGTCCGCAATCTGCAAGGTTTCGCGCACGTTGTGGTCCGTGATGAGCACGCCGATGCCCCTGGCCTTCAGATCGGCAATCAGACCCTGGATCTCCAGCACGGATTTGGGGTCCACCCCCGCGAAGGGTTCATCGAGGAGCATGATCCGCGGATCCGTCACCAGGGCCCGGGCCATCTCGCACCGGCGGCGCTCGCCGCCGGACAGGGACATGCCCAGCGTGTCCCGGACCTTGTGCAGGTGGAAATCGGCCAGGAGCTTCTCGCAGCGGGCCACCTGCTCCGCTCGGCTGAGCGGCTGGAGCTCCGCCAGGGCCATGAGGTTGTCCCAGACGCTCAGCCCCCGGAAGACGCTGCTCTCCTGGGGCAGGTAGCCGATGCCCAGCCGGGCGCGGCGGTGCATGGGTTCGGACGTGATGTCCCGGCCCAGCCACCGGATGGTGCCCTGGTCGGGGGCCTCCACGCCGACCACCATGTAGAAGGTGGTGGTCTTGCCGGCGCCATTGGGACCCAGGAGGCCCACCACTTCGCCGGGGGACATCTCCAGGGAGACGCCCCGGACGACGCTCCGGTCGCCGTAGCGCTTGTGCAGGTTGGTCGCCTCCAGGCGGACGGCCGTTTCGATCATGGCCGGACCTCCGTGACGGCCCGGACCCCGCCGTGCCATTTGGCTGCTTGATTGACGGGATCCAGGTCGAGGGCCTCCCCCCGGCCTTCGCCCATGCGGCCCTTTAATACAACTGATCCATTGGCAGAGATTTGCTTCACAGTGTTCCCCGGCCCTAGCGTTACCGAGATGCGGTCGGCTTGCAAGCGCCACCCCTCCCCCGTGCAGGTCACGCGCCCGTCCAGGTTCAGGAGGGAACCCCGCGCGTCCGCCTTGTCGGCCTGCAGGTTGATGTCGCCCCCCTGGCCCGCGAGGGCGCCGGAGATGCCCTCCGGGAAGCGGACCACGTCCCCCATGCGCTGCACCTTCATGCCCGTGAGCCGCTGGCGCAGCCGCGTCCAGGTCACCGGTCGGCCGGTCAGGGTCATGGCCCCGTCCTCCCACACCAGCTGGTCGCCCCGGACCAGGGCCCCGTCGAAGAACCGGGCCTGGATCGGGCCCTTGAAGACCCAGCGCCGGGTGCTGCCCTCCCCCGCCCCCGCGGAGAAGGTGCCCAGCTCGCCCCGGCCGAGGACGGGGGCCTGGACGCGCCAGGTGCGGGTGCGATGGCGGCCGATCATGCGCGGACTGGAGAGGGTCCGGGGCCCCCAGGTGAGCACGGCCTGGGGTTCGGCCCAGGTCTCCCCTTCCCGCAGGTCGGCGGGCAGATCCGGCCCCGGGCCGGTGCGCTGGAGCACCCGGGGGGCCCGGAGGATGGCAGTCGCCTTGTCGGCAGGCTGTTCCAGGCGCACGTCCCCCTCCAGGCGGAGGCCGGCGGAGGTCCAGCGGGCGCCCTGGGCGTTGACCGCCTCCGTGCCCCCCTCGATGGGGCGGGTGGCCTGGAACTGCCGGAATTCCATCTGGTCGAAGGGCTGGCCCTTGGGAGGCCGGGGGGCCACGCCGCCCTCGGCGGACCCGGTCCAGCCGTCCCCCCGCTGGAAGGTCACGGGCGCCAGGAACGTCACGGTGGGCAGGGTGATGTCCACCCGGTGGGCCTGGACCGCGCCGCCGTCCAACCGCGCATCCACCCCCCCGAGGGTGCCCTCCTGGAAGCCCAGGGTGGCCTCCATGGTCGAGGCGGTCAGGGTCTGGAGCGCGCCGGGGTGCGCGGCTTCCCACCGCACGGGACCCCGCGCCACCTTGAACCGGCCATCGAGGCTCCGCGTCCAGCCCGCCGGCAGGAACCAGCGGCCCTGGCCGCTCCCCTCCAGGTCGTCCCAGACGAGGGGGCCCAGGCCCGTCCACACGCCCTGGTTCCAGCCCAGGGCCGGCCTGGGGTCGGTCATGAAGCCGCGGCCCGTCAGGACGCCCTCCAGATCCTTGGCCTCCACCTGCAGGGGACCCATCAGGGTCCAGGCCCCGGCCTGTCGCGTGGCCGACGGGGAGACCATGCCCCAGACGGTGCCGGGCTCCTCCAAACGGCCGGCCACCTTGCCCAGGCGCACCTCCTCCCGGGTGCCCTCGATGGTGTCGTAGGACAGGGCGAAGGTCCCCGAGCCCAGGTGCTCCACGAAGGTGCCGAAGCGGCCCTGGGTGCCCTCGCCGGGGTAGGCGGCGGCGCCGGGCTTGAGGGCCCGGGGGCCCCGGGCCATGAAAAGCCCGGTGGAGCCGGCGATGGCCAGGACCAGGAGCCAGCCCACGGCCCGCCAGGCTGGATGGCGGGTGCTCAAAAAGCGGCGGAACGGGCTCATGGGGCCTCCGCCAGGTCCAGTTCACCCTCGACCCGCCAGGCGCGGGGCCACCGGAGGCTGTCCTGGGGGGAGACGGCCAGGGAGACCCGGCCCGCGTAGGGCGGCGGCGCCTCCCCGAAGACCGTGAATTCGCTGCGGACGCCCTTCAGCTTGAACCTGTGGACGCCCTTGAAGGACCGGAAGGCCCCGTCCACCTCGCCCTCCACCTGGAAGACGGGTTCGGGGAAGCCCTGGCCGAAGGGTTCGAGGCGGTCGAGCTCGGCGGCGTCCGGCACCTCCGCTAGGCCCCGGCCGTCCACGGCCAGGACGGCCGGCCCCATGGCGCCAGCCTGCGCCGTCGCGCCCAGGTTGAGGGCCCGCCGCAGGAAGGTCTCGCGCCCCGCGTCGAAGGTGAGGCCCGCGGCCTGGCGGTGGCCCCCGAAGGTGCGCAGGAAGGGCTTGGCCTCCTCCAGCAGGCGCATGAGGTCGTAGCCCTCCGGCGCCCGGGCCGAGCCCTGGGCGACGCCGTCCACCACGGTGCACACCGCGGAGGGCCGGTTGTAGGTGCGGGCCCGCTGGCCGGCGACGATGCCGAGCACGCCCTTGTGGGCGCCGGGGCAGACCACCAGGTCGAAGGGCGCGTCGCCGGGAGGCGGCAGGGCCGCCGCCAGGTCCTCCTGGACCGCCCGCCGCTGGGCATTGAGGCCTTCGAGGCGCGCCGCCAGGGCCTCCGCCTCCTCCGGATCCTTGGACAAGAGCAGCCGCACGGCATCCTCGGCGCCGCCCATGCGCCCCACCGCATTGAGCCGGGGGCCCAGGCGGAAGGCCACGTCCCGGGCCCGGAGCGGGGCCTCCACCTTGGCCATGCGGAGCAGGGCCGCCAGGCCCGCCGCGTTGGGGCCGCCGAGGGCCGCCAGGCCCTCCTTCACCAGCAGGGCGTTCTCCCCCAGGAGGGGCACCTTGTCGGCGATGGTCCCCAGCGCCACCAGCTTGAGGAGGGCGCGCAGGAAGGCCGGCTGGGCCGCCGGTCCCCCCTGGGAGAGCTCGGCCACCGCCTGGGCCAGCTTGAAGGCGACCCCTACGCCGGACAGCCAGGGGTTGGGATAGGCGTCCAGGCCCGGGTGGACCACCGTGCAGTCAGGCATCGTGTCGCCCAGGGCATGGTGATCGGTGATGATCCAGGCGACGCCCAGGTCACGGGAGGCGGCCACCTCGGCCGCCGATCGGACCCCGCAGTCCACGGACACCAGGAGCTCCGGGCGGCGGGTTTCCACCAGGTCCTGGATGCAGGCCTGGTTCAGGCCGTACCCGTCGCTGAACCGGTTGGGGATGAAGAAGTCCACCTGGGCGCCCAGGGAGGCCAGGACGCGGGTCAGGAGCGCCGTGGCGGTGACGCCGTCCACGTCGTAGTCGCCGTACACGCAGATGCGGGCCTTCCGGTCGATGGCTTCGCGGAGCTGGCGCGCGGCGGCGGCCACCCCGGGCAGGAGGAAGGGGTCCGTGGCCCGGCCCAGGTCCGGGTCCAGCCGCCAGGCCAGTTCCTCCGCGTCGGCGTTCCGGAGCCAGGCGAGGCGCGCGGCTTCCAGGGAGAGGCCGAAGCGGTCCGCCAAGGGCCGCCAGGGATCGCTCGAGGTCAGGTGGGCCCGGCGGAGCCGCCAGGGCAACGGATTCATGAGATGACGCTCCCCATGCGGGCGAACTTGGTGTAGCGCTGGTCCACCAGGGCCCGGGCGTCCAGGGGCGCGAGGTCCGCGAAGGCCTTCGTCACCGCCTCCTTGAGGAGGACGGCCGCCTGGTCCCAGTCGCCGTGGGCCCCGCCCAGGGGTTCGGGCACGATCGCGTCGATGATCCCCTGTTCCAGGAGGTGGGGGGCGGTCAGCCGAAGGGCCTCGGCCGCGGCCGGGGCCTGGGCGGCGTCCTTCCAGAGGATGGAGGCGCAGCCCTCCGGGGTGATGACGGAATAGACCGCGTACTCCTGCATGAGGACCGTGTTGGCGACCCCCAGGGCCAGGGCGCCGCCGGAGCCGCCTTCGCCGATGACCACGGCGACGACGGGCACCTTCAGGCGGGCCATCTCCTTGAGGTTGCGCGCGATGGCCTCGGCCTGGCCCCGCTCCTCGGCGTCGAGGCCCGGGAAGGCCCCCTGGGTGTCGATGAGACAGAGCACGGGGCGGTTGAACTTCTCCGCCAGCTTCATGAGTCGCAGGGCCTTGCGGTAGCCCTCGGGGCGGGGCATGCCGAAGTTGCGGATGATCTTCTGCTTGGTGTCGCGGCCCTTCTGCTGGCCGATGACCATCACCGGCTGCCCGGCGATCCAGCCCAGGCCGCCCACGATGGCCGCGTCGTCCGCGAAGGCGCGGTCCCCGTGGATCTCCTCGAACCGGTCGCAGATGCGCTCGATGTAATCCAGGGTGTAGGGGCGCCGGGGGTGGCGGGCCAGCTGGGACCGCTGCCAGTCCGTGATGGACGCGAAGACCTCGGCCTTCAGCTTCTCGGCCTTCTTCCGGAGCCGCTCCCGTTCCTTGGCCTTGGCGGGATCCATCTCCAGGGCGCGGATCTGGGCTTCCAGGTCCAGGATGGGGCGCTCCAGCTCGGCCAGATCAGTGGGTTTTCCGTTCAAGGGCACCTCGAGTTTGGAAATCCCAGTTTAGAAGGCCCGCGCGGCCCTGGCCAGCCCCGCCCTGCCCCGCCCCCCCAGCCCCCGCCCGCGAGGGGTCCGCCGGACAAAAACCGGCATCGATGGTAAGTTCAAGCCTGGAGGTGCCACATGAACGCAAAGGCTTTCGCATGCTTCGCGGCCGGGATCCTCCTGGCCGAGGCGCCGGTCCCCGTCGTGGCCGGCAAGGACCTCAAGACGGTCCCTGGACCCATCAGCGGCACGCCCCAGCTCCGCGACCCCGCCCCCCTGCTGGGCGCCACCCACATGGATGCGGTCCTCCGGCGCAGCGCCCGCAACGGCGCCTCCGTGCCCTGCGTCGCGGCCCCCGCCGGCACCGTGGCCATCGAGGACGCCGTGCCGGCCCCCGCGGGCTGGAAGGCCTACCAGGTGCTGGCGGCCCCGGGCGAGACCGTGAAGGCCCGGCTCCGGGGCGATCACACGGGCTGGTTCATCATCCGCTGCGTCAACCGCATGGGCACCCTCTCCCAGGGCATGCTCCAGAACATGATCCCCACGGGCAACCCCGAGGCCTCCTTCATCAACCAGGGCAAGGAGGCCGTGAACGTCTACTTCGTGGTGGACACCACCGTCCTGCTCACCGGATCCGAACCCTTCACCCTCACGATCACCCGGGAACCCGCGAAGCCCTGAGGGCCGGCGCGGGATCCGGGGCCGGACCCCACCGCCCGCGAAGCCCCCTCCACGCGGGCCGCGGGCCGGTGAATGCGCGGGCATTCACCGGCCCGGACCCGGTGGTTCCTAGCGGCGGCCTTCCTGGGAGGCCTGGCCCCCCTTGCGGCCGATGTCGGCCATGTGGGAGCTGCTCTGCTGGCTCCCGCGGCTTTCGCCGCCCTTCTTGCCGATCTCGGACATGTGTTCCCGGTCCTGGCTCACGGTCTCGCCGCCCTTCTTGCCGATCTCGGACATGTGCTCCCGGTCCTGGCTCACGGCCTCGCCGCCCTTCTTGCCGATCTCGGACATGTGTTCCCGGTCCTGGCTCACGGTCTCGCCGCCCTTCTTGCCGATCTCGGACATGTGTTCCCGGTCCTGGCTCACGGTTTCGCCACCCTTCTTGCCGATCTCGGACATGTGCTCCCGGTTCTGGCTGACGGCTTCGCCCCCCTTGCGTCCGATCTCGGACATGTGTTCCCGGTCCTGGCTCACCGTTTCCCCGCCCTTGCGGCCGATCTCGGCCATATGCTCGGGTCCCCGGTTCCCCCCGCGGTTGGCGTCGGAAGCGTGGGCCTGCTTATCTTTGTTTTCGGACATGACGGTCTCCATGCCTGGCTGGTACCAAGCCATCGTTGGGTTAGGTTCGGGGAATCAGCTCCCCACCGAAACATAGCGTTCAGGCCGGATGCGTCAAGCCGGGTCAAGGCGCGGAACATGAATAAAACGACTAGGTTATGATGAATCTATGTTTTTTTAGGGATGAAGCTCGAATGAAATGATCCAACCCATGGCAAGGCGCGGAAAAGGCATGCTGAATTCATTCAAAAAAGAAATCAGTGTCAAACCTTGCAAACAAGCGCCTTCATGGACGGAGGACCACCTTCCGGCAGTCCTCCGCGCGGGTGTCGAAGATCCGGTAGCCTTCGGCGGCCCGGGCCAGGGGCAGCCGGTGGGTGATGATGGCCTCGGGCTTCAGGCGGCCCTCCCGCACGTGGGCCAGGAGGGCCGGCAGGAGGCGGTGCACGTGCGTCTGGCCCATCTTGAGGGTGAGGCCCTTTTCGAAGGCATCCCCGAAGGTGAATCCGTGGATGAAGCCGGCATAGACCCCGGGCACACTGAGGGTGCCGCCCCGCCGGGCCGCGGCGATGCAGGCGCGGAGGGCCGCGCCGGACCCGCCCTCCAGGTGGAGGTTGGTCATGACGGTCTCCAGGGCGCTGCCTTTGGCCTCCAGGCCCACCGCGTCGATGACCGCGTCGGCGCCCCGGAAGCCGGTGCGCTCGATGATGACCTCGGCCGGGTCCACCTCGTCGAAGTGGATGGGGTAGGCGCCATAGGCCGCCTGGGCGAAGGCCAGGCGATAGGGATGGTGGTCCACGACGAAGAGGGGATCCGCGCCCAGCATGCGGGCGCAGGCCGCGGCCATGAGGCCCACGGGCCCCGCCCCGAAGATGGCGACGCTGGTCTCGGGGCCGACGCCCGCGTCCAGGACCGCCTGGTAGCCGGTGGGCAGGATGTCGCTGAGGAAGAGCACCCGCTCGTCCTCGAGACCCTCCTCCACCTTGAGGGGGCCCACGTTGGCGCAGGGCACCCGCAGGAACTCGGCCTGCCCGCCGGGAATGCCCCCATAGAGGTGGGTGTAGCCGAAGAGGGCGGCGCCGGGGCGGACGCCCTTTCGGTTCAGGAGGGACCCCGGGCCGGTGTTCGTGGTCTCGCAGGCGCTGGTGAGCTGGCGCTGGCAGAAGAAGCAGCTGCCGCACGCGATGACGAAGGGGACCACCACCCGGTCGCCGGGGCGCAGGTCCCGCACGGCCCGCCCCACCTCCACCACCCGGCCCATGCATTCGTGGCCGAGGATGTCCCCCTCGTGGAGGGCCGGCAGCTTCCCCCGGTACAGGTGGAGGTCCGAGCCGCAGATGGCGGTGGCGGTCACCTGGACGAGGATGTCGTCCGCGGCCGACAGGACGGGATCCGGCACCGTGTCCACCCGCACGTCCCGGGTGCCGTGCCAGGTCAGGGCGCGCACGGGCGCCTCCCGGGGGCGGGGCGGGCCGGCGAGATCACTGGGCCTCCCGCTCGGCCAGGAGGGCCTCCTTGCGCGCGAGCATCCGATCGCCCAGTTCGTCCAGGTCCAGGCGGGACTGGAGGATGCGGGGGAACATGGCGTCCTCCTCCTCCCGGATGTGGTGGACGACGTACTCGCCCAGGACCGTGACCTTGGCGTTGTACAGCTCGTCCGCCGCCTCCATCTCCTGGATCTGGGCGATGAGCTCGCGGGTCTCCCCGTGCTCCACCTTCGCCTCGTTCATCAGCTCCGGGTCGTGGATGGCCTTCCGCACGGCGGGGTAGAAGACCTGCTCCTCCAGGTCCGCGTGGACGAGGAGCTCGAGGCAGGTCTCCTCCACGAGGTTCTCCTTGTCGATGGGGTCGCCCTTCTCCTTGAGCCGGGAGAAGGCTGTGAACATTTTCTGGACTTTCTGGTGATCCTCCTTCAGGAGGTCGAGCGCGTTCTGCTTGGCGCGTTTCAGGTCGTCCTTGGTGCGTTTGGGCGCTTTCGTGGCCATGGCATCCCTTCCGTAGTCCAGGCGTTCGCCGCCGGGGACATGGAGGGAAATATAGGGCGCCCCGGAGCCGGGGCCATGCACGGGTTTCGCCCGCCCGATAAAGCTCGGAAAAGGGACGCTGGCGCAGGCCAGGCCCCGGAAGGCTCAGGACCGGGGCTCCGCCTCCCAGCTGCGGCGGGCCTCGGGCGTGTCCACGTCCTCCCACCAGGGCCCCGGCCAGTCGAGCCGGATGCAGGCCAGGTCCGCCGCCAGGGCGTGGAGGCTGGAGGCCGTGCTCCGGGCCAGGGCCGGCAGCAGGGCCTGGCCCAGGAAGCCGCCCAGCCATTGGGCGGGCCCCTGCGCGGGGCCGGCCACCACCCAGGCCGCGCCGTCGGGGTCCGCGGCTTCGGCGGCCCGGTACCAGGCCGCCAGGGCCGCCGGGGTCCAGCGCACCTGGTCGCAGGGGGCCACCCACCACCGGCGGGGGGTCCCGCCCTCCTGGGCCGCCCAGGCCCGGAGCGCGGCCGCCGGCCCCTGGCGCGGATCGGCCACCCGGGGCAGGCCGGGGTGGTCCGGCAGGGGCTCGCCGAGGATGCGGAGGGGGCCTTCGGGGAAGACGGTCCGGAAGACCGCCACCCCGTGGCCGCCCCAGGAGCGACCGCCCGGATGGGGGAGCTCATGCTTGGCCGCCCCCATCCGGCGCCCCCGCCCTCCCGTCAGGAGGACGAGGCCGGCGGCGGGACCGAGGACCGGGAACCCTCCGGAGCTTTCAGGGGTGGACATGGTGCGATCGATACCTCGGGTGCGCTGGCCCCTACCAGAGGGTGAACTGGGCGTCCGTGGCGGACCGGGCCTCCGCGGGGGTGCCGAAGGCGGCGTGGAAGGCCGGAAGGGCCGCCACGGAGCCCTTCACCCGCCAGCGCTCGGGGCAATGGACGTCGGACTGGACGATGGTGCGTTCCATCTCGGGACGGACATTGGTGCGCCAGCTCTGGGCGAAGCCCACGAAGAACCGCTGCTCAGCCGTCAGCCCCGCCTGGACGGGCTGGGGCCGGCCAGCGGTCGCCAGCTTCCAGGCGTCGAAGGCGATCTTGAGGCCGCCGATGTCGGCCAGGTTCTCGCCCAGGGTCTGGCGGCCATCGATGTGCACGCCCGGGAAGGGCTCATAGGCCGCGTACTGGCGCACGACGGCCTCGGTCTGGGCCGTGTAGGCCTTGCGGTCCTCGGGGGTCCACCAGTCGCGCATGTTCCCCTCCGCGTCGTACTGGCTGCCCTGGTCGTCGAGGCCGTGCATCAGCTCGTGGCCGATGGTGGAGCTGAGGAGGCCGTAGTTGCTGGCCTCGTCCGCCTTCAGGTCGAAGAAGGGGGGCTGGAGGATCCCGGCGGGCAGGACGATCTCGTTGAGGGAGGGGTTGTAGTAGGCGTTGTTGGTCTGGGGGGTCATGGCCCATTCGTTCCGGTCCACGGGGCGGCCCAGCTTCGCCATCAGCCGGCGGAACTCGAAGGCCTTGGCGGCCTGGACGTTCAGGACGTAGGGCTGGTCCTTCAGCGCCATGGCGCTGTAGTCCCGCCACACGTCGGGGTAGCCCACCTTGGGGTTGAGGGCGTCCAGCTTCTTGAGGGCCTGGGCCTTCGTGGCCTCCCCCATCCAGGTCGCGCGGCGGATGGAGGCCCGCAGGGCCTCCACGTGGAAACGGACGATCTCCTGGACCTTGGCCTTGGCCTCCGGGGGGAAGGCCCGCTGCACGTACACGCGGCCCAGGTCCTCCCCGATGCCCCGGTCCACCACGGCCAGCACCCGCTCCCAGCGGGGCCGGAGCTCGCGGCTGCCGGTGAGGGTCTTGCCGTAGAAGGCGAAGTCCTCCGCCTCGAAGGCCTTCGGCAGGTAGGGGGCCGTGGCGCTGAGGAGGTGGAAGGTCAGGTAGGCCCGCCAATCCGAGGCGGGCGCCCGGCGCGCCAGGGCCGCGAAGCCCTTGAAGAAGTCCGGTTGGCACACATCGAGGGTCGCCTGGGCGGCGGGCAGATCCACGGCGGCGAAGTAGGCGGCCCAGGGGAAGCCCGGGGCCTGGGCGGCGAGCTGGGCGCGGGTGAGCTTGTGGTAGTTGGCCTCGGGATCCCGCAGGTCGGCCAGCTTCCGGCTGGCCTTGGCCAGGCGCGTCTCCAGGGCGAGGATGCGTTCGGCCTGGCCGGGGGCGGCCTTGGGGGAGATGCCCGCCAGCTCAAGCATGCGGGCGATGTGGGCCACGTAGGCCTTCCGCTGGCCGCGGGTCACCTCGTCGTCCCGGAAGTAGAACTCGCGCTCGGGCAGACCCAGGCCGCCCTGGCCGAGGATGGGCAGGTGCTCCCGGCTCGCCTTCTCGTCCTGGCCCACCGTGAAGAAGAACCCGGCCCCGACGCCCTGGGCGTGGAGGCGGCCCAGGACCTCGGCCAGCCGGCGCGGGCCGTCCACCCCCTGGATGGCCGCCAGGAGGGGCCGCAGGGGGACGAGGCCGGCCTTCTCGATGGCCGCCTGGTCCATGCCGCTCCGGTAGAAGGCGCCGATGCGCCCCGTGGGGGTGCCGGCGGCGGCCTTCGTGTCCTGGACCGCCGCTTCCAGGATCTCCTTGAGGATGGCCCGGTTCCGGGTGTCGATCTCCAGGTTGACGCCGCAGGAGGCGCGGTCCGCCGGAATGGGCTCCTTGTCGAAGGCCCCGTTGGCGTAGCGGTAGAAGTCCGCCCAGGGCTTCACCCCCCGGTCCATGAGGGCCGGGTCCACGCCGGGGGCGGCCGCCGGGGCCGGGGCCGCGGCCAGCAGCAGGATCAGGCCGGGAACGAGGGAACGCAGGCTTCGCATGGGGACTCCAAGGGTCGTATGCCCTTCATCCTACCAGCGGGAAGCGCCGCGCCCCCGCGTCCGGCTCAGAGTTCCAGCTTGTCGAGCTGGTCCGGGCGGTCGCGCCAGTCCTCTTCGACCTTGATGCGCAGCTCGAGGCGCACGGGGCGCTGGAGGAGCTTGCGCAGCTCGCGCTGGGCGCTCGTGCGGATGTCGCTGATCATGGCGCCCTGCGAACCGAGGAGGATCTTCCGGTGGCCGGCGCGCTCCACGAGGACCTCGGCCTCGATGCAGGTGCCGCCCTCGGGGCCGTCCTCGGGATAGGCCTCCTCGCCGGCCTCGGTCCAGGCGCGGATGACCACCGCGACGCCGTGGGGCACTTCCTCCCGGGTCTTGCGGAGGATCTTCTCCCGGATGAACTCGGCGGCCATGCTCCGCTCGGTCTGGTCGGTGAAGGTGTCGTCCTCGAAGGCCCAGGGGCCCTCCGGGGCGTCGCGCTCCAGGATCGACCACAGGGGATCCAGGTTCTGGGCCAGCTTGGCGCCCACGGGCACGATCTCCCGGAAGGCCAGGAGGTCCTTGTAGGCGGCGATCTTCTCCAGGAGCCGGCCCTTGGAGACGAGGTCCAGCTTGTTCAGGATGAGGTAGACCGGCTGGCGGGCTTCCTTCAGGCGCTTGGCCAGGTCCCGCTCCCCGGGGCCGAGGAAGCCGTCGGCGTCCACGACCCACAGGATCAGGTCCGCCTCCGCCAGCGCGATGTCCACGTGGTGGAGCATGCGCTGGTTGAGGGCGTGGCGGGCCTGGTGGACGCCCGGGGTGTCCAGGAAGGCCAGCTGGACGGGGCCGCGGTTGACGACCCCCGTGATGCGTCCCCGGGTGGTCTGGGGGGTCTGGCTGACCGCGGCCAGCTTCTCCCCCACCAGGGTGTTGAGCAGGGTGGACTTGCCCGAGTTGGGCAGGCCCACCAGGGCCACGGTGGCGTATCGCCCGGCCTGGGCGCCCCGGGCCTCAGCCACGAT
This sequence comes from Mesoterricola sediminis, assembly GCF_030295425.1. Classification (NCBI taxonomy): domain Bacteria; kingdom Pseudomonadati; phylum Acidobacteriota; class Holophagae; order Holophagales; family Holophagaceae; genus Mesoterricola; species Mesoterricola sediminis. The sequence continues at coordinate 2,266,476 of NZ_AP027081.1, read as the reverse complement.
GGATGCCCCGCTTGGAGGAACGCATGAAGTCCAGCAGCTCCTTCACCTCGGCGATGTGGCCCAGCTCGGACTCGGCGCGGGCGACGGCCTCCTCGCGCAGGAGCCCGCTGTGGAAGAGGATGCGGTGGGCCTTGACGAGGCCTTCCACGGTCTCCTCCTTGAAGCCCTTGCGGCGCAGGCCGATGACGTTGACGCCGTAGCTCTTGGTGTCGCGGGCGCCGGCGGTCTTCATGAAGGGCAGGACGTCCAGGGTCGCGACGGTGAACCCGCCCATGAAGGCGTGGTTGCCGACGCGGCAGAACTGGTGCACGGCGGAGAAGGCGCCGACGTTGCAGCCGTTGCCCACCTCGACGTGGCCGGCGAGGGTGGCGCAGTTGGCGAAGATGTTGTTGTTGCCCACGTGGCAGTCGTGGGCCACGTGGGAGCCCGTCATGATGAAGTTGTCGCTGCCCACCGTGGTGAGCCCGCCGCCGCCCTCGGTGCCCCGGTGCAGGGTGCAGCCTTCGCGGAAGACGTTGCGGTCGCCGATGACGAGGCGGGTGGGGGCGCCCTTGAACTTCAGGTCCTGGGGGCCCATGCCCAGCGTGCAGTGGGGGTAGATGTCGTTGTCCTCGCCGATCTCGGTGTGGGGGCCGATGACGACGTGGCTGCGCAGCTGGGTGCGGGCGCCGATCCTGGCGTTCCCCTCGATGACGCAGAAGGGCCCGACGACCACGCCGTCGGCGATGACGGCATCGGGGCTGATGACGGAGGAGGGATGGATCTGGGCGGTCATTGGGCCTCGCTCTGGGGGGCGTCCACCAGCATGGACATGAATTCGGCTTCGGCGACCTTCTGGCCGTCCACGAAGGCCTCGCCCCTCAGCTTGGCGATCTTGCCTTTGAGGGTCATGACCTTGACGTCCATGATCATCTGGTCGCCGGGGACGACGGGTTTGCGGAACTTGACGTTATCGATGGCCATGAAATAAATGAGCTTGTCATGGCGGTTGGGCACCGTGGTGAGGACGAGGCAGCCGCCCGTCTGGGCCATGGCCTCCACGATCAGCACGCCGGGGAAGACCGGATTCTTGGGGAAGTGCCCCTGGAAGATCAGCTCGCCCATGGTGATGTTCTTGACGCCGCGGATCCACGCGCCGGGCTCGTAATCGAGGATCCGGTCGACCAGCAGGATGGGGTAGCGGTGGGGCAGCAGGTCCTGGATGGCGAGGACGTCCAGGGTCCTGGGCTTGCGTTCCGGTGTTTCAGACATGGTCACTCCAGCCTTCCATTCTGGCACAGGCCCCCCGCCCCGCGCACCTATCGGGCGTAGACCCGCGCCTCCACGAACAGGTCCAGGAGGTCCGGGTCCACGTGACCCCCGGCCGCGTCCTGCCGGAGGATGTCCAGGCTCCGCTCCAGGGGGAGGGCGGCCTTGTAGGGCCGGTCCTGGGCCGTGAGGGCGTCGAAGATGTCCGCGATGGCCATGGCCCGGCTCTGCAGGGGGATGGCCTCCGCCGTCAGGCCCCGGGGGTAGCCCTGCCCGTTGAGGCGCTCGTGGTGGGCGTAGGCGATGTCCGGCACCGCGGCCAGGTCCGGGGTCCAGGGGATGGTGCTGAGGAAGGCGTAGGTGTGGGTCACGTGGCTCTCGATCTCCAGGCGCTCCGCCTGGGACAGGCTGCCCCGCCGGATGGTCAGGCTGGCCCTGTCCCCCGGCTCCAGGAGGGGCGCCCGCAGGCCGTCCCAGGCCGTGTAGGCCAGCTCGTCCAGCCGGCCCAGCCCCTCGGCCAGGTCCTCGGTGAGCACGGTGGGCTCGTTGCTGCGCAGCAGGAGGGAGATGAGGGACTCGGCCTCGGCCCGGTGCCGGGCCTCCACGCCCTCCCAGTGGGCCGGGTCGAAGGGGCGCCCGGCGGCCCAGTCCGCCCGCAGGGCGGCCAGGACCTCCTCCTGCTGGCGCTGGCGCAGGCGCTGGAGGAGGAGCTCCAGCCGGTCCGGGCCCAGCTTCTTGGACTTGACCAGCACCTGTTCCCGCACCCCCACCTTGCCGAAATCGTGGAGCAGGCTGGCGTAGCGGAGCTCCCGCAGCTGCCGGTCCGTGAAGTGCACCTCCCGGAAGGGGCCCCGGTCCGCGCGGTTCAGGGCCAGGGCCAGACCCACCGTCAACTCGGCCACCCGGCCCGAGTGGCCCCGGGTCACCGGGTCCCGCTGCTCGATGGCCTTGACCGAGGCGTCCACGAACCGCTCGAACAGGTGCTCGATGTCCCGGCGGAGGTGGGCGTTCTTGATGGCGACGCCGGCCTGGCCGGCCAGGCTCTGGGCCAGGTGCACGTCCGCCGGATGGAAGGGGACGGGCCGGGGATCCTCCTCCCCCGCCAGGCGGTTGATGAACTGGAGCACCCCCAGCACCTCGCCCTGGGTGTCCTGGATGGGCACCACGAGCATGGACCGGGTGCGGTAACCGGCCTGCCGGTCGTAGCTGTCGTTGAAGCGGTAGGGGGCCGCCTCGGGGATGGCGTACACGTCGGGCAGGACCAGGGTCTCCCCCGTCAGGGCCGCGAAGCCCGCCATGGACGTGCCCGTGATGGGCATCTGGAACCGGGTGTAGGGCAGGTCCACCCGGGCGTTCTGGGTGTGGGCGAAGAGCAGGTCCGTGCGGTCCACCACCAGGTAGATGGAACCGGCCTCGGCCATGAGGAGGTTGCGGCCGTGGGTGAGGATGAGATCCAGGAGCCGGTCCAGGTCCTGCTCCGAGGCCAGGGCCTTGCCCACGTCGTGGAGGCGCGCCATGTCCAGGCGGTCCTGGAGCCGCTCGTACCCCACGCGCACCAGGGCCGCGGCCCCCTCCAGGCCCGGCCAGGCCGGGCAGTGGGCCAGGAGGCCCTCCCCCGGCATCCCCAGCACCACGTCCGCGGGCCCCTCGGCGGTCCATTCCAGGACTTTTCGCACATCGTGGCCCAGAGCGGCCTCGAGGCTGCTACGGTGCATGTTGGGGACGGCGACCGTGAGACGCACCATGCAACCACCATCGAAAGGAAGAGGTCCGGGGGAAGTGTACCGGAACCCACAGGGCTCGATCGAGAAAACGGCCGTCACCGTGGAGCGCCTCGCCTGGGGCGGCAAGGGCGTGGCCCGGGCCGCCGACGGCCGGCTGATCCTGCTCTCGGCGCCCCTCGCCCTCTTCCCCGGCGAGGTCGTCGAGGCGGAGATCCGCTGGAAGCCCCGCCACGGCGAGGGCGACGTCCGCGCGTGGATCACCCCCGATGCCCGCCGGGAGCCCGCATCCTGCCCCGTGGCGCGCGCCTGCGGCGGCTGCGACCTCTGGGAGGCGGGCCCCCACGCGCCGGCCCTCAAGAAGGCCATGGTCACCGACCTCCTGGCGCGGTCGCTGCCCGGCGCCCCCGCGTGGACCTGGCTGGAGGCGCCCGCCTCGGCCCTGCGCCACCGCATCCAGGTGCACTGGACGGGCCGGGACCTGGGCTTCCACCGCCGCGGCACCAACGCGCTCGTGGCCGTCACCGGCTGCCCCGCCGCGGCCCCCGTCCTCTCCGCGGCCCTGCCGCGCCTGCAGGAGGCCCTGGAGGCCAAGGTGCTCCCCAGCCGCCCCCAGCGCTGGGAACTGGCCACCGGCACCCCGGCGGGCGAGGTCTTCGCCCAGGACGAGCAGGGCCGGGCCTGGAGCCTCGAACCCGACGGCTGGCATCCCACCACGGCGGGCGTCGAGCACCGTCTGGGCTCGGCCCGCCTCGGGCACCGCCCCGGCGGCTTCTTCCAGGTGTCCCCCGCCTGGGCCTGGGAGGCCTTCGGGCGCATCCTGGCCGGCTGGGACCTGCCCCCGGGCACCCTCTACGACCTCTACGGCGGCGTGGGGTTCTTCTCGGCCCTCCTGTCCGGGAGCGTCCAGCGCACGGTGCTCGTGGAGGCCGACGCGCCGGCGGTGGCCTGGGCCCGCCGCAACCTGGAGGGCCTCGACGCCGAATGCGTGGCCGCCGACGCCGCGGAATGGCTGCCGGAGGGCCTGGGGCTGCCCGGGGACCTCATCCTCCTGGATCCGCCCCGGGCGGGCCTCGCGCCCGAGCTGTGCGAACGCCTGCAGGAGGCCGGCGCCGAGGATCTCGTGCTCGTGGGCTGCGACGGCGCCGCCTTCTGCCGGGACGTCAAGCGCCTGGAACCCGCGTGGCGGCTGGAGGCCCTGGCCGTGGCCGACCTCTTCCCCAACACCGTCCACGTGGAATGCGTGGCCTGGCTGCGCAAGGCGCCCGAAGCCTGACCCGGGGCGCCCGCGAAGGCATCAGGCCGGAACCCCCTTGAGGCTGGCCCACAGATGGAAGGTGGCCAGGCTGCGGTGGGGGGCGTAGGGGGCCATGAGGCCGGCGGTCTCGGCGGGGCCGGGGCGGTGATCGAGGGCGTGGTGCCGCTGGAGGGCCGCGGTGAGGCCGGCGTCCCCCAGGGGGACGCAGTCCTGGAAGCCGCAGCCGCGCATGAGGACGTAGTGGGCCGTCCAGGGGCCGACGCCCTTCTGGGCGCGCAGACGGGCCTCGGCGCCCGTCGCCGTGCCCGCGGGCAGGGCTTCCAGCGGGAGGCGCCCCGCGGCCGTCTCCCGGGCGGCGGCGACGAGGTAGGCGGCCTTGCCCCGGGAGAACTGGAGGGGGGCCAGGACGGCCGGGTCCAGGGCCGCGACGGCCCGGGGGCCGGGGTGGGCCCGGAGCCCGAAGGGCGCCTCCCCGCCGCAGGCCTCCGTCAGCCGCCGGCGCAGGGTGTAGGCGAAGGCCAGGTTCACCTGCTGGCCCAGGATGGCCCAGACCAGGCACTCCCACACGTCCGCGGTCAGGGGGATGCGCAGCCCCGACCGGGGGGCCACCAGGTCCCGGAAGGCGGGGTGGGCCGCCGTGAAGGCCTCGAAGGGACCCGGATCGGAGGCGAGGCCCAGCATGCGCACCACGCGCCGGTGGACCCGCCCCATGCGCACGGGGTCGGCCGGCCCGCCGCCGTGGAGGCGGACCTTCACGGCCTGGCCGCCGAAGGCCAGGTCCACGGCCACGTCCGCCCCGTCCACCCGGAAGGCCTTGAGGAGCCGCCCTCCGTCCACCCGCTCGGAGTGGCTCAGGGGATCCCGGCCATGGTAGGCCAGCACATCCTCGATGCGGTACCCGGCGGGCAGGTCCAGGGTGAAGGCCGGCTCCCCCTGGCCCAGGGCCTGGTAGCGGGCGGGCGTCATGCCCGTGTGGCGCCGGAACGCCGCCCGGAAGGCGGCCGTCCCGAAGAACCCGCAGGCTTCGCCCGCCCGCTCGGGGGGACCGAAGGCGTCCAGCAGGTGGCGGCAGGCCGCGTCCACCCGGGCCGCCTCCAGGAAGGCCTCCGGCCTCGCGTGGACGTGGCGGAGGAAGGCGGCCTCCAGCCCCTGGGGGGTGAGGCCCGCCGCCGCCGCGAGGGCCGCCGGGGTGCGGAATTCGCCCGGATTTCGCCGGGCCGCGGCCATCAGCTCCTCCAGGGCCTGCCAGTCGGGAATTCCGGGGGGGATGGACGCATCGGACTGACGCATGCCCCCCAGTCTAAATACAATGGACCCATGGCCCATTCGAATCCTTTCCGAATCTCCATCATCGATTACCTGAATGCGGCGCCCTTGAATTACGGATTCAAGCACGGGCTGGGCTACGAGCACTTCCACTTGAAGTTCCACGTGCCTTCCCTGTGCGCCAACCAGCTCCGGTCGGGAGAAGTTGATGCAGGGCTCATCAGCAGCATCGAGTACCTCCGCATCCCCCGCCTGAAGCTCGTGCCGGGCCTCTGCATCGCCTCCCCCAAGCGGGTGCGCTCCGTCATCATCCTGTCCAAGGTCCCGCCCGAGCAGATCCGGACCCTGGCCCTGGACACCTCCAGCCGCACCTCCGTCGTCCTCGCCCAGATCCTCCTCCGGGAGCGCTACGGCGTGGCGCCCCAGGTGGTGGACATGGCCCCCGACCAGGTCGCCATGCTGGAGACCTGCGACGCGGCCCTGCTCATCGGCGACGTGGCCATGCGGACCCGGCGCGAGGGCCTCATCGTCCTGGACCTGGCCGAGGAGTGGCACGCCTGGACCGGCCTGCCGTTCGTCTTCGCCCTCTGGCAGGTGCGGGAGGACGCGCCGGTCCTTGAGATCCCCGGGGGCGTGGGCCCCTTCTTCCACCGCAGCCTGGAGCTGGGCCGGGAGAACCTGGCCGCCATCGTGGACGAGGCCTGGCGGACCATCGGGTGGACCAAGCCCGAACTCCGGGAGTATCTCACCGAGAACATCTCGTACCACCTGGGCGACCGGGAGCGGGACAGCCTCGCGCTCTTCTACGAGAAGGCCGTGGCCAACGGGTTCGCGCCGGCGACGAAGCCCCTCGCGTTCCTTTGACCCCCGCGGGGGCGTTTGGTGGATAATCGGGCTCAGGCATCCGACGCCCGGAGAATCCCATGGAAAACCTCAATACCCTGTTCCGCGACCACCTGCGGGAGCGCATGGCGTGGCTTGAGAAGGCCCTCGCAGCCAACGGACACGACGCCCTCGTGGTCTCCGCGGGCCAGCCCTTCACCTACTTCTCGGACGACCAGGACGCCCCCTTCAACACCGTTCCCCACTTCCGGCACTACTGCCCCCTGACGGGCCCCCACCACGTCCTCCTCCTCAAGCCCGGCGCGAAGCCCACCCTCATCCGCTACGCCCCCGAGGATTTCTGGTACGAGCAGCTGCCCCTGGGCACCCCCTTCTGGGCCTCCGAATTCGAGATCATCGAGGCCCCCAGCCTCGACGCCGTCTGGGAGAAGGTGGGCAGCCCCAGCCACGCCGCCTACATCGGCAACGAGACCGAGCGGGCCGCCACGGCCGGCCTGGAGCTGAACCCCGCGGGCCTCACCGCCTACCTGGACTGGGGCCGCAGCGTGAAGACCCCCTACGAGATCCGCTGCATGGAGGAGGCCACCGTCCTCGGCGCCCGCGGGCACGCCGCGGGCCGCAAGGCCTTCCACGCCGGCGCCTCCGAGCTGGAGATCCACTACGCCTTCGTGCAGGCCGTGGGCTGCCTCGACTTCGAGCTGGCCTTCTCCAGCATCGTGGCCCTTGACGAGAAGGGCGCCACCCTCCACTACGAGAACAAGCGCAGCTACCGGAGCGGCAAGGTCCTCCTGCTGGACTGCGGCGCCCGCACCCTGGGCTACGCCTCCGACATCACCCGCACCACCCCCGCCCCCGGCTGCGACCCCCGCTTCAAGGCCCTGGTGGACGGCATGGAGCGCAACCAGCTCGAGCTCTGCGGCGCGGTCAAGGCCGGCCTGCCCTTCGGCGACCTGCACCACCTGAGCCACCTCAAGCTCGCCGCCCTCCTGAAGGAGAACGGCCTCATCGACGCGGATCCCGACGAGGCCGTGAAGCTGGGCCTGACGCGGCCCTTCTACCCCCACGGCCTGGGCCACCACCTGGGCATCCAGGTCCACGACGTCGCCGGCAAGCTGGCCGGCCCCGACGGGACCATGGCGCCGCCGCCCGCGGAGCACCCCTACCTGCGCACCACCCGGACCCTGGACGTGGGCCACGTGGTCACCATCGAGCCCGGCCTCTACTTCATCCCCATGCTGCTGAGGCCTTTCCGGACCAACGAACACGCGGGCCGCTTCAACTGGAAGCTCATCGACGAGCTGGCCCCCAACGGCGGCATCCGCATCGAGGACAACGTCCTGGTGACCCCGGCCGGCCCCCGCAACCTCACCCGCGAGCACCTGCCCGCCTGAGGCGCCCCGGACCCGGAGCCCCCCGCCCCGGCGGGGGGCTCCGGCGCGTCAGTCCTGGGCCCAGGCCGGGGAGGTGCCGACCCGGTTGGCGCCGTACTTGATCCACATGAACCCGTTGATCCCCCACCGGGCCCCCCAGGAATTCTTCAGGAGCCAGGCGCCCTTGGCGTCGTCCCAGCCCACGAGCTGGATGGCGTGGTTGCATTCGCCCGGCGACGCCGTCCCGGTGAAGACCCCGCCGGTGTAGGCCTGGAAGCCCAGGTCCGCCCAGACCCCCGCGGACACGCAGCCCCACCTGCGGATGGCGGCCTTGATGGCCGGGACCGGGGGCAGCCCGTAGCCGTCGCCCACGTAGCCCCAGGCCCTGACCGGGGTGGCGGGCGCCCCCTTGTCGAAGACGCAGGCCACGCGCCGGGCCACGTAGGGGAAGGCGGTGGCGGGAATGGCGCCGGGGGCGCGGCCGGCCTCCGCGTTGGCCTTGGACGGCATCAGCATGTCGAAGCTGAACCAGCCGCCCTGGCAGCCATACCCGTCCGGATTGCAGCTCAGCAGCTGCTGCTCCGACAGCACGAGGGCGTCGCCGCTGGGGACGATGGCGCCGTCCGCGGCCACCCGGCCCTGGGGGGCGCCCGCGGCCTTGAGGGCCGCGCCCTCGACGGTGGCGATGGTGGAGAAGGCCCAGCAGCTGCCGCAGTCGCCCTGGTCCTTGGGTGGGCTGAACCAGCCCAGGAACCGGGAAGGCAGCGGCTCCGGCGCCAGCTCCGGCAGCGCGTCGTTGGCGCCGCCGCCCTCGGCATGGAGGGCCGCATCCCACTGCCGCAGGTCCGGCCGGAGGCCGCAGATCTGGTCGAGGGGGTATTCCAGGGCGGGGTTCACCCCCACCTGGTAGGTGGCGCCCGAGGCCTGGGCCTCGGACCGGGCCTGGTCCACGAGGGCCTGGATCCGGTCGTCGAAGCGCTGGGGGCCGTCCGCGGCGGCGAGGGAGGCGGCGCCCAGCGCGAGGGCGATGAAGCGGGACAGGGTGGTCATCTTGGTCTCCTGGTTCGCCGGGTCGGCTCAGTTGTCCGCCCAGGCCGCGTACGTGCCCACGTTGTTGGCCCCGTACTGGATCCACATGAAGCCGTTGATTCCCCAGTTGGGACCCCAGCTGTTCTTGAGCAGCCAGGCGCCCTTGGCGTCGTCCCAGCCCACGAGCTGGATGGCGTGGTTGATGGGGGCGGACCCGGTGCTGGTGAAGACGCCGCCCGTGTAGGCCTGGAAGGCGCGGTCCGCGTAGACGCAGGCCGCCACGGAGCCGTGGGCGTAGATGGCGGCCTTGATGGCGTCCACCGGGGAGGTGTTGCCCGAACCCACGTAGCCCCACCGGGAGACGGGCGTGTACGACGTGCGGGCCTCGAAGGTGCAGGCCGAGCGGCGGGTGACGTAGGGGAAGTCCCGGGCCGGGATGATGCCGGGGTAGTAGCCGGACCCCTTCGCCTGGTTGGCGGGCACGAACATATCGAAGGCGAACCAGCCGCCGTTGCAGCCATAGCCCCAGGGATTGCAGCTCAACACCTGCTGGGTGCTCAACTCGGCGATGTCGCCGCTGAGGACGATCCGGCCCCCCTCCTCCCGGAGCTGGGGCGCGCCGGCGGTCCTGAGGACCGCGCTCTCGATGGTGGCGGCGGTGGCGAAGGCCCAGCAGCTGCCGCAGCCGCCCTGGCTCCGGGCCGGGCTGGCCCAGCCCAGGTAGGCGGTGGGCAGGTCCACCATCGCCGGCAGCACCTCATCGTTGAGGTAGCCCCCCTGGGCGTGGGCCTGGTAATCCGCCGGCCTCAGGTCCGCCCGGGTTCCGCAGAGCTGGGCCAGGTCGTATTCCAGGGCCGGGTTGACGCCGACCTGGAAGGGACGGGCCTCCTGGCGGAGGGTGGCCCGCAGATCCTGGACTTCGGCGACCAACTGGGCGTCGAAGCCCTGGACACCGGCGCCCTGGGCGGCGGCGGGAAGCGCGGCCAGGGAGGCCATCAGCGCGGACAGAAGGAGGGTGGTCTTCATGGAATGCTCCGGAAGATGCGTGCGGAAGGGGCGCGCCGAGGCGCCCCGATGGCGGGCGGGACCGCCCCGGGCCGGGGTTTTCGGCCGAGCGGGCAATTCGGATCACCTTCGCGGAAGGAAGGCCGCGGGGCTGGGGTCCGGCCTGTCAACCGGTTCAGCCCTGCCACCCAAGGTTCGGTCGGCCCCGATGGATCCGCAAGACCGGCAAGGGTTTACGTGACCGGCGTCAACATGTTGAGACACCATGTCTCCCGTGATCCCTGTTCGGCCCCGGCCCGGGTACGGCTACGCTGGAGCTTTCCCCTGGAGCTTCCATGCGCCTGTTCCTCTTCGCCGCGGCCTGCGCGATCCTGCCCCTCCACGCCGACGGCACCGGTCTCACCGTGGCGCGCATCTACCATCCCGCCCGCGGCGAGACCTTCGTGGAAGCCCGCACCCTCACGCCGCAGTGGCGGCCCGACGGAACCCTCCTGGGCGAACGCCGGGACCGTTCGGGCTTCCGGACCCTGGAGCGGCTGGGCGCCACGCCGGAGCGGCTCCTGGAGGCGGAGCGCCTCCGGGAACTCCTCGCGAACGCCGGGGCCGCGCCCGTGGACGTGAGGGCCGCCCTCGCCCTGCCCTTCACCTGGAACCCGGCCCGGGACGCCTTCCTCGTGCGGGCCGGCGGCGCCCTCTACCTGGTGGACGCCGCCGGGGCCCAGGCCCGGCGCCTGGCCGAAGGCGACAGCCCCGCCTTCAGCCCCGACGGCGCCTGGGTGGCCTACCTGGACGGCCAGGACATCCACGCGGTGGAACTGGCCACGGGCCGCATCAGCCGCATCACCACGGGCGGCGGCCCGACCCGCCTCAACGGACGCATGGACTGGGTGTACCAGGAGGAAGTCTTCAACGAGCGGGGCAACTGGCGCGCCTTCTGGTGGTCCCCCGATTCCCGCCGCATCGCCTTCCTGAGCCTGGACGAGACGAACGTCCCCGTCTTCACCCTCGCCGACGATCGCACCCAGCCCCAGACCCTGCAGCGCCTGGCCTATCCCAAGGCCGGGGATCCGGTCCCCGGCGTGCGCCTGGGCGTGGCCGACCTGGAGGGCCGGATCCACTGGACCGAGGATCCCTACCCCGGCCGCGAGGTCTTCGTGGCCCGCGTGGGCTGGGACCCCCGGGGCCGGCTCGTGGCGCACTGGACGGGACGCGACCAGACCTGGCTGGAGTGCCGCCGCTACGAGGGCCCCGGACCCGGCCGCGTCCTCGTGCGCGAGCACCATCCCCGCGGCTGGGTGGAGCACCTGCCCCTGCCCCACTTCCTCGACGACGGCCGCTTCCTGTGGCTCTCCTCCCGCACCGGCAACAGCCACCTCTACCTGTACGACGGCAAGGCCGGCGTCCCCCTCACCTCCGGCCCCTGGGACGTGAAGCGGCTCCTGGGCGTCGACGCCCGGACCGGCCAGGTCCACTTCGAGGGCACCCGGCGGAATCCCGTGGGCATGGACGCATTCAGGGTCCCCCTCTCGGGCGGCGCGCCCGAGCTCCTCACGCCCGCCCCCGGCACGCACAGCCTCACCTGGGACCCCGCCTTCCGGCGCGCCGTGGACCGCTGGAGCGACATCGACACCCCGTCCCGGGACCTCCTCCTGGCCCCCGGCGCCCCGCCGAAGGTCCTGGAGGCCTCGGTGGCCACCCCCGCCTGGACCGCCGAAGCCAAGGGCAAGGTGGTCTTCCAGCAGGTGCGCACCCGGGACGGCTTCCCCATGGAGGCCATGCTGGTCCTCCCCGTGGGCTTCGATCCCGCCCGCAAGTACCCCGTCTTCCAGTACGTGTACGGCGGTCCCAACGCCCCCCAGGTCCGCAACGCCTGGAACCGCTCCATGCCCTGGTTCCAGTTCCTCGCCCAGCAGGGCATCGCCGTGTGGGTCTGCGACAACCGCAGCGCCGCCGCCAAGGGGAACGCCGCCCACCGCGTGAAGGGCAACCTGGGGGCCCTGGAGCTGGAGGACCAGCTCGACGGCCTCGCCTGGCTCCGGAGCCAGGGCTGGGCCGACATGGACCGCGTCGCCCTGGACGGCTACAGCTACGGCGGCTTCCTCACGGCCTACGCCCTCACCCACAGCGCGGCCTGGAAGCTCGGCGTCATCGGCGCCCCCGTCACCGACTGGCGCCTCTACGACTGCTACTACACCGAGCGCTACATGGGGCTGCCCCGGGACAACGCCCAGGGCTATGACGCCTCCAGCTGCATCAAGGCCGCCGCGGCCCTCAAGGGCAAGGTCATGCTCATCCACGGCACCCTGGACACCAACGTCCACCTGCAGAACTCCGTGCAGTTCCTGGACGCCCTCCAGAAGGCCGGCCACGACGCCCCGGTGACGCTGCTCCCCGGCTCCGACCACAGCCCCCGCGCACCCCAGCACGTGTACGCCATGTACGAGGCCACCTGGAGATTCCTGAAGGCCAACCTCTGAGGCCCCCCTAGGCTGTGTTCGGAATCTATAGATTAGATAAATAGTTAACTTGTACTCATACGTAAAGGCTCGTACACCACGAATTTTCCTGGGGTAACGATGCCGAGAAGTTTCCTGACCGATGAAAAGGGGGGGGGGGGCTCTGGAACCAGGCGCTCGGACGATCTCGGGGTGGATGCTCGACCAAGATCCATTTGATCTGCGATGCCCACGGTAATCCTTTGGATTTCCTGGTCACTCCGGGGCAAGCCCATGAAAGCCGGTCTGCTGAAGGATTGCTGTGCGGTTGGCAGGCAGAGTACGGGTTCGGAGATCGGGCCTACGATGGGAACCCGGTAAGGAAGGCGATCGAGGCCATGGGTGCGACAGCCGTCATCCCACCTCATCCCCGGCGCAAGAATCCGGCGGCCTGGGACTCACACCTATACAAGGCCCGCCATGCCATCGAGCATGGGTTCGCCAAGCTCAAACAGTTCAGGGCGCTGGCCACCAGGTTCGACAAAACGGCGCGAAGTTTCTCAGCCCAGGTGGCTTTGGCCTGCATCGTGATCTGGCTGAGGCTATGAGCGGAGGGTGACAAGCGTTCCGGATCCTCATTGATCCTATGAAACGCGGAGGCGCGGAGGATCTCGCAGAGGGTCGCGGAGGAAAGCGCTCCTGGAACCTGCCACCTCCCAATGACACGTCCCAACGGGAGGCGTGATGGGAAGGCATTGGGGAGAGGTCGACGGGGAGGATCCCTACAAGGTCTGTCTGGCGCACTCCCTGAGACTGGCCGGCCATAAGGTGAAGCGGGAGGTTTTCCTGGATATCGAGTGGAGGGGGCTTGTGGGCTTGATCCTTTCTCCGCGAGCCTCAGCGAGATCCTCCGCGCCTCCGCGTTCCAATAGGATGCTGCGAATGCGCGGCGCCATCAGGCACTGCAGCACAGACTCACTATTCCAGCTCCTCCATGCTCCGGCACGGATGGGTATTAGCCATTACTATCCTAGATTACGAACACACCCTAGTTGGTGTCCCCGTCGACGTAGGCCCAGCGGCCCTCTTCGCGGACGAAGCGGCTCTTCTCGCGGTGGAGCATGCGCTTGCCGTTGATCTGGAGCTTGGCGTGGAAGGTGACCGTGCCGGTCTCGTCCGCGGCGCCGCCGGCCTCGGTGGCCAGGACCTTCAGGGTGATGCACTTCACGGCGCGCACGTAGCGGCCCAGTTCCTCGATGTCCAGCTTGGCCCGCTCCTCGGCGCAGGTGGTGGCGGCCAGATAATCGGCCTTGCCCAGGGCGTAGGCGGAGAAGCGGCTGCGCATGAGCTGCTCGGCGGTCTCAGGCTGGGCCCGCCCGATCAGGAAAGGCTCGCAGCAGGCGGCATAGGTCTTGGTGGACGCACAGGGGCAGGGACGCGACATGGAAACCTCGGATGACGATTCGTCAGGCACCAGGGCGCGGCGGCCCGGTCCACGGCCGGTTGGCGAGGGCTCGGAACGTCAAACCCGCATTGACATGGGGTGACGGAGTGGTAGCCTGAGGCCGAATACCATCTCATGCTTCCCCTGGAAATGCCAGCACCCACAGGTATCCGGTCCCAGGGCCGGATTGATTCACCCTTTTTTTAAAGGAGTATCCATGCTGCATGCCTGGATGGACAAACTCAGGGTCACACCCCTGAAACGCCGGATCTATCTGGCGATCATGATGTGCGTCTTCGCCGTCGCCTACGCCGGCCAGGCCGTCGTCGCTCCCGCCGAGGGCCACGCCAAGCCCTTCAAGTTCTTCGCCCTCTTCAGCGATCCCGACTTCAGCAGCCTCGAGCGGGTCTGCCTGATGGTCGTCCTCGGCATCGCCATCGCGGGCCTCGGGTACGCGCTCCTGCTCATGAGGCAGGTCAACGCCGCGGACCAGGGCACGAAGCGGATGCAGGAGATCGCGGCGGCCGTGCGTGAGGGCTCCAACGCCTACCTCGCCGCCCAGTTCCGCAAGATCGGGCCCCTGATCATCATCATCACCGTGGTCCTGTGGTTCACCGTGACGGGCGACAAGGTCTTCGCCTTCGGCCGCGCCGGCGCCTTCCTCATGGGCAGCCTCTTCAGCTGGGCCGTGGGCTTCGTGGGCATGCGCCTGGCCACCACCGGCAACCTGCGCGTCGCCGCCGCCGCCAAGCACAGCTACGGCGAGGCCATGCAGCTCGGCTACCGCACCGGCACCGTCACCGGCATGCTCACGGACGGCCTCGGCCTCCTGGGCGGCACCCTGATCTTCCTCCTCTACGGCGTGCACGCCTACGAGGCCCTCCTGGGCTTCGGCTTCGGCGGCACCCTCCTCGCCCTGTTCATGCGCGTCGGCGGCGGCATCTACACCAAGGCCGCGGACGTGGGCGCCGACCTCGTCGGCAAGATCGAGAAGGACATCCCCGAGGACGATCCCCGCAACGCCGCCACCATCGCCGACAACGTGGGCGACAACGTGGGCGACTGCGCCGGCATGGCCGCGGACATCTTCGAGTCCTACGAGGTGACCATCGTCGCCGCCATGATCCTGGGCATGGCCTCCTTCGGCCACAAGGGCGTGATCTTCCCCCTGCTGGTGCGCGGCATCGGCGTCCTGGGCTCGATCATCTCCACCTACACCGTGAAGGCCGGCCCCGAGGACACCTCGGACACCGCCCTCAAGAGCGTGCACCGCGGCTTCTGGATCGGCTCCATCATCTCCGTGGTGGGCTTCTTCGTCCTGGGCTACTTCTACCTGCACTTCGACGCCAACTACATGGCCACCAACCCGATGGCCGCCGCCGGCTTCCCCGGCCATGATCCGAAGTTCCTGCCCGCCTGGGCCAACTTCGGCGTCGCCGGCCTCGACATGCGCCCGGCCATCACCTGCCTCATCGGCGTGTTCCTGGCCGTGGCCCTCAACAAGGTCACCAGCTACTACACCCACACCACCCACGCCCCGGTGAAGGGCCTGGCGCGGGCCTGCACCACCGGCCACGCCACGAACATCATCGAGGGCTTCGCCCTCGGCTACGAGTCCACCGTCGCCATGCTGGTGGTCATCGTCGTCGCCCTCTTCCTCTCCGTGCTGACCTACGCCGGCACGCCGCCCATGTTCGTCGCCTACGGCGTGGCCATGACCGGCATCGGCATGCTCACCCTCACCGGCAACACGATCTCCATGGACGTGTTCGGCCCCGTCGCCGACAACGCCAACGGCATCGGCGAGATGGGCTTCGACAAGGACGAGATGGAGAAGGAGAAGCCCGGCAGCTACAAGCGGGCCCGCCAGATCCTGGCCGACCTCGACGCCGTGGGCAACACCACGAAGGCCGAGACCAAGGGCATCGCCATCGGCTCCGCCGTCATCGCCGCCGTGTCCCTGTTCTCCAGCTTCATCGCCGTCATCGCGGTGGGCAGCGAGGACAAGATCGCCCAGATGTCCATCGAGGAGTACCGCAAGCACGCCGGCCTCCTGACCGTGGCCGACCCCAAGGTGTTCATCGGCTTCCTGATCGGCGGCGCCGTGCCGTTCCTCTTCAGCAGCCAGCTGATCCGCGCCGTGGGCCGCGCCGCCTACTACATCGTCATCGAGTGCCGCGCGCAGTTCCGCGACGCCGCCATCTGGGCCGGCACCAAGAAGCCCGACTACGGCCGCGTGGTGGACATCTGCACCTCCACCGCCCAGAAGGAGCTGGTGGGCCCCGGCCTCCTGGCCATCACCGCCCCCCTCATGGTCGGCCTCTTCCTGGGCCCCTACGCCCTGGGCGGCTTCCTGGCGGGCATGATCCTGGTCGGCCAGCTGCTGGCGGTCTTCATGGCCAACGCCGGCGGCGCCTGGGACAACGCGAAGAAGATGATCGAGGACGGCCTCTACGGCGGCAAGGGCAGCGAGGCCCACAAGGCCTCCGTCACGGGCGACACCGTGGGCGATCCCCTCAAGGACACCGCCGGCCCCGCCCTGAACCCCCTGATCAAGGTCATGAACATGGTGAGCCTGCTCGCCCTGGGCGTGGTCATGAAGTTCACCATCTTCCCCGTGGAAGGCATGACCAGCCTGAAGCTGGGCGGCCTGGTGGGCGGCCTCATCTGCGCCGGCCTCATCGGCTGGGCCGTGGCCAAGAGCAAGCAGGAAACGCCCGGCCTCGTGTCGGAGGAGGAGGCCAAGTAGGCCCTCCGCCCCGTTGGATGAAAGGCGCCGCCCCCGGGCGGCGCCTTTCCGTTCAGGGGGCCGTCGCGGGCCCCTGGCCCCCGACCTTGGCCAGGACCTGGGCCTCGTCCTGTTCATCCACCCGCCCGTCTCCGTTCACATCCGCGGGGAGATCGGCGCCGGTCTGGCCGTAGCTGTCGGCCAGGATGGCCATGTCCTCGAAATCCAGGGCCGTTGTGCCGTCCCCGTCCAGGTCCGCGGTCTTCACCTTCACGTCCACCACCGCGCTGAGCGAGGGCTGGGCGACGCTCGTGACCTTCACGTGGTAGGTGCCGGGGGTGGCCGGCGCCGTGTAGAGGCCGTTCACCACCGTCCCGCCGGTCGACCCTTCCTCCACCTTCCAGTCCACGTCCGCGTTCCCTCGGCCGGGCACGGTGGCACGGAAGGAACACGTTCCGCCCACCAGGAGGGTGGCCGAGGGGGGATCCACGGCGACCCCGTCCACCACGGTCACCGTGGCCACCCCGCGCTTGGCGGGATCGGCCACGCTCGTGGCGATGACATGGTAGGTGCCCGCGGCCAGGGGCGCGGCGTAGAGGCCCGTGGTGCCCACGGCGCCCCCGCCCCGCTCCGCCAGGGACCAGACCACGCCGTCCGGACCGTCCCCGCGCACCGTGGCGGTGAAGCCGAAACCGGCCCCCGTGGCCAGCACGGCCTCCGCGGGGTCGACCACCACCGACATGGGCTCCGCGCGCACCTGGACGGTGGCGGTGGCGGAGGCCCCGGACGTGGCGTCCCGGGCGGTCAGCACATAGGTCCCGGGGGTGCTGGGCGCCGTGTAGGCCACCTTGCCGGCCTGGGCGGTAGCCACGAATCCGGGGTGATCCCCTCCGGCGAGGGTGAGGGCGGGTGACGCGTCCGGCGCGGCCGTGAGGCTGAAGACGTGCGTGGTTCCCGCGTCCATGGCGAGGGTCGCCGGCTCCAGGGCCACCCGCGGCTTGACGTTCACCGGGACCTCCCATACGGGCGCCTCCGTGTCCGCGTTCGGGTCGGTCGGATCGGCGTAGATCCGGTAGGTTCCGGGCTGGGTGGGCGGCGTGTAGACGCCCTCGCGGGTGAGGGTTCCGCCGGTGGCCCGCCAGGTGATCTGCGGCATGACCGGGCCGTTGAAGTATGGCTGGAGGGGGATGGGCGTCGCATCCCCGGCCCAGACATCCACGCGGTCCGGCGTGACGTAGAGGCGGCCCGGCTCCACCCGGGACCAGACCAGGCGCACATCATCCACCAGGAGGCGGGCGCCGGACCCCATGGGAACCAGACCCTCGAAGTTCACCCGGACGGTATGGCCCGCCAGGCTGGCCAGGTTCAGGGTTTTCCGGACCCAGCCGCCCCGGGCCCCGGAGGGGGGGATTTCAGCGATGATTTCTTCGAGGCCCGGGTCGCTCGTCCCCGCGGAAACACCGAAGACCGCGTCGCCCGCACTGTCCTCGGGGCCTTCGTAGCGCATCCAGAAGCTCAGTTCGGCCCAGGCGGCCTCGGCCGGCAGCGCCACGCTCTGGGCAGCGAAGCCGAACTGCGACTCCTCGTCGTCCGCGACCTGGAGGGCGCGGAACCCGCCATGGGGCTTCCGGCCGGAGGGATCGAAGGCGGCCTTCCAGCCGGTCAGTTCCCAGTGAGCGTCTCCCGCCTCGAACCCGGGATTCAGCATGATCTGCTGGACCGGCGCATCCAGGGAGAAGGCCGCCTCCTGGGAGACGGCTTCCAGCCCGGCCTCCGAATAGCCCCGGGCCACCAGGACATGGCTGCCGTTGGCCAGTTCGGGGCCCGAATCCAGCAGGAGGGCGTGGGGCTCCCCCGTGCTGGCGCCCATGTACGTGCCGTCCACGTAGTAGAGGACCCGCTTGAGGGGGGCCGAGGCCTGCGCCTCCAGTTTCACCTGGCCCGCCTGGAGGCTCCCCGTGGCCGCGAGGGTGATCGAGCCCGTGGGCTCCGCGGGGGCCGGGGTCCCCACCCGGATGGCCGCGAAGGCCGAGGCCGCCGCCTTCGCCTGGGCCGAACCGGCTCCCCAGAGATCCGCGGCCGCCTTCAAGGCGGCCTCCCGCGCCTCGGCGTACCCGCTGGAGGGGCCCAGGTACGTGGTGAGGGCGCGGTACCAGAGCCTGGCGGCGTCGTCGTTCCCGATCCCCCGCATCCCATCGGGCAGGTGGGGCGAGAAGTTCTCCTGGAGCGGGTCGCTGGAGGCCCCCTGGCTCAGGAAGTGCAAGGCCCGGTTCAGGGGCCCCGACCCCTGGTGCACATCCAGTTTCTTCAGGTCCGGACTCCATGCGTCCGGGGAGGGTTTCGGGGCGAAGGAGGGTTTGATGAAATTGCGCATGACCTCCGGCGTGCCGTCCTGGAGGTAGGAGGTCAAGGCCCAGGTCGTGTTGGCATCCCCGATGCGCCCCGCGCGGGAGCCGTTGGCCCGCCAGGCCCCCATCATCGCGGCGAAGAAATCCGCGGTGCCCTCGTTGAGGGCGCCGCTCTCCCCCTCATAGATCAGGTTGGCGGTGAAGTCGATCACGCCGTGCGTCAGTTCGTGCCCGATGACGGACGGGAACGTCATGGGACGGTTCCTGGATGGATTGCCCACCACGAAGTACAGTTCGTTTGCGGTGCGCCCCCAGGCGGCGTTGTCCACTTTCGTCGGGACATGGGCATAACCGTTGATGGGAGTCCCGAGCCCATCCACGCCCCACCGGCCATGGACGCTCCTCCAATAGTCCCAGGCCGTCTGCAGGCCCGCCGCCATATCCGCCAGCATCGTCTGGGCGGTGGGGGTGTCCTTGTCGGTCCCCGGCGCCTCGGCCCTGCCATCGCCCCAAACGGCGAGCGCCTGGGGAGGATCCTCGCGGGCGCTGGTCGAATAGGAGAATTGCTTGATCTGATTGGATCGCCCCTGGCTGGGCCGGGTGGTGTCCGCGAGCCGGAACCCGTCGCCGGTATCGGTGACATCGAGGGTGACCTGCCCCTGGTACAAGGTATTGCCCGTCCCCTTGGCGGCGCCCGCCCCCTCCAGGATGGGGATCTGGTACAGGACCTCGCCAGTCTGGGCGTCCAGGATGAAATCGTAGGCCTCCCCGGCGAGGTTGTCCTTGTCAGGCACGGCGGGCACGTACACGGCCTCGATGTAGCCGGCCGGGCCCTTGTCCATCAGGACCGCGTCCGTGCCATCCCCTGCGGGCACGGGCAGATCCCGGGGCACGTAGATCTGCTCCCCCGCCGCCAGGGCGCCCGTGGCGAAGGGGGCGGCCACCGCCGGGGGGAGCGGCCCCATCGCCAGGCGGTTCGAGGCGATCCGGGCGCCGGGGCCCTGGTGGTCGATGAAGAAGGAACCCCAGACCCGGAGCCCGTTCAGGCGGTGCTCGTAGCGGGTGTGGCTCTGCCCAAGGGCATCGGTCCACTGGGCAACGGGATGCAGGGTGTGGCCAGGGCCCAGGGCCGGCGGCGCGGCCATCAGGGACAGGCCGGCGGCCAGGAGCAGGGTGAGACGGGCTTTCAGCATCGGATGGGATCCTCAAGCGTTCCGGCGGGCAGGGGGGAAGGCCGGCCTTCCGGCCTCATTGGACGGTGATCCGTCCGGCCTCCACAGGGGTTTCCACGAGCCGCGCCCCGGTGGGGGGCAGCACCTTCAGGGAGGCCCGGTCCAGGGTCCAGGTCCCTGGACCGGCGCCCGCCTGGACGGCGAGGGCCACCCGGACCGCCGCCCCATCGGGGATCGTCGCGTCGCCCCTGCCCTTCTGGAAGATCCCGGCGCGGAGCACGCCTTGATCCTGCCCGTACCGGAACAGGGGGACACCACCGCCCAGGTTGAACGTGCCATTCTCCACCAGGCTCCGGCCCCCGGCACGCACTTCCACCCAGCGGGTCGCCGCGGGGTCCGACGCCAGGGAAAAGGCGACTCCCCGCAGGCCGGTGACCCCCTCCGGCGGCACCAGGGCGAGGACGAGGCGATCGGGGGTGCTGAGCGCCTCGTCCTTCACCCATCGCCAGCCCGTTCCTGCCGGATTGACATAGGCCAGGGTGGCCGTCTGAACTTGCCCGCCCGTGCCCCCCCCGCCTCCGCACGCGAGGCTGAGCAGGATGGCGCCAGCCGCGAGGATCGCCCCAGGAAACCGGAATGGCATCGGCACCTCAGAAATGAATAAACAATAATTCCCCAAACGGAATGCGCAACCCCCCCGTCCCACCCATCGGGCTTCCAGGCGGACCTTGAATCGTGGCAAAAAGATCGATTAAAGATTGAAAAACAAAGCAAATAGCCCCATCAATCCGGGTTCCGAGACTTGGAAATTGCCAACAGGAAATCCCCGATCATAATGGGGTCCATCCATTCGCCCATGACCCTTTGTCATCGCGTCAACCCAACCATCACCGGATGCGGGCGCATCCGTCATCGCGGAAGGAAGGAGCATCCATGTCCGTCGCTGAAACCAGCCCAGGCTTCCTGGACACATCGGTCGGCAAGAAGGTGGTGATGGCCGTCACCGGCATCGTCCTCTTCGGGTTCGTCACCGTCCACATGCTGGGCAACCTCCAGGCCTACATGGGCCGGGAAGCCCTGAACCACTACGCCGAGTTCCTGCACACCATGGTCCACGGCGGCGGGATCTGGGTCTTCCGGGGCGTGATGCTGGCGGCCGTGGTCCTCCACGGCTGGGCGGCCCTGAGCCTCACCCTGGCCAACCGCGCGGCCCGCCCGGTGGGATACCGGGCCCAGCAGTACCGGGCGGCCACCTTCTCCAGCCGCACCATGCGCTGGACCGGCGTGTTCCTGGCCTTCTTCGTGCTCTACCACCTGATGCACCTCACCGTGGGCACCTGCCACCCCAGCTTCGACCGCGCCGACCCCTACCACAACTTCGTCACCGGCTTCCAGCAGCCGCTGGCCGCGGCCATCTACGTCGTCGCCCAGGTCTGCCTGGGGATCCACATGTGGCACGGCGTCTGGAGCATGACCCAGACCCTGGGCTGGTCCCACCCGCGCTACGACACGTGCCGCAAGCGCTTCGCCTACGTGATGGCGATCCTGGTCGCGGGCGTCAACATCTCGTTCCCGGTCGCGGTGCTGGCCGGCGTCATCCACCTGTAGGAGGGCAAGGAACATGGAACTGAAGTCGAACACCCCCTCCGGCCCCATCGACAAGCAGTGGGAGAACCACAAGTTCGAGCTGAAGCTCGTCAATCCCACCAACAAGCGCAAGTACAAGATCATCGTCGTGGGCTCCGGCCTCGCCGGCGGCGCCGCCGCGGCCTCCCTGGCCGAGCTCGGCTACGACGTCCACTGCTTCTGCTACCAGGACAGCCCCCGCCGCGCCCACTCCATCGCGGCCCAGGGCGGCATCAACGCCAGCAAGAACTACCGGAACGACGGCGACAGCACCTTCCGCCTCTTCTACGACACGGTCAAGGGCGGCGATTTCCGCGCCCGCGAGTCCAACGTCTACCGGCTGGCCGAGGTCTCCTGCAACATCATCGACCAGTGCGTGGCGCAGGGCGTGCCTTTCGCCCGGGAATACGGCGGCCTCCTGGACAACCGCAGCTTCGGCGGCGCCCAGGTGAGCCGCACCTTCTACGCCCGCGGGCAGACGGGACAGCAGCTCCTCCTGGGCGCCTACCAGGCCCTGGAGCGGCAGATCGGCCTCGGCGCCGTGAAGATGTACACCCGGCACGAGATGCAGGAGGTCATCGTCGTCGACGGCGTGGCCAAGGGCATCGTGACCCGCAACATGGTCACCGGCGAGATCGAGAGCCACGTGGCCGACGCGGTCCTCATCTGCACGGGCGGCTACGGCAACGTCTTCTACCTGGCCACCTACGCCAAGGGCTGCAACGCCACGGCCATCTGGCGCGCCTACAAGAAGGGCGCCGCCTTCGCGAACCCCTGCTACACGCAGATCCACCCCACCTGCATCCCCGTCACCGGCGACCACCAGTCCAAGCTCACCCTCATGTCGGAGAGCCTCCGGAACGACGGACGCATCTGGGTGCCCAAGACCAAGGGGGACAAGCGCGCCCCGGGCGACATCCCCGAAGAGGACCGCGACTACTACCTGGAGCGCAAGTACCCCTCCTTCGGCAACCTCGCCCCCCGAGACATCTCCAGCCGCGCCGCCAAGCAGGTCTGCGACGAGGGCCGGGGCGTGGGCACGGGCTTCGGGGTCTACCTGGACTTCGCCGACGCCATCAACCGCCTGGGCGCCGCCAAGATCGGCGAGAAATACGGGAACCTCTTCGAGATGTACGAACGCATCACGGCCGAGGACCCCTACAAGGTGCCCATGCGCATCTACCCCGCCAGCCACTACACCATGGGCGGCCTCTGGGTGGACTACAACCTCATGACCACGATCCCCGGCCTCTTCTGCCTGGGCGAGGCCAACTTCTCCGACCACGGCGCCAACCGCCTGGGGGCCTCCGCCCTCATGCAGGGCCTCGCCGACGGCTACTTCGTGATCCCCTACACCGTGGGCGGGTACCTGGCCGGCATCAAGCCCGGCACCCGCATCAGCAAGGACCACCCGGCGGTGAAGGAGGCCGAGGCCGCCGTGGCCGCCTCCAACAACCGGCTCCTGGCCATCAACGGCAAGGAGACGCCCACCGAGTTCCACCGCGCCCTCGGCAAGCTCATGTGGGAGTTCTGCGGCATGGGCCGCAACGAGGCCGGCCTGAAGAAGGCCCTGCAGGAGATCCCCGCCCTGCGGCAGCGCTTCTGGGAGAACGTCAAGGTGCCCGGCTCGGGCGCGGACATCAACCAGAGCCTGGAACTCGCCGGCCGCGTCGCCGACTTCCTGGAACTGGGCGAACTGATGTGCCTGGACGCCCTCGAGCGCCGCGAGTCCTGCGGCGGCCACTTCCGCGAGGAGTGGCAGACCGAGGAGGGCGAGGCCAAGCGTGACGACGAGAACTTCTGCCACGTGGCGGGCTGGGAGTACAAGGGCGACGGGGCCACCCCCGTGCGGCACGTCGAACCCCTGTCCTTCGAGAACGTCCACCTCGCGACCCGCAGCTACAAGTAAGGAACGGACCATGGAAAAGCACATCAACGTGAAGCTGCACGTCTGGCGCCAGGCCAACCGCCAGGCCCAGGGCCGTTTCGTCACCTACGACGCCCCGAACGTCTCCACCGAAATGTCCTTCCTGGAAATGCTGGACGTGGTGAATGAAGGCCTCATCAAGAAGGGCGAGGACCCCATCGTCATCGACCACGACTGCCGCGAGGGCATCTGCGGGGCCTGCAACCTGGTCATCAACGGCCGCCCCCACGGGCCCAAGGAGCGCACCACCACGTGCCAGCTGCACATGCGCAGCTTCGAGGACGGGCAGGAGATCACCATCGAGCCCATCCGGGCCGAGGCCTTCCCCGTCCTCAAGGACCTGATGGTGGACCGGTCGGCCCTGGACCGCATCATCGCCGCCGGCGGCTTCATCAGCGCCCCCACCGGCTGCGCCTGCGACGCCAACGCCACCCCCGTGGAAAAGCAGAAGGCCGACCTGGCCTTCGACGCGGCCGCCTGCATCGGCTGCGGGGCCTGCGTGGCTGCCTGCCCCAACGCCAGCGCCATGCTCTTCACCGCCGCCAAGATCAGCCACCTGGCCCTGCTGCCCCAGGGCCAGCCGGAGCGCATGAACCGCGCCCGGGCCATGGTCGCCCAGATGGACAAGGAGGGCTTCGGCACCTGCACCAACCACGGCGAGTGCGAGGCCGCCTGTCCCAAGGGCATCACCCTGGACACCATCGCCCGCATGAACCGCGATTTCATCAAGGCCAGCATCACCTACAGGCCCGAAGGCGCCGCCGGCGGCTTCTGATCGGATCCGTCCCACGCGAGGGGCCGGCGCCAAGGCGCCGGCCCCTCGCCTTTTTGGGGGAGGCGTCCTTGACAGGGGATCACATTAAATTATTTATATTCCATCTTCTGTCGGCCGTCAGAACGGCCCTTTCCGGAAAGGACCCCCATGCGATTTCCTACCCTTCTGGTCGCCAGCCTGGTGCTGGCGGCCGCCGGCGCATCCACCGCCCAGGCGGGCACGGGCATCATCGTCATCCATTGCAAGAACGCGCAGGATGCGGACCTCCTGCTGGACAGCAGCCATGGCACCCCCAAGGTCGATGTGCTGAATGGCGCGGGAACCTTCTTGGCCACCTTGAGCCCGGGCGGCACCTATCCCCTCCCCGCTTCCGGAACCGTAAAACTTCGGTTCAGCACGGGCCCCCTCGGAGGCGGGACGGTTCCGTTCACCATCCTCACCAAGAGCGGGAAAGCCCACCTGACCGGTTCCTCCAGGAAGCCGCGGGTGGATCACCTGGTTGGCGCGAAGGTCTCCGTGGCGTCGGACGGTTCGGTCATCGTCCAGTAGGGCCCTCAGGGCCTGGGCGCCCCCTGGGTCACGAAGGGGGCGCCCAGGATGGCCTCGGCGCGGGCGCGCCGGAGCATCAGGGTGCGCACGGTCTCCTGCTGGGCGAGCAGGGCCGCTCGGTCGGGCGGGACGGCGGCGCGCAGGCGCTCCACCTCCGCTTCGGCCTCCAGGAGGCGCTGGGTGGCGGGGACGACCCGGATGAGGCGGGGGGTCTTGCGCCCGGCGGCCTCCCGCCAGTTGTTGAGGGTCCACAGGGGCTCGCAGCGGGCCTCCTCCACCTGGACGCGCTCGGTGCCGTCCAGGTACCGGAGCTTGACGAGGCGGCAGCTGAAGAGGGCGCCGTCCCGGCTGTCGCCGCCGGCCACGGGGAAGAGGTCCGCCCGGTACATGCGGTCCTGGTTGGAGATGAAGTTGCCCAGGCTGTAGGCCACCACGGTGCGGCGGTCCCCGGAGGCCAGCACGTCGACGGGCTGGAGGACGTGGGGGTGGTGGCCCAGGATGACGTCGGCGCCGGCGTCGGCCAGCGCCTTGGCGAGGCGCTTCTGGCGCTCCAGGGGGGCGTGCAGGTATTCGGCCCCCCAGTGGACGCTGACCACCACGGCGTCGGCCTGGGCCCTGGCGGCCCGGACGGCGGCGGCCGCCGCCGGGGGATCGATCCCCCGGACCCAGGGCCGGTCGGCGCGGGTGTTCAGGTCGACGTTGAAGATGTCCGTGAAGGCCAGGAAGGCCACCTTGAGCCCCTTGGCCTCCACGAACCGGGGTGTCTCGGCTTCGGCCCGGGTGGCGCCCGCCCCCACCGCGACGAGGCCGGCGGCCCCCAGGCGCGCCAGGGTCTCGGTCAGGCCGCGGGGCCCCTGGTCGAAGGCGTGGTTGTTGGCCACCGCGACGACGCCGATGCCGGAGGCCCGCAGGGCGGCCGGCAGGTCCTCGGGGGCGTTGAACTGGAAGGGCCGGCCGGGGCGCCCCGTCCGGGGGGCCACGGGGGTTTCCAGGTTGGCGAAGGCGATGTCCGCCCGCCGGAAGCGGGGCGTGACCTCGGACCACAGGTCGCCGAGGCCGCCGGGGGCCTGGGCCGCGGAGGCCTTCACATCCTGGTGCATCAGGACATCGCCCACGGCGGCCAGCTCGATCCGGGCCACCTCCACCGGGGCCGCCGGCGGGGGCTGGGCCGGGCCAGGCCGGGCCGGACCGGGGCCGAGGGCCAGGAGGCCCAGGCCGGCCAGGCCCGCGAGGAGGCGCCTAGGCGGGGCCGTAGAAGACCTCCAGGGCCACGTCGGGCAGGGCGTCCTTGACCCGGGCCGCCAGTCGATCGAGGTCGGTGGCCGGCAGGGGCCGGGCCTCCGGCTCCGGGGTCGGGCGGGCCACGGTGTAGATCTGGATCCCCGCCAGGGTGCCGCGGGCGCGGATGGCCTGCAGGCGCCCGATGTAGGCCTCCACCTCGGCGTCGGAGGGGCCCTGCCCCTGCCAGGCCAGGAAGAGGGTCTGGATCACGATGGGCCAGCGGGCGGCCGTTTCGGCCAGGTTGTCCAGGATGCGCTGGAAGGGCACCTTGGAGCGGTCGATGGCCTGGTAGTGGGCCTCGGTGCCGGCGTCCAGCTTGGCCCAGACCTCGCCCCCGTTGTCCATGAGGATCTCCAGGCCTTCCTGGATCTCGGGGGCCTGGAGGCGGGAGGCGTCGGTGATCAGCACCAGCTTCAGGTCCCGCAGGCCCCGGCGGCTGCGGAGGGCCGCCATGCGGGCCACGGCCTGGGGGAAGGCCCGGAGGGTGGTGGGCTCCCCGTCGCCGGAGAAGGCGATGTCGTTGAGGCGCCGCTGGTGGGGGGCGGCGCTGTCGAAGGGCGGCACCTGGAACAGCTCGCCGGACTGGACCAGGTCCAGGAGGACCTCCATCTCCCGGGCCAGCTGGTCCAGGTCCACGTCCTTCCGGCGCGGGGGCGTGGTCCGGTCCACCTCGCAGTAGACGCAGTCGAAGTTGCACACCTTGTCGGGGTTCAGGTTGACCCCCAGGCTCACGCCCTTGCTGCGCCGGGAGATGACCGGGTAGCAGTAGTCGAAATCCTGCCAGGCGCGTCGATGATCCAGATGGGCTTTCACGAGACCGTCCATGGTTCCAGCCTACCAGGGCAGGTGTACACTGGCGCATCTCCCGGAGGCCTTCCATGAAGAGGATCTGCGTGCTCGGCGCCGGCCGCGTGGGGGCCACCCTGGCCCTGGACCTGGCCCAGGACGGCGCCTTCGAGGTGACGGTGGCCGACCGCTCCCATGTCGCCCTGGACCGCCTGGCCGCCAAGGGCCTGCGCACCCACCTGGCGGACCTGGCCCAGCCCGGCGCCGTGCAGGAGGCGGTGGCCGGCTGCGACCTCGCCGTGGGCGCCGTGCCCGGCTTCATGGGCTTCACCACCCTCCAGGCCGTCCTGGAGGCGGGCCGGCCCATGGTGGACATCTCCTTCTTCCCCGAGGACCCCTTCCGCCTGGACGGCCTCGCCCGGGACAAGGGCCTCGTCGCCGTGATGGACGCGGGGGTGGCCCCGGGCTGCGACAACTTCATCCTCGGGGACGTGGTCCGCCGGGTGGACCGGGTGACCTCCTTCGAATGCTATGTGGGCGGCCTGCCCGTGGTCCGCACCTGGCCCTTCGAGTACAAGGCCGGCTTCTCCCCCGTGGACGTGGTGGAGGAGTACACCCGCCCCGCCCGGTACGTGGCCCACGGCCAGGAGATCGTGATGCCGGCCCTCAGCGAGCCGGAACTCATGGACTTCCCCGGGATCGGCACCCTGGAGGCCTTCAACACCGACGGCCTGCGGAGCATCATCCGGACCGTGAAGGCGCCCTTCATGAAGGAGAAGACCCTCCGCTACCCCGGCCACATCGAGAAGATGCGCATGCTGCGGGAGGCGGGGTTCTTCTCCACCGAGCCCGTCGAGCTCAACGGGGTGCCGGTGGCGCCCATGGACCTCACCACCCGCCTCCTCTTTCCCCTGTGGCAGATGGGGGAGGGCGACGAGGACTTCACCGTCATGCGCGTGATCGTCGCGGGGGAGAAGGACGGCAGGCCCGTGCGCGAGACCTGGGACCTCCTGGACCGCTACGACCGCGCCACCGGGACCACCAGCATGGCCCGGACCACCGGCTACACCTGCACGGCCACCGTGCGCCTCGTGGCCGAGGGCCTGTGGTCCGAGCCCGGGGTGGCCCCGCCCGAGGTGGTGGGCATGAAGGCCGGGTGCTGGGACTTCATCCGGCGCGACCTGGCGAAGCGCGGCGTCCAGTGGACGCGGCGCGACGGAACGGCGTGTCCGTAGCTGGGCGCCTGGCTACGCCAGGTTGGTGCCGGGACGCTGGGCTTCCACGAGGTCCTGGATGGACAGGAGGGGGAAGGTGTTGCGCTCCGCGAACCACGCCAGGGTCCGGCCGCGCATCATGGTGCCATCGGGGTTCATGAGTTCGCAAAGGACTGCGGCGGGGCGGAAACCGGCCATACGGGCCAGTTCGATGGCCCCTTCGGTGTGGCCCCGGCGGCAGGCCAGGCCCCCGCTGTGGGCCCGGAGGGGGAAGACGTGGCCGGGCCGGGCCAGGTCGTCGGGGCGCGCCCCGGGGCGGATGGCGGTCTGGATGGTCACCACCCGGTCGTGGGCCGAGACGCCCGTGGTGACGCCCTCCTTGGCCTCGATGGACACGGTGAAGGCCGTGCCGTTCTTGCTGTTGTTGTGGCTCACCATCTGGGGCAGGTCGAGCTGGCGCGCGGTGGCGTCGTCGATGCAGAGGCACACGATGCCGCTGCACTCGCGGATCATCATGGCCATGATCTCTTCGTTGAGCGTCTCCGCGGGGATGATCAGGTCCCCCTCGTTCTCCCGGTCCGGATCGTCCACGAGCACGACGGCCCGCCCTTCCTTGAAGGCTTGGATGGCGGCTTCGACACGGTCCATAGGCATGGTGCCCCTCCTTCTCTCATCCGGACTATGACCGTCGGCTCCGGAGTTCGACCGGATCTGCTGTCCCCGCTGCTGCGGGCGCTCGCGGGCTCGACGGGCCTGAGGGCCGCGTCCTACCGCCGGTGGGGACTTTCACCCCGCCCTGAAGTGTTGGTTCGTTGCGCACATCGCAACGGACCCAGTATGGCACGTTGGCGGCCCTGGGAACAGCCGGGCTGATGCCATGCCTTTCAGGACCGGCCGGAAGCCGCGCCCGACGCGGCCCCGCGATGGGTCCCTCCCTGCGGGGCCGCGCCTTCGGTCTCCACGAACTGGGTGCCGGTCCAGCGGTAGGCGGTCTGGGGCCGATCCCCTTCGGCCGGGTGGGCCAGGAGGACGGGCCCCCCGTCATGCCAGCTGAAGCTCGCGGCGGACAGGGTCTGCAGCCGGGTGAATTCCCGGCGGCGGATGCCGTAGACGGCCAGGGATTCGCCCGCCGCCCCGTACTGCATCCACACGAACACCACCGGCGCCCCCTTGTAGTGGACGCCGGGCCTTGCTTCGACGCGCACGTTGTAGGCGTCCTCGAAGGACTCCAGGTAGGCGCGCTTCCACCGGGCGCCTTCCTTCCGCAGCGCGAAGACCTGGGTGGCGGGGCGCCCGCCCTGGCCGCGGTTGGACACGGCCCCCACGCGCCAGCCCCGGTACAGGGACAGCACGGTGAAGGCATCCAGGCCGGGCAGGGACTCGGCGAAGGCCATGGCGGCGGCGGAGGGGGACGGGGGTTCGACGCCTTGCGCCAGCCCCCCCGCCCCGAGTGCCGCCAGGAGGATCCACCGTGCCCAAGAACCCGCGAACTGCATGCCTCCAGCCTACCGGGATTCCCGGGGACGGAGATCACGGATGGGCGGGAAACCGCGCGGGGGTTGGGCGCGCGACGAACGCGGATCAGGGGGCCTTCTTCACCTTCACCTCGCTGGTCACCTTCCCTTCTCCGGCCAGGCGGCGGGCGATGGCCTCCACCTGGTCCTTTTCTTCGGCGGTGGCCACGGTCCCCCGGAGGGTGACCTGGCCGCCCTTGGCGGCCACCTTGAGGGCCCGGGCCTTGGCGCTGAGGCCCTTGGTCTCCTTCAGTTCCTTGCGGATCTGGCGGGCAAGGGCGGTGTCGGCATCGGCCGCGCCCTGGTCCTGGGCGTGCTTATGGGTGCGCCCTTCGTGGGTAGGCCGATCGGGCGGTGGGGTGGGAGGCGGCTGCTGGGCCGCGGCCCCGAGGCCGGTGGCGAGCAGGATCGTCAGCACGTGGGCTTTCATGGGAACTCCGGAAAAGCGGACGGCAGGGGCGCCGTCCGCAGGTATCAAAGGCCGGGCAGGGGACGGGGAGTGCCCGGCTCCTCCTTGGGCAGGCCCTGGCGGGCCAGTTCGGGATCCACCGGGTTGCCGGCAATGTCCCCCCGCCACGCGCCGTCCTCGCGGCAGGTGGTCTCGATGTAGTCCTTGAACTTGCGCAGGGCCGCCGCCAGGTTGCGCGAGACCGTGCCGAGCATGGCGCCCAGGTCCTCCACGAGGCCCTTCGGTTCGTAGGCCATCTCCACGAGGATCCGGCAGGCCCCCTCCCCGAGGGGGCGGAAGGTGGCCGAACCCGCGTTGATGGCCCCGTCCACGCTGCTCCAGGCGATGCGCTCGTCGGGGATCTGCTCGTAGATCTCGGCGGTCCAGCCGAAGTCCTTGCCGGCGATCTCCACCCGCCACTGCACGTGGGAATCGTCCAGCTGGCGAACCTCCTTCACGGCGTCCAGGAAGCGGGGGAAGGCCTCGAACTGGGTCCACTGGTTGTAGGCGACGCGGGCGGGCACCTCCACGTCGATGGCCTCGAAGACCGGCGGGCACATCTTCAACTTCATCTTGAGGGTCGCCAGGTCCGCCCCCAGGGAGGCGTTGTGGTCGGGATCCTGCTCCAGGCGCGGGAAGGCGGTGCCCTCCTCCTCCTGGATGTGGTGCTCGATGCTGGCCATGATGCGGGCCACGAGCGCGTCGTCCTCCGCGAAGGCGGGGGCCTGCCCCGCGTGGCAGATGCGCACCTGGCTGATGAGCCGCTTGACGGTGCCATGTTCATCGCCGAAGTGCCGGGCCATGCCGGTGGGCGCGCCTTCCCGGGCGAGGTCCGGGTACACGAGGCACTCCTCCAGGCGGGCATGGATCTCCAGCTCCTTGCAGATGTCCTCGGCGAGGCCCACCCGCTGCCCGTAGTCCTGGGTCTGGTTGAAGCGGCGGTAGAGGTCCTCCACCTTGCGGTGATCGTCCCTCAAGAGGCTGGTTGCGGTGGTCTTTTCCATGGTTCTTCCTCCTGGTTGGAAAGGGCGCCCGGCGGGGTGGCCCCGCCGGGCGCGGGCGGGGAGCGGGTCGCCTATCGGGGCCCGTTCCCCCAGCCGAAGCCGAAGCCCACGGTGGTCACCCAGTCGTTGCGGGCCACCAGCGCCTGGGTGCGCACGTACTTGGAGTCCAGGGTCAGGGTGCCCCAGGACCCCACGCGGAACTGGGCGCCCAGCCCCGCGTGGTAGCTGAGGCGCGTGGTGTCGTGGTCCGAGCCCGAGAAGGGCCGGTCGATGCGGGTGCCCCCGATGCCCGCCGAGAAGTAGGGGAAGGCCCGGTACCCCTCGGGATGGAAGCCGATGAGGACGCTGCCCAGGAGCTGGTGCTGGGTGCCGCTCCCCGTGGCGGTGGGCAGGTCGGACTTGAGGTCGCTCCGGATCAGGGAGAAGTCCAGGCCCACGTTGTCGGTGAGCCAGCTGCCGTACCCGATCCCGAGCCCTCCCTGCTCCTTGAGGTGGACGCTGTTGTCGAACCGCGTGTAGGCGCCCTTCAGGACCAGCCACTGGTCACCCTGGGCCGCGAACGCGAGGGTGCTCCCGAGGAGGGAAACAGCGAGTAGACGTCGGTACATAATGCCCCTTTGGAAAAGAAGGTTGAACGTGCGACGGGTGCCACCAGCCTGCGACCCGCGCCCGGGTCAAGGCCGGGATCGTGCCAGGACCCATTTCTGACTGAAATCCTTGGACCGGCTTGGTTTGAAACCGATGTCCAGTCAGGGGGCCCCCGGGAGGCCACGGTCACATACGATGGGGCCTTCGCATTTGACAGCGCGGCGCCGGAACGGCCGAACACGTCGCGCCGGCGCGGGGTTGGAACCCGGCCGGGGCTCTGTCATGGTGGTGGCCCGGCCCCCGCCGGCCCATTGAGATCCCCTTTCCAGACGCCCACGTGAAACGCCCTGCCCCGCCCTCGCTCCGGCCGGAACCGGCCTCCGGGAGACGCCCGTGAGGCGCCTGCGTTCCCTGCTCGAGGCCCTCCTCGCGGAGATGGACGGCGCGCCGGACCGGGGGGCCCTGGCGCCGGTCCTGGAGGCGCCCCGGAACGCGGCGGACGCCCCCGACGGGGGCGCCTGGGCCGCGGCCCTGGCCCAGGCCCGGGCCGAGGTGGAGCGCCTCCGGCGCGAACTGGAAGCGGAGCGGACCCTGGTGCCCCTGGGGGCGCCCCCGGCCCCCACGCCGGAGGGGCTCATCGGGGCGAGCCCGGCCCTGGCCGAGGTCTTCGCCCGGCTGGAAGCGGTGGCGGCCCGGGACACGACGGTCCTCCTCCTGGGGGAGACCGGCACGGGCAAGGGCCTCCTGGCCCGGGCCATCCACGCGCGGAGCCCCCGGCGGGACCGGCCCCTGGTCTACGTCAACTGCACGGCGCTGCCGGCCAACCTCATCGAGAGCGAGCTCTTCGGCCGGGAGAAGGGGGCCTTCACGGGGGCCAGCGCCCAGCAGATCGGCCGCTTTGAACTCGCCGACAAGGGCACCCTCTTCCTGGACGAGGTGGGGGACCTGCCCCTGGAACTCCAGGCCAAGCTGCTGCACGTGCTCCAGGAGAAGGAGTTCTGCCGACTGGGCAACCCGCGGCCCATCCGGGTGGACGCGCGCATCCTGGCCGCCACCAACCGGGACCTGCAGGAGGAGATGGCCCGGGGCCGCTTCCGGGAGGACCTCTACTACCGCCTCCACATCTTCCCCATCCTCCTCCCGCCCCTGCGCCAGCGCCGGGAGGACATCCCCCGGCTGGCGGCGGCCTTCGTGGACCGGTTCGCCCGGGCCGCGGGCAAGGAGATCCGGACGATCCCGGAGGGCACCCTGGCGCGGCTGATGGCCTACCCCTGGCCCGGCAACATCCGGGAGCTGGAGAACGTCCTGGAGCGGGCGGTGCTCACCTCCCCCGGGGACACCCTGCGGGTGGCGGACCGCCTGGAGCCGGCCGCGGCGCCGGAGGGGCGCCCCTTCCCCACCCTCGCGGAGCTGGAACGGACCCACATCCTCCAGGCCCTTGAGCGGGCCGGAGGGCGCATCGACGGGCCCGGCGGCGCCGCGGACCTGCTCGGCCTCCACCCCAGCACCCTCCGGGGGCGCATGCGCAAGGCCGGCATCCCCCGCGCCCGGCCCGGCCTGGCGCCGGGCGTCGGGCTCAGAAGGTGAACTTGCCCAGGTCGCCCAGGCCCCGCAGGGTCAGGACGAGGTCCAGGCGGTCCTCCTTGGTGACGGAGCCGGGGATGTTGAGGCCGATGTGGGAGAAGCGGAGCGAGGTGGCCACGCAGGGGGTGATGTGGGCGATGGCCACCTGGCTCCCCGCGAACTGGCGGTTCTTGAAGTCGTAGTTGGCCTGGAATTCCAGGCGGAGGGTGTCCCCCCACAGGCGCTTGAGGCCGCCGAGCTGGATGCCCTTCTGCTTGACCAGGAGGCGGTTGATGCCGGTGGAGAAGTAGGCCAGCCGGAACCGGGTGCCGTCCCCGGCCCGGTAGTCGGCGGACAGGGACTGGTCGGCGTCGCTGTCGGCGATGTCCGAGCTGCGGCGGAAGCTGATGCGGAGGCGGTCGCTGGGCTCGACGTCGATGTCGTTGTCGACGGTGGCCCACCCCTTCAGGACGCGGCCGTCGTTGAGGAGGATGGGGGTCATGTGGTACTTGGCGGACACGCGCCAGCGCACCAGGTCCAGGAAGGAGGCGGTGGGGCCGGGACGGCCCAGGAAGTGCTGCTTCACCCCCAGTTCCAGGCTCCGCTCCCCGGCGGCGCTCCCGGCCACGCCGGGCTGGGCGTCCACATCGTCGAAGTGGGGGATGCGGGCGTCCGTGGCGCTGCGGGAGTTGACGGTGACGGCGAAGTAGGGGCTGAGGACGTGCTTGAGTTCCCCGGTGTAGCCCAGGAGCGACACCCGGTCCCAGGATCGCCCGAAGGGCGGGCCGGACAGCAGGAGGCGGGCCGAGCCCAGCAGCCGGTCCTCGGCCTGGGCGTCCACCACGAAGGGGCTGGCGGTGAGGGCCAGGTTCCCGCTGGAGGCGTTCCCCACGTCGAAGAGGGAGGTGCCCAGGGAGTGGGAGTAACGGGTGTAGCGGCCCAGGGTCTCCACGTCCGCGCGCAGGGGGCCCCACTGGCCCAGGCGCCCGTAGAAGCGCACGAAGGCGTCGTCCCGGCGCCAGGCGTACGTGTCATTGGGGATCTCGGCGGCGTTCTCGGGCGCCAGGTCCAGCTTGTAGGTCATGCGGCCCGTGCGCAGGCCCCCGTCCAGGTAGAAGGCGGCCAGGGGAACCGGGTACACGGAGACCTGGAGGCTGGGGAGCACCTGGCGGTTGAGGGAACTGGGGAAGTTGGGGTTGAAGAGCGGCGAATCGGAGGTGTTGAAGAAGGTCTTCTGCTCGGAGGCCGTCAGGGAGAAGCTGGCCCAGGGGAAGGCCCGGCCCACGTAGAAGGCGCTGTCGAAGGGGGTGCCGCCCAGGCGGGCCATGCCCTGGCCGTAGTCGGCCTCCAGCAACTGGTCCGAGGCCCGGTTCACATCGGCCGCGAGCTGCCAGCCGTCCTCCCGCTGCCAGACCTCCTTGAAGCTGAACTGGTAGCGCCGCGCGTCATCGGTGCGCTGGCGGATGAACTGCCCGGTGAAGCTGCCCTGGTGCGTGGGCAGGGGGTTCCACCGGCCCTCCGCGCCCAGGAGCACCCCCTGGCGGGTGAAGTACTCGGGGGTGACGGTCAGGTCGGCGGCGTCGCCCAGGACCTGGTAGTAGGGCACCTGGACGGAGGCGCCCATGGGGCCGGAAAAGGAGAGGCTGAAGGGGAGGAGGCCCGACGTGCGCTCCGCCTTGGCGGGGTACACGGCCCAGGGCAGGAAGTAGGGGGTGGGCACGCCGCCCACCCAGATCCACAGGTTCCGGAGGGTGGCGTAGCGGTCCAGGTCGACGGTGAGGCGCGTGACCTGCGCCTTCCAGCCGGGCCGCTCCTGGGGGCAGGGGCTCAGCTCCACCTGGTCGAAGTCCCAGTGCTTGAGGGTGTTGAAGGTCACCTTCCGGCTCTTGAGGTACCAGGACGGGGGCAGTTCCATGTCCAGGGCCCAGGCCTCGCCCACCTTCTCCTTCCAGGCCATGCGCAGGCGCTCGCAGCGCAGGCGCAGGCCGGGGCCCTCCATGCGGATGTGGCCCTCGGCCACCACCTCGCCGGTGGCGGTGGCGTAGGTGATGCGGTCGGCCAGCAGGAGCAGATCCGGGCTCTCCACCGCCCCGTCCTCCAGGGTCCACCCCGTGGGGCTCTCCTGGACGTTGCGGCCCCAGTAGCGGATGCGCACCGACCCCTCGCGCCCCTCCTCGACGGGAAGGGGGCGGAGGGGCAGGAGCTCGCCGGGGGTGGGGGCCCCCAGGTCCGGGACAGGCGGAGGAAGGGGCGGCAGGGCGCCCTGCCCCCAGGCGGCGCAGGCCGCGCAGAGGATCGCCGTCAGCCTTGGAAGCGCCGCCGGTTCATGAGCCATGGTGTTGATGCGGGGCCAGGTGCAGGATGGCCATGAACAATAGGATGCCCACAGCGAGGCCGGCCGTGCTCTTCCACCCTTTTTCCTTCTGGGCCTCCGGGAGGAGGTCCGAACAGGCGACATAGAGGCTCAGGCCGCCGGTGAGTCCCAGCACGGGACCCAGGCGGATGTTCAGGTAGTGCTGCCCCATGGAGCCGAGCAGGGCCGCGAGGGCCAGGACGCCGGCGGCGATGAGGGCCTTGCGGTTGCCGAAGCCCCGCACGAGGAAGATCGAGGAGATGGTGGCCCCTTCCGGGATCCGGTGCAGCAGGACCCCGGTGAACACCATCAGCCCCAGCCCGCTCTGGGTGTGCTGGGCGGCGGTGATGGACATGCCGTCCATGAAGCTGTGCAGGGACAGGCCCAGGAGGGCCAGGATGCCGGTGAGGGGGGTGCCGTGGTGGCTGTGGGACTCCTCCCCGTAATGGAAGTGGGGGCTGATCCCGTGCTCCAGGAGGTGGATCAGGAAGAAGCCGGCCACGGCCCAGAGGGCCATGGCCTCGCCCCCCTGCTCCACGCTCTCGGGCAGGACGCGGACCAGGGTCACCGACATCAGGTAGCCGGCGGCGACGCCGGACATGTGCCGCATGAGGCTGCCCCGGCCCTGGAGGAAGCGGACGACCAACCACCCCCCGAGCAGGGTGGCGAGGGCGGCCATGGGGGCCAGCCAGTAGAGGTGGTCGAAGGGCAAGGGTTACCTCACGCTATTTCTTGCGGGTACGGGGCTTGGGGGTGGCCTTCACCTCGGCGGCAGGCTCCGTCGCTTCAGCGGCGGCCTTGGGCTTGCGGCCGGGCTTGGCCTTGGGCTTCGCGGGCGCCTCGACGGCCTCAGCCTCGGTCGTCTCGACGGCGACCTTGGGCTTGCGGCCGGGCTTGGCCTTGGCCTTGGCGGGGGCGGCGGGCGCCGCCTCGGGGGCGGGGGCGGCCTCCTCGGCGCGCTTGAACTTGGGGCGCGGCGCGGGGGTCAGGAGGTCGGCCACCAGGTCGGCGGTGAGCAGGAGGGGGGGCGGCTCGGGGGTCCCGGGCTCGGGTTCGGGCGCGACGGGGGCGGAGACGAAGACGGGCTCGGGGGCGGGGACCGGCACCGGCGGCACGGGGGCCGGCTCGGCGGCGGCCGGAACCGGGGCGGTCGCCTCGGCGCGGGGGGCGTCGCCCTTGCCGCGGCCACGGCCGCGGCGGCGGCCGCCGGAGGCCTTGCCCGTTTCGGGGGCGGGTCCGGCGGCGGCCTCGGGGGCCTCATCCTCGGGCTTGGCGCTCTCGAAGAGGGCGCGCAGGCGCTCCCGCTCCTCCAGGGCGGCGCGCTGGGCGTCGCGGCGGTCGTAGCGGATCTCGGCCGGGGCCTCGGCGGCCGGCAGGGCCTCCCGGACGCGGCCCTTGCGGGACTCCTCGCCCCCGAGGGCCTTCTCGAAGGAGATGGGGCTGTCGCCGCCCAGGACGACGGTCTCGTCCTCGGGGTCGGCCCGGCGTTCCTGGCGGGCGGGAGCCTTCTCGGCGGGCTCCTCCTCGGCGCGCTCGATCTCCGCCGCCATCTCGCCGTAGGGCATGCCGCCCTCGGCCACGATGACGATGCGGGCGTCGTGCAGGTCCTCCAGCTCGGCCAGGTCCTTGCGCTTCTGGTTCAGGACGGCCAGGGCGATGGCCGGCGCCAGCTTGACGCGGATCTCGGCGATGGCGTCCCGGCTCAGGATGGCCTTGAGGCGGCGGACGACGCTGAGGACGAGGGCCTCGAGGCTCTTGACCTTGCCCGTGCCCTGGCAGGTGGGGCAGGTCTCGTGGGTGACGTTCTGGAGGCTGGGCCGCAGGCGCTGGCGGGTCATGACCAGCACGCCGAAGCGGTTGATCTTGCCGACCTCCATGCGGGCCTTGTCCTCCTCCAGGCACTGGACGAGGCGCTCCATGACGGCGCGGTTGTTGCCCTCGCGCTTCATGTCGATGAAATCGATGACCACGAGGCCGGCCAAGTCGCGGAGGCGGAGCTGGCGCGCGGCCTCCTCGGCGGCCTCCATGTTGGTCTTGAAGGCCATGTCCTCCACGTTGTCGCCGGAGGTCTTGCCGGAGTTCACGTCGATGGCCACCAGGGCCTCGGTCTGGTCGATGACCAGGGCGCCGCCGCTGGGGAGGGGCACCTTGCGGCCGTAGATGCGGTCGATCTGCTCCTCGGTGGCGTACTTGGAGAAGAGGGGCTTCTTGCCCAGGTAGTGCTTGAGGACCCCCAGGTGCTGGGGCATGGTGCGCTTGAAGAAGCCCTGGGCGGCGTGGAAGGTCTCCAGGTCGTCGATGTGGACCTCCTCCACGTCCTTGGAGAAGGTGTCGCGGAGGGTGCGGGTGACGACGTCGTCCTCCTGCCAGACGAGGCCGGGGCCGTGGCGGTGCTTGTAGCGGGCCTGGACCTCCTTGTAGGTGTCCAGGAGGTAGTCCAGGTCGCGCTGGAAGTCCTCCTTGGTCACGCCGAGGCTGGCGGTGCGCACGATGACGCCGAAGCTGCGGGGGATCTCCAGCTCGTCGATGAGCTTCTTGAAGTGCTCCCGCTCCTCGCGGCTCTCGATCTTGCGGCTGATGCCGTTGGTGGGGTTGCCGGGGGTGAGCACCAGGTAGCGGCCGGGAAGGGAGATCTGGGCCGTCATCATGGCGCCCTTGGACCCCATCTCCTCGCGGACGGCCTGGACCATGATCTCCTGGTCCCGGTTCAGCAGGTCCTGGATGCGTCCGCGGCGGCCGTCGGGGCTCACCAGGTCGCGGGGGAGCTCGCCGATGGGAAGGAACCCGTTCTTCTGGCCACCGTAGTGGATGAAGGCGGCCTGGAGGCTCTGGTCCACCCGGACCACCTTGGCCTTGTAGATGTTCCCCTTGATCTTCTCGTTGTGGACGAACTCGATGTCGAAGTCGGACAGCACCCCGTCCACGAGGGTCGCGACACGGATCTCTTCCGAGTCCGTGGCATTGATGAGCATGGTTTTTCTGGGCAAACCGGATCTCCTGGTAAGAGGCCCTCGGCCGTGCAAGGCGGTCGGGCTTCACGATGGGTTGATGTAAGTTTTGAAATGAGAGAGATTGGAAAGGGTGGCACCGGATAGCGCCGGACAGCCGGATCGATGGGCCCAGGTGACGCGGTCAGGGACCGGCCTGCCTTGGCTGGCGCCATTGTCCCATCGGCCCCCTTCCGGGGCAAGGAATAATAAGTCTTTTCAGGACAGCCCTTCCCGGGGGGGATTCAACAGACCTTGAATTCGCGCGAGGTTACATGCATTTTACAGGCCTGTCCCAGGATGGAAGCAGGCGGCGGGGATGCTGGAATCCTCACGTAAAGGAGCAGCACATGCAAAAGGCCATCCGGATGATCGCCTGCCTCGCGGTGGGCTTCGCCCTCCACGCCGACAAGGCCGTCAAGGTGGACGCCGCGATCCCGCCCTACAAGAAGGCCCCGGGCATCAGCGGCAACCTCAATTCTGTGGGCAGCGACAGCCTGAACAACCTGATGACCTTCTGGGTGGAGGCCTTCAACAAGGAGTACCCCGCCGTCAAGATCCAGGTCGAGGGCAAGGGCTCCGGCACCGCCCCCCCGGCGCTGGTCGAGGGCACCTCCCACCTCGGGCCCATGAGCCGCGAGATGAAGAAGGAGGAGATCGACAAGTTCGAGGCCCGGCACAAGGTCAAGCCCGTGAAGGTCGCCGTGGCGCTGGACACCCTGGGCGTGTTCGTCAACAAGAAGAACCCCCTGACGAAGCTGACCGTCAAGGAGCTGGACGGGATCTTCTCCAAGACCCGCAAGTCCGGCGCCGGCGAGATCCGCACCTGGGGCGAGCTGGGGCTCAAGGCCGAGTTCGCCCCCAAGCCCATCAGCCTCTACGGCCGCAACAGCGCCTCCGGCACCTACGGCTACTTCAAGGAGCACGCCCTCGAGAAGGGCGACTTCAAGGACACCGTCAAGGAGCAGCCCGGCTCCAGCTCCGTGGTCCAGAGCGTGGGCACGGACAAGTTCGCCATCGGCTACTCGGGCATCGGCTACCGCACCTCCGACGTGAAGGCCCTGGCCCTCTCCAGCGACGGCAAGCAGTTCTTCGAGCCCACCTACGAGAACGCCCTCAACGGCAAGTACCCCCTGGCCCGCTACCTCTACATCTACTTCAACCCCAAGAGCGGCGATCCGCTGGTCCGGGAGTTCCTGAAGTTCGTCCTCAGCCGCAAGGGCCAGGAGATCGTGGTCAAGGACGGCTACTACCCCCTGCCCAAGAAGGTCATCGACCAGAACCTGGCCCTTCTCAAGTAGCCTGATCCCGGGAGGGGAGCGCACCCCATGAGCAGCATCCTCGACAGGGCCAAGCGGCTGGACGGCATCATGCACTGGGTCATCACCCTGGGCGGGATGACGATCATCGCGGCCGTGCTGGGCATCCTCGTCTTCATCGGCAGCGAGGCCCTGCCCCTGTTCCGCTCCCCCCGCAGCCGGGAACTCGCGCCGGGGGCCCTCCCCCCCGGCGCGGCCCTCGCCGTCGACGAGACGGGCCGGGGCATCGCCAGCCTCGATCCCCGGACCGGCCTCGCCGCCCTGGGTGACGGGCAGCCAATCACGCCCGCCGCCTCGGCGGCCCCCGCCCTGCCCTGGACCGCCCCCACGCCCCTGGACGCCCAGGGGCGGTGCGCGGTGGTGGACGCCCAGGGGCGCCTCTTCTTCCTGGAACTGGCCTGGAGCGCTCCGTCCGGGGAGGCGACGGCCCCCTGGGGCCTGGAAGCCCGCTGGACCGGAGCCATGCCGGCCGGGAACGTCCGGCTCCTCGCCGCCCACCCGGTGGAAGGGGGCGGCCTCGCCGACGCCGGCCGGTGGCGCCTGGCCGCCCTGGATGCCCAGGGCCGCCTCGTCTGGGCCGAAACGGAGGCCTCCGCCCAGGCCGCCCTGGCCTGGAAGCCCCTGCCCCTGCCCGAGGGGGCCGACGCCACCTGCGCGGCCTGGAACCCCAAGGGCACCCTCCTCTTCGCCGGCACCCGCCAGGGCGCCGTCCACGCCATCCTCCTGGAGGACGCGCCCGAAGCGGCCGCGACGGTCGAGGTCGGCGAGCCCGTCACCGCCCTCGGCTTCGCCCTGGGCCAGACCTCCCTCCTGGTGGGCGGGGCCCGCGGCGGCATGGTCGCGTGCCAGTTGATCCGGGCCGAAGGCCCCGCCCAGCTCCAGCTCTTCCACCGCTTCCAGCCCCTGGACGGACCCGTGAAGGGCTTCATGGCCTCCCAGCGGGACAAGCGCTTCCTGGCCTGGAGCGCCACCGGCCTGGCCGTGGACCACCTGACCACGGAGCGCCGCCTCTTCGCCGCCCCCCACGCGGGCGCGATCACCGCAGGGGCCCTGTCCCCCCGCGGGGACCGCATCTACGCCGCCGTCGCCGGCGGCCCCCTCCGGGAATGGAGCCTGGACGCCCCCCACCCCGAAATCAGCGGACAGGCCCTCTGGGGCAAGGTCCATTACGAGAGCTATCCCAAGGCCGAGTACGTCTGGCAGAGCAGCGGCGGCACCGACGACTTCGAGCCCAAGCTGAGCCTGGTCCCGCTGGTGTTCGGGACCCTGAAGGGCACCCTCTACGCCATGGTGTTCGCCCTGCCCCTGGCCATCCTGGGCGCCCTCTACACGAGCCAGTTCGCCAGCCCCGGCCTGCGGGACATCATCAAGCCCCTGGTGGAGATCATGGCCGCCCTGCCCTCCGTGGTCCTGGGCTTCCTGGCGGGCCTGGTCCTGGCGCCGCTGTTCGAGCGTTCCGCCACGGTGCTCCTGGTCCTGCCCGCGGTGAGCCTGGGCCTGGGCCTGGTCCTGCTCCCCCTCTGGCGGAAGCTGCCGAACCGCGTCCGCCTGGGCTGGGGCACGGGCTGGGAGGTGCTCTGGCTGGTGCCCCTCCTGGCGGCGGCCGCCCTCATCTCCGTCAAGGCCGGGCCCCTCTTCGAGCGGGCCTTCCTGGGCGGCGACTTCCGGACCTGGCTCCTCTCCGCCCACCACCTCACCTACGACCAGCGCAACAGCCTCGTGGTGGGCTTCGCCATGGGCTTCGCGGTGATCCCCATCATCTTCACCATCAGCGAGGACGCCCTGTCCGCGGTGCCGCGCTCCCTGGCCTCCGCCAGCCTCGCCTGCGGGGCCAGCCCCTGGCAGACCGCGTGGCGGGTGGTCCTGCCCACCGCCAGCCCCGGCATCTTCAGCGCCGTGATGGTGGGCCTGGGCCGGGCCATCGGCGAGACCATGATCGTGCTCATGGCCACGGGGAACACGCCCGTCCTGGACTGGAGCCCCTTCAACGGCATGCGGACCCTGGCGGCCAACATCGCCGTGGAGACGCCGGAGGCCCCGGTGCACGGCACCCTCTACCGCCTCCTGTTCTTCACCGCGGCCCTCCTGTTCGCGCTGACCTTCCTCCTCAACACCGCAGCCGAGCTGGTCCGCCAGCGCCTGCGCAAGCGCTACGAGACGTTCTGATGGCCACCTTCAGCGAATGGCGCCGCCGCGGAAGCGCCTTCATCTGGTTGTCGGGGGCGGCCCTCGCCTTCTCCCTCGTCATGATCTTCGGTCTGGTGGGCTACATCTCGGTGAAGGGCCTGGGCTTCTTCTGGCCCGCCCCCGTCGTCGAGCTCGCCACCGCGGACGGCCCCGTGCTGGGCCAGATCACGGCCCGGGAGCCGGACCAGGTGCAGGTGCGCACCGGGAACCGGGACGTGTTCGGCCAGGACTACCGCTGGATCCCCCGCAGCGCCATCCAGGAGACCCGCCACCCCGCGGACGTCGTGGAGATCGAGCGCCTGGAGTACGGCGCCTTCATCGGCCGGGTCAAGGCGGTGGAGCGGGGCGGCCAGGCCCTCCCCGGCGCCCCCCTCGACATCCTCGGGCAGCTGCTCCCCGGCGCCCGGGACACCGCCCGGCGCATCCACCGCCTGGAGAAGTCCGAGCTGACCCCCGTGAGCCTGGCCCTGGAGGAGGTCCGCCTGGACCTCAAGGGCGCCCCCGAGGCGGAGCGGGCCGGGCTCGAGGCCCGGAACCGGACCCTCACCGAGCGCTACCAGGCCGTCCAGGCCCGCATCGAGGCCCTCCGGACCCAGGCCGCCGCCGACACCGTGACCCTGGAGGCCTCGGACGGCTCCACCAAGACCCTCCCCGTGGCCTCCGTCCTGCGCGTCATCCCCGCCAACCGCCTCGGCACCTGGGGCAAGGTCCGCGTCTACCTCTCCCGCCTGGCGGAATTCGTCGCCGACGACCCCCGCGAGAGCAACACCGAGGGCGGCATCTTCCCGGCCATCTTCGGCACGGTGATGATGGTCCTCATCATGTCGGTCCTCGTGGTGCCCCTGGGCGTGATGGCCGCGCTCTACATGCGGGAGTACGCCCGGCAGGGCCTCGTCCTCCGCACCCTGCGGGTGGCGGTCAACAACCTGGCCGGCGTCCCCTCCATCGTCTTCGGCGTCTTCGGCCTGGGCTTCTTCGTCTACGGCCTGGGCGGCAGCCTCGACCGGATCTTCTTCCCCAACCGCCTCCCCTCCCCCACCTTCGGGACGGGCGGCATCCTCTGGGCCGCCCTGACCCTGGCCCTCCTCACCGTCCCCGTGGTCATCGTGGCCACCGAGGAGGCCCTGGCCGCCGTCCCCCGCAGCCAGCGCGAGGCCAGCCTCGCCCTGGGCGCCACCCGGTGGCAGACCCTCTGGAACGTGGTGATCCCCGGCGCCATGCCCGGCATCCTGACGGGCCTCATCCTGGCCATGGCCCGGGGGGCAGGCGAAGTGGCGCCCCTGATGCTCACGGGCGTGGTCAAGCTGGCCCCCTCCATGCCCCTGGACGGCACCTTCCCCTTCCTGCACCTGGACCGCAAGTTCATGCACCTGGGCTTCCACATCTATGACGTGGGATTCCAGAGCCCCAACAGCGAGGCCGCCAAGCCCATGGTCTTCATGACCGCCCTCCTCCTGCTCTTGATCGTTGTCGTCCTCAACCTCTTCGCCTTACGCTTGCGCAGCCGGCTCCGCGCCAGAATGGGCGGAGGTGCCTTCTGATGTCCGCCGGAGCGACCAT
Organism: Mesoterricola sediminis; assembly: GCF_030295425.1. Taxonomy (NCBI): domain Bacteria; kingdom Pseudomonadati; phylum Acidobacteriota; class Holophagae; order Holophagales; family Holophagaceae; genus Mesoterricola; species Mesoterricola sediminis. The sequence goes on along the minus strand of NZ_AP027081.1, from coordinate 2,222,928 downwards.
GACGGAATTCGACCCCCAACCTGCCGTGCCGGAGCCCCTCCCGGCCGGAGCCCCGGCCTCGCCAGGGGGTCCGCCGGTGGTCCAGGCGGCCCCCAAGGTCAGCGAGGTGCCCCTCACCGACACCGCGGTGCTCAGCGCCCCGCCCCTGGTGCGCATCCAGGACCTCAACCTGTTCTACGGCGGGAAGCAGGCCCTGTTCGACATCAACCTGGACGTCCGGGAGCACTCGGTGATGGCCCTCATCGGCCCCTCCGGCTGCGGCAAGAGCACGCTGCTGCGGTGCATCAACCGCATGAACGACCTGATCGGCAACGTGCGCATCGAAGGCAGCGTCACGGTGGGCGAGGACGACGTCTACGCGCCGGGGGTGGACGTCATCTCCCTCCGCAAGCGCATGGGGATGGTGTTCCAGAAGTCCAACCCCTTCCCCAAGAGCATCTACGAGAACGTGGCCTACGGGCTGCGCATCCAGGGGGTCAAGGACCGGTCCGTCCTGGACGAGGCGGTGGAGCGCAGCCTGATCGCCTCCGGCCTCTGGAACGAGGTGAAGGACCGGCTCAAGGACAGCGCCCTCGGCCTCTCCGGCGGCCAGCAGCAGCGCCTCTGCATCGCCCGGGCCCTGGCGGTGAAGCCCGAGGTGCTGCTCATGGACGAGCCCTGCTCGGCCCTGGACCCCCTGGCCACGAGCCGCATCGAGGAGCTGATCTTCGAGCTGAAGCGGAATTTCACCATTGTCATCGTGACCCACAACATGCAGCAGGCGGCCCGGGTCAGTGACTTCACCGCGTTCTTCTGGATGGGTAAACTCATCGAGACCGGCCTGACCGAGAAGGTCTTCACCAACCCGGTGGCACGCATGACCGAGGATTACATCAGCGGGAGATTCGGTTGATGGCCAGGCACTTCGACAACGAGCTCAGGGACCTCAAGTTCAGCCTCCTGGCCATGGCCGGGCAGGTGGAGGAGATGATCGGCCTCACCCAGGAGGCGCTCATCGAGCGCAGCGACGCCAAGGCCCGCCAGGTGAACGAGCTGGACAAGAAGGTGGACGAGCTCGAGCTCCGCCTGGACCAGGCCTGCATCGACCTCCTGGCCCTCCGCGCGCCCTTCGCCTCCGACCTGCGCCTCATCGCCTCCACCCTCAAGATCGTGCCGGAGCTGGAGCGGATCGGGGACCACTGCACCAACATCGCCCGCCGGGCCCTCATCCTGAACCCCATGCCCCCCCTGGACCTGGGCGGCAACCTGCGGCGGCTCGGGGAGGAGACGGCCGTCATGGTCCGCCGGGCCGTGGACGCCTTCGTCAACGGGGACGCGGAGATGGCCCGGTCGGTCATCGAGGCGGACGACTCCGTGGACGGCCTCTACATCCAGATCAACCGGGACCTGCTGAAGGTCATGAAGGAGGATCCCGCTTCCATCGAGCGGGCCAGCCACCTCATCATCGTCCTGAAGAACTGGGAACGGATTGCCGACCAGGCCACCAACATCGCCGAGGAGGTCCTCTTCATCATCGGCGGCGTGAACGTCAAGCATCCCTACCTCCAGGCGAACCCCGAACCGGAATCCTGAACGGAGCCCCGATGCCCCACCTCCTCCTGCTCGAAGACGACGCCGACATCCGCCTGGGCCTCGAGGAGCACCTCCGCCGGGAGGGCTTCTCCGTCAGCGGCTTCGGCACCGGGAAGGAGGCCATGCGCCATCTCGCCCACGGGTCGGCCGGCACCACGGCCCGCCCCGACGTCGTCCTCCTGGACCTGACCCTCCCGGACGTGGACGGGCTGGACGTGCTCCGCATGATCCGCGCCGACGCCAAGCTGCGCGCCCTGCCCGTGGTCCTGGTGACCGCCCGCAACGAGGAGATCGACCGGGTGCTGGGCCTGGAGCTGGGCGCCGACGACTACATCTCCAAGCCCTACTCCAGCCGGGAACTGGTCGCCCGGATCCGGGCCATCCTCCGCCGGGCCTCCTTCCTCGCCCCCGGCGAGAAGCCCCAGCACCTGACCTTCGGGCCCATCTCCGTGGACCTCGACCAGCACATCGCCCGGGTGGACGGGACGGCCCTGGAGCTGACCCGGCGGGAATTCGAGCTGCTGGCCTACTTCCTCCAGAACCCCCGCCGGGTCCTGAGCCGGGAGAAGATCCTCCAGCAGGTGTGGGGCCTGGAATACCTGGGCGAGAGCCGCACCATCGACGCCCACGTGCGCCGGGTGCGCGCCAAGCTGGGCGAGGCCGCCTCCCTCATCGAGACGGTGGTGGGCGTCGGCTACCGCATGGGGAGCGTCGACGCCTGAGATGTGACCATTCCCCTAGGTGATGCGGGGGGCGCAGGGCACAATGGAAGGGTTGGACCGACTTGGAGCCCCCCATGTCCCTGAATTCGCTCATCAGCTGGCTTAAGCCCCGGGAATTCGTCTTTTTCGATCTCCTGGAGGCCTCCGCCGACAACCTCACGGAGGCTGCTCGCTTTTTTACCAGCGAATTCAAGTCCCGCCAGACTCCCGGCGAGTGGGTGGCCATGCGCCGGAAGATGAAGGATTTCGAGCATGCGGGCGATGAGATCACCCACCAGATCGTGGACCGCCTGAACCGCACCTTCGTCACGCCCATCGAGCGGGAGGACATCCTCCACCTGGCCCACGCCCTGGACGACGTGGTCGACTGCCTGGACGGTGTCTGCGAGCGGATGATCCTCTACAAGATCACCCACGTGATGCCCCTGGCCATCGAACTGGGCAAGCTCATGCAGGCCGGCGCCGAGGAGCTGCGGCCCCTCATCGGCCACCTGCGGAACCTGAGCGACGAGAAGACCATCAGCCGGCGGATCCTCAGCTGCAACGAGCTGGAGAACCAGGCCGACGCCGTCTTCCACGCGGCCCTCGCCGAGATCTTCGAGAACCCCAAGGATCCCATCGAGCTCATCAAGTGGAAGGAGATCCTGGCCCTCCTCGAGGACGCCACGGACCGCATCGAGCTCGTCTCGAAGGTGGTGGGCTCCACCGTCATGCGCAACGCCTGAGGCCGGCCGCCCCCATGATCCTGTCCCTGATACTCATCGTCCTCCTGTCCTGGGCCATCGACTACATCAACGGCTTCCACGACACGGCCAACGCCATCGCCACCGTCGTCTCCACCGGCGTCCTCTCCGCCCGGAACGCCATCGTCATGGCCGCCATCCTCAACTTCGGCGGCGCCCTCCTGGGCACGCACGTGGCCACGACCATCGCCAAGGGCATCGCGGACGCCCAGTTCGTCGTGCCCCAGGTCATCATCGCCGCCCTGGTGGCCTCCATCTTCTGGGGCCTGCTCACCTGGTACTTCGGCATCCCCTCCAGCACCAGCCACAGCCTCATGGGCGGGCTCGCCGGGGCCGTGGTCGCCCACGCCGGCTGGCATTCCCTCCACTGGACCAAGCTGGAGGAGATCGCGGCCTTCATCGTCATCTCCCCCGTCCTGGGCTTCTTCATGGGCATGATCCTCATCGTGGTGATCCTCTGGATCTTCCGCCGGGTCTCCCAGAACCGCGTCAACGTCATGTTCCGCAAGCTCCAGCTGGTCTCCGCCAGCGCCATGGCCTTCACCCACGGCCAGAACGACGCCCAGAAGGCCATGGGGATCATCTGCCTGGCCCTGATCATCTACGGCAAGCTCCACGTGGCCCCCGGCCACGCCATGGTGGTGCCGCTCTGGGTCAAGATCGGGTGCGCGACCATGATGGCCCTGGGCACCGCCAGCGGCGGCTGGAAGATCATCAAGACCATGGGCAGCAAGATCGTGAAGCTCCGGCCCATCCACGGCTTCGCCGCGGAGACCGCCGCCGCCATCGTCCTCTTCACCACCGCCCACTTCGGCATCCCCGTCTCCACCACCCACAGCATCACGGGCGCCATCATGGGCGTCGGCGCCAGCATGAACGCCTCCGCCGTGCGCTGGGGCGTGGCCGGCAACATCATGGTGGCCTGGGTCCTGACCATCCCCGCCTCCGCCCTGGCCGCCGCCGGCTGCTTCAAGCTGATCCAGCCCTTCTTCTGATCCCCACCGCCGGGACCCGCGGGCCGCGGGCCCGAAGTTACGGGCGGTTCATCAGGGCGTCATGGCCGCGGGCCATCCTCGGGATGGAGCCCGCCCATGAGCTATTTGGTCCATCTCCTCTGCCTCGCCCCGGCCCTGAACGCGGCCCCGCCCGCCATCGCCCCCGCAGAGCTCATTCCCTTCCTCAAGGTCATCTCGGTCAGCGCCGGGGCGCCGGGCCGCGTGGCCTGCCGCGACCTGGACCTGGCCATGGCCCTCAAGAAGGGCGGCATTTCCCCCGACGCCAAGGCGCCGCTCGCCTGGGCCGCCAACCGGAGCCAACTGGAGGCCTACCTGGCCGAAGGCAAGCTGGTGATCGCCGGCGACCCCGCCCTGCTGGACGCGGGGGCCGCGATCGCCATCGCCCGGGAAGCGGGCCGCCCCGTGCTCCTCATCCACAGCCGGAACCTCGCCGCCAGCGGGGTGGGCGTCTCGGACGCCCTCCTCAAGATCGCCAAGGTCCGCTGATCGGCCCCCCCGGCGGAAGGCCGGGGCCCGCCTTCACTGGGGCACGGCCAGCTGGGGCAGGGGCTGGTGGCGGCGTTGCCAGCGGTCCGCGCGCTCGTACTGGCGGGCCTGCTCCACGGCCTTCCACTGGGCGCCGGTGGCCACGGCGTCCTCGAAGAGCCACAGCAGGTTGGGGCGCCATTCCTCGTGGGCGGCCTCCACGTCGAAGCGGACCCCGGCCGCCTCGAAGAGCCGGCAGGCCGCGTGGAAATGCGCCTGGGATGTGAATTCGTAGATGATCATGGTCCCCTCCGCCCTGCGGCCCCCCAAGGCTGGGTTCCCGGGGCGACGGCGCCATGGCGGCGGTGCAAAATCCCGGTGACGGCGGGATCCGGGCCGGAATTCACAGGTCCGTTCCAGGGGATTCGCGCCCCGGAGACGCGGCGCCCGCATCCTGGCCCCAGCGAGGTCATCCATGGTCCCTCTCTCGTCCCTGTCCCACGCGGCGGCCCGCCGCCAGGCGCCGGCCGCCTCCCAGGAGGAGGCAGGCCGCGGCCTCGCCGACCTGGGCGCCGCCCTCCGGGGGATCCTCGGGGAGGACCGCCTCAAGCCGGCCTTCCAGCCCATCGTGGACCTCGCCACGGGCGAAATCCACGCCTTCGAGGGGCTCATCCGCGGGCCCTCGGATTCCCTGCTCCAGTCCCCGGCCAGCCTCTTCAAGGTGGCGGGGCTGACCGGCCAGCTCTTCGACCTGGAACGGGCCTGCTGCCGCACCCTGGCCACCGCCTTCGCCGCCTCGGGGGCGCCCTGGAAGCTCTTCCTGAACCTCAGCCCCGGCAGCCTCACGGCCTCCGTCCAGCGGGCCCTGGTGCCCCTGCGCCGGCTGGAGGAGCTGGGCCTGGACCCGGGCCGGATCGTCATCGAGCTCACCGAGGCCCTGCCCGTCCAGGACCTGGGGGACCTGGCCCGGGCCATCGGCGTCTTCCGGCAGATGGGCTTCGCCATCGCCCTGGACGACCTGGGGGAGGGCTTCTCCAGCCTCCGCCTCTGGTCCGAGCTCCGGCCCGAGTATGTGAAGGTGGACATGCACTTCATCCAGGGCGTGAGCCGGGATCCGGTCAAGCACCAGTTCCTGCGCTCCCTCTGCGACATCGCCGCCAAGACCGGCGCCCGCGTGGTGGGCGAAGGGGTCGAGTTCGAGGCGGATTTCGCGGTGATCCAGGAGCTGGGCCTCCCCTTCGGGCAGGGCTACCTCTTCGGGCGGCCCGAGCCCGAGCCGGTCCCCCGAACCCCGGCCCACCTCTTCCGCCGGCGGGGGCGGGTGCAGGACGGCTCCGCCTGGCTCCGGGACGCCGGCGGCACGGCCGCCCGGCTCACCCTGGACATCGCGCCCGTGGACCCGGGCACGCCCAACCTGGCCATCGAGCGCCGCTTCCTGGAGGACCGGGAACTGCAGTCCATCCCCGTGGTCCGGGACGGCGTGCCCGTGGGCCTCATCAACCGCCACGTGTTCATGGATCTCCTGTTCCGGCCCTTCTCCCGGGAGATCCACGGCAAGCGGCCGGTGGAGTCCCTGATGGACCGCAACATCCTGGTCCTGGACCACCGCACGAGCCTGCACGACCTGAGCCGCCTCATCGTGGAGTCGGACCGCCGCCACATCCTCCACGGCTTCATCCTCACCCGGGACGGCGTCTACGCGGGCATGGGCAGCGGGCACGACCTGATGCGGGAGATCACCCAGATGCAGATCCGCTCCGCGCGCTACGCCAACCCCCTCACGGGGCTGCCCGGGAACGTGCCCATCAACGAGCACCTGGACGACCTCCTGCGCCAGGGCCTCCCCTTCACCGCCGCCTACTGCGACCTGGACCACTTCAAGCCCTACAACGACGTGTACGGCTACCGGGAGGGGGACGAGGTGATCCACTGGACCGGGGAGCTGCTTTCCTCCGCCTGCCGCCCGGACCTGGACTTCGTGGGCCACGTGGGCGGGGACGACTTCATCCTCGTCTTCCGGAGCCCCGACTGGCGCGAACGCTGCGAGGGCCTGCTGGCGGCCTTCGAGGCGGGGCGGACGCGGTTCTTCGGGGCGGCGGACCTGGCCCGCGGCGGCTACCTGGGCGAGGACCGGCGCCACCAGCCGGTCCTGCACCCCCTGGTGAGCCTCTCCATCGGCGCCGTCGAGGTGCGGCCGGGCGCCTTCCACACCCACCACGAGGTCGCCGCCGCCGCGGCCGTGGCCAAGAAGGAGGCGAAGCGCCTCGAGGGGAGCTCCCTGTTCGTGGAGCGCCGGGCGCCGGTCACAGGATTTTTCCAGGAAAGATGCGGCACGCAAAGCGCCTGAAGCCCCGCCGTCACGGGGCCGCCCGATCCTGGGGGGCAGGAGGTGGACCATGACCGTCCCCATGCAGGAAATCCAGGCGGGCCCAGGCGTTGCCCGCTACGAGGTCCGGCCCATGCGGCCCTCGGACTACCCGCACCTGCGCCGCCTGGAGCGCGAGATCTGGTCCCAGGACGGGGTCGGGGAACTCTGCCCGTACTACCAGCGGCTCTGCACGGACATCTACCCGGACTGGTGCTTCATCGCCATGGACGGGGACCGGCCCGCGGGCTACGTCCTCAACTTCCCCAACGGCAAGGTGAACTACTGCGCCACCCTGGCGGTCCACCCCGACTACCAGAAGACCCGGGTGAACTACCTCCTGATCCGCGCCCTGGTCCGCAAGCTCCTGGACGAGAACATGGAGGCCTGCACGTTCCTGGTGGAGCCCGACAACCACGAGGCCCGCGCGGTCCACGCGTCCCTGGGCGCGCGGGTGGTCGCGGAGAAGCCCGACTACTACCGGGAGGGGGACCTCAGGCTCTGGTCGGTCATCGACCAGCAGGACCTGGAGCGCCTCCGGGCGCGCTACACCCGGCTCAAGCTGGTCTCGTGAGGACGCGTTGAGACCCGACGACCTCCTGGCCTCCCTCGCGTCCGGCGTGACGCCCTTCATGGGCCTCCCCCTCGCCCCCGCGCCGGCGCCCGTCCCCGGCGTCGTCCTGGGCGTCCCCTTCGACGGCGGGGTGCTGAACCGCCCCGGGGCCCGCCTCGGCCCCTGGGCCCTGCGGGCGGCGACCCTGGGCCTGGGGCGGGTCGCCATGCCGGCCCGCCTCCAGGGGCCCGACGACTTCCCCCGCACCCTGGCCGCCCTGGACTGGGTGGACGGGGGCAACATCCCCACCCCGCCCTTCTCCCTGGGCGGGGCCCTCGCGGCCGTGGAAACGGCGGTGGGGGCCTGGTCGGCCCAGGGGGCCCGCACCCTCCTGCTGGGCGGCGACCACCTCATGACGCTGGGGGCGCTGCGGGCCCTGGCGCGCCGGCACGGCCCCCTCGGCCTCATGCACCTGGACGCCCATCCCGACGCGGGCACCGGCGCGGCGTGGGGCACCGAGCACCACCACGGCACCTGGCTCCGGAGCGCGATCCAGGAAGGCCTGGTGGACCCCCGGCACACCGTCCAGCTGGGAATCCGCGCCCCGCGCTTCGACAGCGAGGAGCTGGTCTTCCTCCTGGACGCGGGGGTGCGCATCTGGACCCCCCTGGACCTGCGCGACCCGCGGCTGGCGACCCAGCTCCAGGGGGACATCGCCCGGGTCGGCCAGAAACCGGCCTACGTGAGCGTGGACCTGGACGTCCTGGACCCCGCCTTCTGCCCGGCCGTGGCCGAGCCGGTGCCCGGGGGGCTCTCCGTGCTCGACCTGTTCGCCCTCCTCGCCCACGCCCGCCGGTGGTCCTGGGTGGGGGCGGACCTCATGGAGCTGGCGCCCACCCTGGAAGGGGCCGGCGAGAGCGCCCGGGTCGCCGCCCACGCCGCCCTTCAATTACTCAGTTAAGGAGATCCCCATGACCTCTGGACATTGGCTTTCCGTGCTGGCGCGCCAGGGCTTCGCGATCGGGTGGGACGAGATCCTGGTGGGCCATGATTTCGGCATCCTTCCCCCGGCCGAGATCCAGGCCTGGGCCGCGAACCTGCCCGGCCGGGGCCCTTCGGCGGAGGCCCTGGCCGGGCTCACCGGGCCGGCCCTCCTCACCTTCGAGGCCGCCCTGTGGGCGGCCGTCCGGGAAGCCACGGGCAAGGTCCCCCGCCCCGGCGGACGCCGCTGGGCCCAGGCTCAGGACCACTGGCGGACGGCCCTCCTCCAGGACGCGCTGGCGGCGCCCCTGGGCGCCGAGGCGCTGGCCCTGGCCGTGGAGACCATCTACGAGCTCGTGGGCTGCCCCGAGGACATGCTGGGCCTCTGGACGCGGTCGGCCCCCTGGGAGAAGCGCCCCGCCCAGGCCCACCCCGAAGCCATCCAGGCCTTCCTCCGGGACCGGGGCGGCGTGAGGCAGCCGTGACCCCCCGCCGCGGCCGGACCCTGACCTCCCTGCGGCTCCTGGCCGCCCTGGGGGGGACCCTCTGGACGGCGGCCACCGTGGGGGGCGCCCGGGCCCCGGAGGAGGCCCTCCATCGGTGGTCCCGCAGGCTGCTCAAGCACCTGGGGGTGACGGCGGACCTGACAGGACCCATCCCCGAGGGCGCGCCCCTGTGGGTGTCCAACCACTTGAGCTGGCTGGATCCCGTGGTCTTCCTCGCCCTGCGCCCCTCCGGCGCCCTGGCCAAGCTGGAGGTGGCGGGCTACCCCCTGGTGGGGGCGGGCGCGCGTCTGGCGGGCCTCCGGTTCGTGGACCGGGACAACCCCTTCAGCCGCGCCACGGCCCTCCGGGCCCTGGCGCGGGACCTGGGCCGGGGCCGGTCCTTCCTCCTCTTCCCCGAAGGGACGACCACCTCGGGCCAGGGCCTGGCCCCGCTGCGGGAGGGGGGCCTGCGCATGGCCTACCGCCTGGGCATCCCGGTGCTGCCCTTCCGCCTCGACAGCCCCGACCGCCACTACCCCTGGACCGGCGACGCCACCCTCATGCCCCACCTGCGGGCCCTCGCCGAGGCAGGGGCGACCCATGTGGCGGTGACGCCGGGGCCCCGGCTCCACCCCCAGGACTACCCGGACGCGGATGCCTTCGTGGCAGCCCTTCGGAGCCACCTGCAAGGCAGTTGAGAGGTCAGGCCTTACCCATGATATTCATCAGGATATTGGCGATCCCGACGAAGCCGTCAAAGGAATCCGGCTTGACCAGGTAGCGGCCCGCGGGGAACCCTTCGGCCACCAGGGCGGCCTCCTCCCAGGGGCTCCCACTGAACACCACCGCCGGAATCCCGGCCAGATCGGGCCGGCCCTGGAGCCGGGCCAGGAGCTCCCGCCCGCCCCAGCCGGGCAGGTTCAGGTCCAGGACCAGCAGGTCCGGCCGGGGACCGGTCTGCAGCCGCGCCAGGGCCGCGGAGCCATCGGCGATGCGTTCCAGCCGGCCGCCCCAGCCCGTGGTCTCCAGGGCCTCCTCCAGGAGCAGGGCGTCGCCCCGGTTGTCGTCCACCATGAGGAGATGCTTCACGCGGGGTCCTCCGGTCCAGGAAGTTGAAAGAAGAAGGTCGCGCCCTCCCCGGGCGCGGACTCCACCCAGATCCGGCCGCCATGGCCTTCCACGATCTTCTTGCAGAGGGAGAGGCCGATGCCGCTGCCCGGGAAGCGCTCGCGGGGGTGCAGCCGCTGGAAGACCTCGAAGATCCGCTCCGCGTGGGCCGGGTCCAGGCCGATTCCGTCGTCCTGGACGAAGACCGCGCCGGCGCGGGCGCCCACGCGGATCCTGGGGCCCGGCCCCTTCCGGAACTTGAGGGCGTTGGCCAGGAGATTGTGGAAGACCTGGGTGAGGAGGGCCGCGTCCCCGCTCGCCCGCGGAAGGGCGTCGAGCTCGACCCGGGCCCCGGCGGCCTCCACCTGGGCCTCCAGCCCCCGCAGGGCCCGGGCGGCGCAGACGCCCAGGTCCACCGGCGCGGTCTCCGTGACCTGCCAACCCAGGCGCGCATAGGCGAGGAGGTCCTCGATGAGGACGGACAGGGTGCCCGCCGCCTCCTGGACGATGGTCAGGTATTGCCGGGCGCGGCCGTCCAGGTCCGCCCCCAGGCAGTGCTCGAGCCGGCCCACGTAGGCCCGGACCATGCGCAGCGGTTCCTGGAGGTCGTGACTGGCCACGTAGGCGAAGAGTTCCAGTTCCCGGTTGGTTCGGGTCAGCTGGCGCACCGTCTCCCGCAGGGCGGCCTCGCCCCGGGCCCGTTCCGCGGCCTCCCGGGAATCGGCCTCGGCCTTGGCCGCGCGGGCATGGGCCTGCTGCAGGGCGGTGGTGGCCAGGACGAGGGTCAGGCAGGACAGGACGAAGACCGCCAGGGCCAGGCCCTCGGAGGTCCGGGGGAGGGTGAAGCCGCGGGGTCCCATCCAGAAGTAGTTGGCGAGGATGGCCGAGGCGAGGGTGGCCGCGAGGCCCGGCCCCAGGCCCCCGTACAGGGCGGAAAGGCCCGGCGCGGGGATGAAGAGCATGAGGGCGATGCCGGTCTCCAGTTCGAACCCGAAGGGCAGGTGCAGGGCGAAGGCCGCGGCCACGGCCACGCAGGCCACGCCGTACCGGTAGAGGCTGGGCAGCCCGCGGGTGGGGAGGCGCGGCGCCTCGGCGTCCGCCGAGAGGGCGGCGAGGAGGAGGAAAGCGCCGCCCAGGAACTGGGCGACCCGGCCCACCCAGCCGAGCCAGGTCGCCGCCTGGCGCTGGAGCAGGATGCCCAGCAGCCCGATGAGCACCATCCACACGGCCAGGCCATACCAGGCGCTGAACGGGGATCCGTCCCCGAAACCGGGGCGGCCCACGGCCACGGCGGTGATCGCCAGCGCGCCCATGGCCGCGATCAGGACCATCTGGCGGATGAGGGTGCCGCCCTCCCCCGGAATGAAAAAGGGCACCGTGGCCCCCTGGAGGGTGGCCACGACCACCAGCCCGATTCCGAAGGCCACGGCGGCGGCCCCGGCCGCCACCAGCCCCGGCCGCCGCTCGGGCGGGACCCCCGGCGCCCCCGGCGGGTAGAGGGCGCCGCCGAGCTGGAACAGGGCCGACAGGAGGATCGCCAGGTTGTGGACCGTGATGAGGACATTGGGCCCGTAGCCGCCGACGAGGGAGGCCAGGCCGGACGCGCCCCAGGCCGCGGCCCCGCAGCCCAGGAGGAGCATGCCCGGGTTCCCCTGGGCGAGGAAGGCCCGCCAGAGCAGCCACGCCACCGCGGCGGATCCGCCCCCGGTCAGGACCAGGTTGCCGAAGCCCAGGAGTATTGAATTTTCATACACTCCTGAATTCCGGAGGACGGCCAGGATGAGAACGAGGGCCAGGAAGGCCGGCACACAACTCCAGGCGGCCACCCCGGGTGGGCCGGGATGGATACGGATGGCATCCGCAAGGAAATCATAAAATGACCCCAGCGAAGCCCCCTTCGGGCCCTCGGTCATGCGCCTCCACCCCCCCCAGTCCATGCGGGAATCCGGCTACCAGGATACGCGGGAGGGGGACCCCCGTAAAAATAATTTTTACATCAAGCCCCGGCCCCTCACGCCACCGTGAAGCTATCCAGGAAGGCCCGGAGCCTGGGATCGTCCGCCCGGGCCGTCGTGGCCTGGGCGTGGTGCAGTCGGCCCCGCTTCAGGATCACCACCCCTTCCACATGGACGCCCCGGCGGCTTCCCGCCACGTACTGGAAGCCCGGGCCCCGCTGGGGCGGCAGGTCCGTCCGGACCAGGGGCCCGAGGCGGGAGGCCAGGAACCGCTCGTAGGTCGCGAGGGCCGCGGGCACGGTGTCCCCGCCCTGGTCCCCCGGCGGCAGGTTGCCCACGTCCAGGTGGAAGCCCAGGTCCATGCGCCCCCCGGGGGCGTAGGCGAAGGTGGTCCACTGCATCCGCCCGAAGGGCGTGTCCTCCGGGTACAAGGCCTGCAGGGGCTCCCCCGGGAAGGTGGCGCTCACGCCGAGGTTCCGCTGCTCGAAGGGAAAGGGCCGCTCCCGGGCGCAGGCCAGGGCCAGGACCGCCAGGAGGGCCGCGGACCGGCGCATGCTAGCGGCTGTAGCGCCGGAGCATCCGCATGTTCCGGCGGTAGGCGGCGCCGCGGGTGAAGTTGATGGCCACCGGCTTGGGGAACCGGGTGATGGAGGAGGCCAGGGAGATGAAGGTGCGCACGGTCTGCGCCGCGGCCCGGCCCTGCCGGGCGGCGTTGTCGTAGTAGACCATCAGCGCGCTGCGCATGATGGACTTGGGCAGGTTGAACAGCCCGTAGGACTCGAGGACATCGTGGTTGATGCGCCGCGTCCCGTCGTTCTCGGTGACGATCAGGTCCTCGGGCTTGATCTCCTGGCGCATCGGTACCCCCTCCCCAGGGTATCGGCCGGGCCGCTCCCCGGGTTTAGGATACCTACGCGGGGTGTTCCTGGAAAGTGAGGTCCGGGTTCTTCTCGGCGGTGGTCCTGCGCTGCCAGTCGTTCTCGAAGAGGATCGCCGCGCGGCCCTCCGAATCCTCCACCAGTTCGCCCCAGAACCGGCTGGGCTCGGGCCAGCCGCCCTGGATCCAGCGGGCCATCTGGAAGCCCCTCGGCTCCATGAGGACGGGGCAGGCGTATTCGGTCTTGAGGCGGTGCTGGAGCACGTCGAACTGCAGCCGGCCCACGGCGCCCAGGATGGGCAGGGGCGCGCCGCCCCGGGGCCAGAACACCTGGACCACGCCCTCCTCCGCGATCTGCTGGACCCCCTTGAGGAAGCCCTTGCGGGCGCCGGGATCCGCCAGGCGCACCGAGACGAACTGCTCGGGGGAGAAGCGCGGAACGGCATGGAACTCCACGGGGCCCGCCGCGCTCAGCACGTCGCCGATGCGGAAGAGGCCCGGGTTGATCAGGCCCAGGATGTCCCCGGGGAAGGCCTCGTCGACGATCAGCCGCTCCCGCCCGAAGAACATGTGGGGGTAGTTGAGCTTGATGGACTTCTGGCCGCGCACGTGGAGGGCGTCCATGCCCCGCTCGAAGCGGCCCGAGACCACGCGCGCGAAGGCGACCCGGTCCCGGTGGGCCTTGTTCATGTTGGCCTGGACCTTGAACACGAAGGCCGTGAAGGGCGACTCGGGCCCCACCTCGCCGCCCGCGGCCAGGGGCCGCGCGTGGGGGGCCGGCGCCATGTCCAGGAACTCGTCCAGGAACTCGGCGATGCCGAAATTGTTGAGGGCGCTGCCGAAGAAGAGCGGCGACTGGCGCCCGGCGAGGAACTCCTCCAGGTCGAAGGCCGGCAGGACGTGGTCCATGAGCTCCACGTCATCCTTGAGGCGCTGCAGCTCGTCGGGGGTCAGGAGGGCCGAGATCTCCGGATCGTCGAGGCTGCCCTGCCCCGCCACCCGCGCCTTGCGCCCGGCCTTGGCCCGTTCGAACACCTGGATCTGGCCCGTGGCGCGGACATAGACGCCCTTGAAATCGGGTCCCGAGCCGATGGGCCAGGTCATGGGAACCGCCCGGAGCCCGAAGAGCTCCTCCACCTCGTCGATGAGCTCCACGGGCTCCCGGCCGGGCCTGTCCAGCTTGTTCACGAAGGTGAAGATGGGCAGGCCCCGGTCGTTGGCGACCCGGAAGAGCTTCTTGGTCTGCTCCTCCACGCCCTTCGCGCAGTCCAGCAGCATCACGACGCTGTCCGCGGCCGTCAGGGCCCGGTAGGTGTCCTCGCTGAAGTCCTGGTGGCCCGGGGTGTCCAGCAGGTTCAGCACGTGGTCCCGGTACTCGAACTGCATGGCCGCGGACGTCACCGAGATCCCGCGCTCCTGCTCGATCTCCATCCAGTCCGACTGGGCGTGGCCCGCGCCCTCCCGGCCCTTGACGCTGCCGGCGCGGTCGATGGCGCCGCTGTAGAGCAGGAGCTTCTCCGTGAGGGTGGTCTTGCCGGCGTCCGGATGGCTGATGATGGCGAAGGTGCGCCGGCGCTGGATTTCGTCGCTCAGGTTCATGGGCCCGTCACAAAAAGGGAGCGGCCCCGGATGCGGAGGCCGCTCGGGACCAGTATAGCGGCAACCGGCCCCCGGCGGCAGGACTGCGTCCGAACCGCGGGACAGGCGCCCATCCCGCGCCACAAAAGGGATTGCGACCAGTTATTAATAACCTATCATTCCTTCGGAGCGGCCGCTTCCAAACCTTGAATTAGCACTATTTACGCAACACCAACACTCCGGAGGATCCCATGCCCCTGCGCATCCGGACACCCCTTGCGGCCGCCTGTCTTGTGGGCCTGGCCGCCGTTCCCACCCAGGCCGCCGGGCCGGTCTTTTCCGTCGCCTTCACCAGCGTCAGCGGGGCCCTGACCCAGACCCAGGTCCAGGCGCCCACCCGCATCCAGATCGAGGAGCGTCCCGCCACCCCCACCCGGGGCGGCCGCCACATCCTCAAGCTCACCTTCCAGGACGACGGCACCAACCTCCCCGGCCGCCTCCGCCAGGCCTTGGCCAGCGGCGACCCCGTGTCGGCGGTGGTCACCTTCAGCGCCGATTCCGGCCCCCTGGCCGCCCAGCACACCCGGCTCACCCTGGGCAACCTCTCCCGGGTCGCCGGCTGGAATGACGAGGACGACGACCCCGCCTGCGAAGACGACGGCCAAATCCAGATCCGGTGCGAGTACACCACGTTCAGCGCCCAGCGCGTCGCCCCGCCCCCGCCGCCCGGCGATGCCACAGGCCTGGCCGGAGGCGGCACCAGCGGCGAAACCACGACCGGCGCCGTGGGCGGCGACACCGCCCAGCTCCCGGGCGGCACGACCGGCACCACGACCGGCACCACGACCCTCCCCTGATCCTTCGGAGACCACCATGTCCACACGCATGCTCGCGGCCGCGGCCCTCCTGGCCCTGCCCCTCCTCGCCGACGAACCCGCCGCCGCTTCCCCCACCTACACCCTGGTTCTGGCTGGCAGCCCCTCGGGAACGCTGACCTTCTCCGACATCGACAGCCTCGTCCCCCTCCAGATCCTCCGGAGCGCCAGCACGGGCCCCACGGACACGAACAAGGACGGGAAGTTCAAGAAGCCCCTGGTCCTGAAGGGCACCTTCAGTCGCCCCTGGGATGGCGAGATCGCCCTGGCCGGCAGCCTGGGCCACGCGGGCCAGAATGCCACCTTCACCCTCAACGCCCCGGCAGGCACCCCTCCCCTGTCGGGGGTCCTCGAACAACCGGTGCCCCAGGAATGGAGCCTCAGCGCGGAGTACGGGGTTTCCGCCTCGGAGCGGATTGATTTCACCTACGTGGCACGTTCCGGCGCCGGCAAGTAGCCTCAGTATTCCGTGGCGTAGTCCCCGGCCTTCACGTTCCGCTCGAAGGGCGCGAAGACCGGGGCCCCGGCCTTGCGGGCGATCCATTCGGCGACCCGGATGCCGTCCACGGCGGCGCTCGTGATGCCGCCGGCGAAGCCGGCCCCCTCGCCGCAGGGGTAGAGGCCGGGGTGGCTGGCGCTCTCGCCGTTCTCGGCCCGCAGGAGCTGGACGGGGCTGCTGGTGCGGCTCTCGATGGCCAGCAGGAGGGCCTGGCGGCTCGCGAACCCGCGGATCTTGCGGTCGAAGTCGGGGATGGCGCCGCGCAGCTGCTCCTGGATGAAGTCCGGAAGGCAGAGGGCCAGGTCCGAAGGCACGGCCCGGGGGCGGAAGCTGGTGGCCGGAAGGCGGCCCGTGGCCTTCCCCGCCAGGAAGTCCTGCACGGACATGGCGGGGGCGCCGTAGGTCTCGCCGGCGGCGCGGTAGGCGGCCTGTTCCCAACGGCGCTGGAAGTACATGCCGGCCAGCAGGTGGTCCGACCCGAAGTCCGCCGTGTTGACCTTGGCCACCAGGCCCGAGTTGGCGAAGCCGGAATCCCGCCGCGCGTTGCTCATGCCGTTGACGACGACGCCCCCCTCCTCCGAGGCGCACTGGATGACCTCGCCGCCGGGGCACATGCAGAAGCTGTAGGCGGCCCGGGCGGTGCTGAAGTTGCAGACCACCTTGTAGTCCGCGGGGGCCAGGCTGGGGTGGCCCTGGGAGGGCCCGTACTGGCTCCGGTCGATGAGATCCTGGGGATGCTCCACGCGCACGCCCATGGCGAAGGCCTTCTGGCGCATGGCCACGCCGTGGCGGTGCAGCATCTCGAAGGTGTCGCGGGCGCTGTGCCCCGGCGCCAGCACGAGGGCGTCGCAGGGGATCTCCTCCCCGTCCGCGAGGACGGCGGCGGAAACGGCCCCGTCCCGGAACCGGAGGTCGGCGAGGCGCGCCCGGAAGCGGAACCGGGCCCCCCGGGCCTCGGCGGCCTTGCGGATCAGCACCGAACACTTGCGGATCACGTCCGTGCCCACGTGGGGCTTGGCCAGGTGGAGGATCCGGGGGTTCGCGCCGTGCTGGACGAAGGTCTCCAGGACGAATCGGATGGCGGGATGGCCGATGCGGGTGGTGAGCTTGCCGTCGGAGAAGGTGCCCGCGCCGCCCTCGCCGAACTGGGCGTTGGCGTCCAGGTCGAGGGGCCCGCCCGACCAGAGCCCCGCCACCGCGCGCACCCGTTCGGACATGGGCGCGCCCCGCTCCAGGACGATGGGCTCGATGCCGTAGTCCAGCAGGCGCAGGGCGCAGAAGGTGCCGGCGGGGCCGCTGCCGACCACCACCACCCGGGGGGGCCGGGCCACCCGCGCCACCTCCCAGGCGGGGGAGGCCGGCGCCGGCGCCACCTGGGCGCCCTTGGGCAGCTCGATCCCGTCCAGGCGGCGCGCCGTCGTGAAGGAGAGGGCGGCCAGGAACCGGATGGCGCCCTTGTGGCGCGCGTCCAGGCTGAGGCGCTCCAGGACGGGGTCCCGGTACTCCCCGGGGCCGCCCCCGAAGAGGGCTGTGAGGAGTTCCGCCAGGGGCCGCTTCTCGTCTCCGAGGGCCAGGGGGAGGTTCGTGATCAGGTATCGCATGGGCACCTCGGCGGGGGGATCCACGGGGAATCAAGGCCGAGGCCGATTATGCCCTGGTTCACTGCCCCGCCGCGAGGGGAGCGGCCATAATGGTCCCAGACCCGGATGAGCCCAACATGAAACCTGCCCCCGATCTGTACGCCCTCCTGCGGCCCCTGATCTTCAAGCTCAACCCGGAGACGGCCCATGGGCTGGCGTTCACGGCGGGCGCGGCGGCCCAGCGGATTCCCGGGGTCCTGGGCCTGCTGGCGTCAGCGTGCGGGCGGCCGGATCCCGGCCTGGCCCGGGAGGTGCTCGGGCTCCGCTTCCCCTCCCCCGTGGGCCTCGCCGCGGGCCTGGACAAGGGCGCCGAGCTGCTGCCCCTGTGGCAGGCCCTGGGCTTCGGCTTCGTGGAGGTGGGCACGGTGACGCCCCGCCCCCAGCCCGGCAACCCCAAGCCCCGCGTCTTCCGGCTCCCGGAGGAGCAGCTGATCCTGAACCGCATGGGCTTCAATTCCGAGGGGGCGGAGGTGGTGGCGCGGCGCCTGCGCAGCC